>CAYWHA010000001.1:0-434905 GCA_964457555.1 uncultured Solibacteraceae bacterium
GATAGGGGACATTTTAAACGAGGCCACAAGGGGACATTATCAAAGTGGCGCGACACGCCCCGCTGCCCTCACCACACCCGGCACGCGCTCACCGGCGCCATCGGCTGGCCGGCCTTGCACGAGAACGCCTTCGAGAATTCCGGCATGTCGCTCACTACGCCGTTGATGCGGTACTTGTCCGGCGAGTGCGGGTCCGTCACCGCGTTCAGGCGCTTGTTCTCCGGCCGCTCGTCGCCGCACGCCCATTGCGCCATGCCGATGAAATACCGCTGTTCCGGCGTGAATCCGTCAATCGGCTTCAGGTCCTGCCCCTTGGTGGCCTCCTTCCAGGCCATGTACCCCAGCAGCGTTCCGCCCAGGTCCGCCACGTCTTCGCCCAGCGTCAGCTTGCTGTTGATCTTGATATCGTCCACCACCGTGTACTGCGCATACTGGTTGACCACGCAGGCCGTTCGCTTGTTGAACTCCTCGGCGTCCTTCTTGGTCCACCAGTCACGCAGGTTGCCCTTGGCGTCGAACTGCCTGCCTTCGTCGTCAAAGCCGTGCGTCAGCTCGTGCCCGATGGTCGCGCCGGTGTTGCCGTAGTTGGGCGCGTCGTCCATCTTGGGATCGTAGAGGGGCGGCTGCAACACGCCCGCCGGGAAGTTGATGTCGTTCATCTGCGGGTCGTAGTAGGCGTTGACCGTGGGCGGCGTCATCTGCCATTCCGCGCGGTCGACCGGCTTGCCGATCTTGTTCAACTGGCGCTTGGATTCGAACACGCTCGCGCGGTCCACGTTTCCCAGAAAATCGCCGCGGACCACGTCGACGGCGCTATAATCCCGCCACTTATCCGGATACCCGATCTTGTTCACCAAACCATGCAGCTTCACCAGCGCCTGTTTCTTAGTGTCGGCGCTCATCCACGCAATCTGGTTCAGGTCCGTTTCCATGGCCTGCTCGATCTGCTTGACCATGGCGAGCGCGCGCGCCTTGGTGTCCGCCGTGAAGGTCTTCTCCACGAAGACCTGGCCCAGCGCCTCGCCCAGGTCCTCATCCACGTACCGAACGCAGCGTTTCCAGCGCGGCTGCATCTCCGTCACGCCGCGCAGGTACTTGCTGTAGAAATCGAAATTCGCCGCGACGAACTTCGACGAGAGATACGGCGCCTTCGAGTGCGCCAGATGCCACCGCAGGTACGTCTTCCAGTCGCCCACGGGCCGCGTGGCGAGCTGCTGTTCCACCTGCTTGTAGAACGCCGGTTCAGTGACGTTGACCACCGCCGGCAGAGGCAGTCCCGCCGCGTTCCAGTACGCCGGCCAGCCGAAGTGCGGCGTCAGCTTCACGAACGCGGCGCGCGGCAGCTTATGAAACAGCTTGTACGGGTCGCGCTTTTCGACGCGCGTCAGGGAGGCCTTCGCCAGCGCCGTTTCGATGTCCATCACCGTCTTCGCTTCCGCGCCGGCCGCCGCTTCGGAATCGCCCAGCAGCCGCAGCATGGCAGCCACGTGCGCGATATAGCGCGCGCGAATCTCAACGGATTTCGCGTCCGTCTTCACGTAGTAATCGCGGTCGGGCAGCCCCAGTCCGCCAGCCGAGGCGAAGGCGATCACCTGGTTCGAATCCGCGAAATCCTGCGAGGAGCCAAACTCGAACAGCGCCCCATTGCCCGCCAGGTGCAGGCGCCCGAGCAGCGGCGGCAGATCGGCGGCGCTCCGCAGCGCGGCGATCGCGTCCAGATCCGCCTTCAGCGGCGCCGCTCCCGCCCGTTCCACCGCAGCCTCATCCATGCAGGAGGCGAAAAAATCCCCGATCTTCTGCTGGTTCGGCGCACGTGGACCAGGCTTAGCGGTTTCCTCCAGGATGCCCCACAGATACCGCAGGTTCTCCGTTCCCAGCTTCGAGTACACGTCCCAACGCGGCTGGTCCGCCGGCATCGGGTTCAACGCGTTCCACTTGCCGCACGCGAATTGGTAGAAATCCACGCACGGATCCGCCGTCCGGTCCACGAACTTCGTTTCGAGGCTCGGCGTATAGGGCAGGGAAGTGAGCGGTCCCTCCTGCGCCCAGCTCAGGCACGGCGCGAGCAGGATGCTCGCCGCAAGCAGACCCTTGTATCGTTCCACGAAGGCAGCGTATCACACTGGTCCGCGCGGCGTGCGGACGCGCGCTCGAAGAATGCCGGCGCGGACGCCGGCATAGCAGGCTGAAAGCCCGCTCCACGGGTCGATTTACGATAGCAGGGGCTGGCAGGCGAAAGCGCCTGCCCCACTAGGACACTCCACATGGGCGCCGTTCTCACGCCTTCCGGGGGGGCGCCGGAACGGGGTGCTGCTCGCCCTCGGACAATTCGAATGGAAGCGGCCAGCGGTGACCGGGATGCGTCAGCAGGCCCTGCGCGGCGTCGGGCCCCCAAGTGCCGCTGGCGTAATTCGGAAAGTCGCTGGGAGGAATCGCCTTCCACACGTCGAGCACCGGCATCAGTATCCGCCAGGCCGCCTCCACCTGATCGGCGCGCATGAACAGCGTGGCATCGTTGTTCACCACATCCCAAAGCAAGGTCTCGTAGGCCTCGGGCGACGGCGCGTGGAAGCTCTCGGTGTAGTTGAAACGCATGTCCACCGGCCGCAACAGCAGCTTCGCCCCGGGCAGTTTCGCCTGAAAGCGGAGCACGATGCCTTCGTCGGGCTGAATCGACATTACGATCCTGGCGGGTTGCCAGTCGAGCGTCGCCTCCGCCGGAAACGACCGATGCGGCACGGCGCGGAACTGGATGGCAACTTCGGACGCCTGACGGGTCATGCGCTTGCCCGTGCGCAGATAAAACGGCACGTCCTGCCAGCGCCAGTTGTCCACGAACAACCGCAGCGCCGCGTAGGTCTCGGTTTGGGAATCGGGCGGCACGCCTTCTTCATCGCGGTAGGCGCACTCTTCTTTGCCGCCGTTCCAACCTTTGCCGTACTGCCCGCGAACCGCGAACTCGTGGACCGCGTCCGGCGCAATGTGCCGGACCGCGTGAAGGACGTCGACTTTCTTGTTGCGGATCTCGTCGGCCTCGAAAGACACCATCGGCTCCATCGCCACCAGGCAGAGCAACTGCAAGAGATGGTTCTGCACCATGTCGCGCAAGGCGCCCGCGCCATCGTAATAGCCGCCGCGATGTTCCACGCCCACTTCTTCGGCCACCGTGATGGTCACGTAATCCACATAGCGGCGGTTCCAAATCGGCTCGAAGAGCGGATTGGCGAAGCGGAACGCCAGGATGTTTTGCACGGTTTCCTTGCCCAGGTAATGATCGATCCGGAAAATCTGCGATTCGTTGAAGGCGGCGGCGAGCGTGTGGTTCAGCGCCATGGCGGACGCCAGGTCCCACCCGATGGGCTTTTCGACGACCAGCCGCGAGCGCTCCCGGTCGGCCGACAGGCCGGCATAGTTCAGGAGGGTGGGAATCTCGCCGAACAGGAAGGGCGGAGTGGCCATGTAGAAAATGCGTTGGGCCTTCGATCCCCACTCCTTTTCCAGCTCCTCGCACAAGTGGTTGAGTTCCGCATAAGTCGCGTGGCTCTTGAAATCGCCTTGCAGGTAGCGGATATGTTTGGCGACCTCGTTCCACTCCTTGGCGGCGACAGTCCCGCCGCGTGAGAACTGGTTCACTCCGTCGTGCAGACGTTTGCGCAGCGCCTCTTCGCTCATTTCGACGCGGTCCACCGCGACGATCGAAAAATGGGCAGGGATACTCTGGTTCCGGTACAGGTCGAGCAACGCCGGCATCAGTTTCCGCCACGTCAAATCTCCTGCTCCGCCGAAGATGACGAAGATGTTGGGATCGAGTCGTTCGTCTACTTTCATAGCCGCCCTCCGAATGGAATTACCGCTGCCACAAAATGCGCGCGTCTTCCAGGGGTACCGACGCGCCGGCGCCGTACGGGATTGCGCGCACCGTGTAGTCGCCGGCCGGGCGCGCCGCGGAGACCGATGCGCGATAGGCGTAGTTCTCCGCCCCTCCCACGAGCTGGCGCACGCGTTCCATCTGCTGCCTCACCGGAGCTTCGCCATTGAGGCCGTCGGCATATAGCTCCACTCGCACCGTATTCAGGTCGATGTCGTCCAGATAAACCTGGACCTCAAACACGCGATGCGCGCCGTCGGTTTCCACTTTGACCTCGCCCAGGCGCACCGCGGCCCACTCGCGCTCCAGGCCCCGCCGCCAATCCACCACTTGTTTGCCCGCGGCGCCGCCATTGGCTGCGCGCGCGCGGTAGGCCGCCGCTCCCGGCAGGTAATGCTGCCCGGTGTATTCGCGCACGGTACGGTCGGCCGAGTATTGCGGCGTCAAACGCGCCATGCTTTCCCTCATCCGCGCCACCCAAGCCGTGGGAATGCCCTGTGCGTCGCGCGCATAAAACTCGGGAATCACCTCCCGCTCCAGCACGTTGTAGAGCGCTTCGGCTTCGGCGGCGTCCCAAGCCGGATCGTCGCCGTGTTCCCGCCCGTCCCCCAAAGGCCATCCGACTTGGGGAGTGTAGGCTTCCGCCCACCACCCATCCAACTCCGACAGATTGATGCCGCCGTTGACCAGCACCTTCATGCCGCTGGTCCCGCTCGCTTCCCAAGGACGGCGCGGCGTGTTGATCCAGACATCCACTCCCTGCACCAGGTGCTCGGTGAGCAACATATCGTAATCGCTCAGGAAGCTGGCGTGGGGGCGCACCTCGGGCTGGCGGATGAACTGCGTCCATTGCTGGATGAGGTCTTGCCCCGCCTGATCCGCCGGGTGCGCTTTACCGGCAATGATCAGTTGCACCGGACGCTGAGGATTGGTCAACAGCCGGAGGAGTCGCTGCCGGTCGTGCAGCAGCAGGTTCGGCCGCTTGTACGTTGCGAAACGGCGCGCAAAACCCAGCGTCAACACGAATGGGTCCAGCAGGTGAGTGGCGAATTCCACTTCCTCCGGTGGCGCGCCGGCTCCAGCCAGTTGCCGTGACAAACGTTCGCGCGTGTATTCCACCAGGGACTTGCTGGCGTCCATGCGGAACTGCCATAGCTTGGCGTCGGAAACGCGGCGAAGGTCCTGCTCGAGATTCTCCACCGTGCCCAGCCACCGCTCGCGGCCGCACGCCTCCGTCCAAAGCGCGTCGGCCTCCGCCGAATCCCAGCTCGGCGTATGGACTCCATTGGTGACGTGCCCGACCGGAACCTCCTGTTCCGGCCACCTGGGAAACAAAGGCGCAAACAGGCGCCGGCTCACCTGCCCGTGCAAACGGCTCACCCCGTTCACCGCTCCGCTCCCGCGGATGGCCAGGTACGCCATGTTGAAATCCTCACCCGCGTCGGCCGGGTTCTGCCGGCCGAGCGCCATCAGATCGTACAGGGAAATGCCCAGCTTCTTTTCGGCGTAGCCCTTGAGGTACTGCTCCATGAGGCCGGTGGAGAAACGGTCGAATCCCGCGGCTACCGCCGTGTGCGTCGTGAAGAGATTACCCGCCCGCGTCACCGCCAGCGCAACATCGAAGGGCTGGTGCGTCTCATCCATGAAGGTTCGCGCGCGCTCCAGAACGGCGAACGCCGCGTGCCCTTCATTCAGATGGCAGATCTCCGGTTGAAGCCCCAGCGCGCGCAGCAGCCGCCATCCGCCAATCCCGAGGGCCATTTCCTGCTTGAGGCGCAACTCAGGCCCGCCCCCGTACAGTTCGCTGGTAATTCCGCGATGCGCGGGATAATTCGCTGCGTCGTTACTGTCCAGCAAATATAGCTTTACCCTGCCCACCTGGGCCTGCCATGCGCGCAGCCAAACCGAATACCCAGGCAGCGCAATCTCCAGGCGCAGCCACTCGCCGTTCGGCTGGCGCAACGGAGTGATCGGTAATTGGCCGGGGTCGTTATAGGGATAGAGCGCCTGCTGTTCCCCGGCGCTGCCGATGATCTGGCGAAAGTAGCCACGCTGGTAGAGCAATCCCACGGCGGTCACCGGAACGCCGAGATCGCTGGCGGCCTTGAGCTGATCCCCCGCCACGTTGCCGAGCCCGCCCGAGTAGATCGGCAGAGCCTCGCTCAACATGAATTCCATGCTGAAGTAAGCCACCGAAGTGAGGGGAGACTGCGCGTGATTCTGCTGGAACCAGGCGGGCGCCGCCGCCGCCTCGCGATTGGCCTTTACCAAATCGTCTACCTTCTTGCGGAACTCCTGGCCGGCCAGCGCTCGCCCGATCCGATCGCGCGAAACCGTTTGCAGGACCACCCAGGGGTTATGCGTGATGGCCCACAGCTCCGCGTCAAGCTGCCGCCACACTTCGTCGGTGGCGTGATTCCAGGTGGAACGCAAATCCAGGGCGAGTTCCGCCAGGGAATCGAACCCCTCAATGTCCGTTGGCAACATATTGTACCCGGGGTGGCTGGCGCGTGCATCGATGCTCATGGTTTCCCTCCGATTCGGTTCGCCGCCTTTTGATTATCCCGCAGCGGGGCGTTCCTCCCGGTCCGGCCGCGCGCCGGTTTGGGGTTTTTCTTCACACCGAATCCCGACCCGCGCTTGACGCCAGTGGCCTAGAGATCTACCCTAGTTAACTAGGGAAAATATGCGAACCGACCGTCTTCAAGGCTCCCTCGAAATGCTCATCCTCAAGTCCCTCGAGCACAGGGATAATCACGGGTTCGGAATCACTCTGCACGTGCAAACGGTGTCCGAAGGCCTGCTGCGCGTCGAGGAAGGCTCGCTCTACCCGGCGCTGCATCGTATGGAAAAGGAAAAGCTGATCGAGGGCGATTGGCGTACCACGGAAAACGGGCGCAAGGCGCGCTTCTATGCGCTGACGGCCACCGGACGGCGGCGCCTGGCGGAGTCGGAAGACAATTGGACGTCGGTGGCCAAAGGCGTACGGAAACTGCTGAGGTTCGCATGAAGACGCCGTGGGCATGGCTCGGGCAGCGGCGCGGCCGGGAGTCCCAATGGCAGGACGAGCTGGATAGCCACCTCGCCATGCGCCAGGAGTGGCTCCGCGCCGGCGGAGTTCCGGCGGATGAAGCGCGCCGCGCCGCGCGCAAGCAATTCGGCAACCGCCTGCAAACGCTAGAGGATGTGCGCGCCGTCCATATCGAACGATGGCTCGACGACTTCCTGCAGGATGCCCGCCTGGCCGTGCGCGGCTTCCGCAAGTCGCCCACGCTGGCAGCCGTGGCCATCGTGACGATCGCCGTGGGCGTCGGCGCCGCGGCGGCCATCTTCGGCGTGGTGGATCCACTGCTGTTTCGCCATCTGCCTTATCCCAACGACCGGCAACTGGTCTCCATTGGGTACTTTGGCCCGGTGGATGACAACGAGTTCAACGTGGTCGCGAGCTACCTGGACTGGCGGCGCGAGCAGACCGCATTTCAGTCGATGACCTCGATGCGGCCTGCGCCTGCCTTGAATTGCGACCTCATGGCAGAGGAGACGCCTTTGCGTGTCAACTGCGTTTCGGTGGAGGCGAATTTCCTACGGATGCTGGGAATTCGGCCGGCCATCGGGCGCGATTTCACGGTGGAGGACGACCAACCGCACGCGCCTCCCGTGGCGCTGCTCTCGTTCCCGCTGTGGAGGAGCAATTACGGCGGCGATGCGCGCGTGGTGGGCCGAAAGGTGACCGTGGACGACGTGCGCGTGACGGTGGTCGGCGTGCTCCCCGAAGGCTTCGAGATGCCGCAACTGGGCGCGGCGGACATTCTGATGCCCGAGCAACTCGACGCCACCCGCCCGCGCCAAGCGAATGCCAGCGGGTTTCTCCGCACCTTCGCGCGCCTGCGCCCCGATGTTTCGATCGTTCAGGCGCGCGCGCAAATGCTGCCGCTGTTTCAGCAGACCACGCAACTGGATGTGCCCAAGGAACTCCGCTCGGAGGTGCGCCTGGTAATCCGCTCGCTGCGCGAGCGCCAGATCCACGACGTCAAGCTGGCCTCCTGGATGTTGTTGGGCGCTGTGCTGGCCCTGCTCCTACTGGTCTGCGCCAACGTGGCGAATCTTCTGCTGGCGCGGGCCGCGGCGCGGCGGCGGGAACTGGCGGTGCGGGCGGCCATTGGCGCGGGCCGCGCACGTCTCATACGCCAACTGCTCACCGAGAGCCTGGTGCTGGCGCTGGCCGGCGGTTTGCTTGGGTGCGGAGTCGCGTGGGCCATGCTGCGCACCCTGATTCTTATGGCGCCGGAAGGCTTGCTGCGCGCCGGCCGGACCGCTCTCGATGGCCGCGTGCTGCTGTTCGCGCTGGCCGCGTCGGTGGTAGCGGCTTTGCTTTTCGGCATGGCGCCGGCGCTCGAACGGCCGCGCGCCGAATCGCTGGCGGGTTCGCGCGTGGCCGGCGCCTCCCGCACGCTGTTCCGTAGGTTTCTGGTGGCCGCGCAGGTGGCGATTTCCCTGGTGCTGCTCACCGGCGCGTCGCTCTTTGTACGCAGTTTCTGGAAGCTTCAGAACGAACCGCTGGGCTATGAGCCGGAGCATCTGCTCACGGCGTCCTTCACCTTGCGCGCGGCGCATTACGGTCCGCAGGCGTCGCAATCGGCCTTCTTCCATGACCTGGAAGCCAGGTTGAAGCAGATCCCCGGCGGCGGTTTGTTCGCGCTCAGCGATTCCATCCCTCCGCGCGGTTCCATGGGGCGCCCGTATTCGAACATCCGCATCGCGCAACATCCGCCAGTGGCTCCCGACGGCGGCATGGTGGAGTTCCGCTGGGTGACTCCGGGTTACTTCCGGACCATGGGCATTCGAATTGTCGCGGGGCGCACGTTTGAGGAAAGCGAGCGCGCGTCGGGCGATTCGCCCGTCATCCTGAGCGCCTCGCTGGCGCGGCGGTTCTTCGGCGCCGAGAATCCGTTGGGCCAGCAGATCGCCCTGGACGGGGATGCCCACTGGTGTCCCATCGTGGGAGTGGCGGCCGACACGCGCAACAACGGCCTGACCGAAAGCGACCCCGAATATTACCGCCTGCGGATGGACAATGCCTCGCTGCCGCGCGGCGGCGTGGCGTTATTCCGGACGCCGCTCTCGCCCGCCACATTGGAGCGGTGGGTGCGCCAAGAGGTGGCCGAAGTGGATCCGTCGCTGCCCGTAACGTTCCAAGCCATGCCGGAGCGCGTCGGGCGGTTCCGCGACCAGCCCCGCTTCGTAGCCACGCTGGTCGCGTCGTTCGCCGTGTTTGGGCTTTTGCTCGCGGCGGTGGGGTTGTACGGCGTCCTGTCGTTCCTGGTGACGCAGCAGACCCAGGAGATCGGCGTCCGCATGGCCTTGGGCGCGCGCCCCAGAGACATCGCCGTGCAGATCCAGACCCACGCCGGAGCCTGGACGGGAATCGGCATCGTGGCCGGCGTGCTGTGCTCGCTGGCGGTCACGCGGATGGTGAAGGGTCTGCTATTCGGCGTGGCGCCGGACGACCCGCTGTCGCTGGCCGCCGGGATTGCCGTTTTGGCGTTGACCGCCGTGCTCGCCGCCTGGATTCCCTCCCGCCGCGCCGCGCGCGTAGACCCCATGGTGGCGCTGAGATACGAGTAGCGGCGGATTGGCCGAAATGCACCACCGCGGTGCTTTCCGGCCAGCTTCAGCGGTTAGAAACCGCCGTATTATCAATGGCTTAGGATTGGCAAGCCAGGTGCAACTGTTGGGGTACGAGGCACTCAACACATGACCCGCATTCGAACTAAGTTATTTCCCGGAACCCTTCCTTCGATTGGCCTGATTTTGCTCGCCGCAGCCGGCATCGCCGCAGCTCAGGACCAACAACCTGGTCCGCCACAGGCCCAAAACCCGGCGACGGGTGGATGGCGGCGGTTGAGCGAACCGGCTCCCGCCCAAGCCACGCAGGCGCCCGATCCGGCCCAAACCGCGCCGGTAGCCGATCCCGAGCCGGTGGATCACAGCGGCGAGCAGGCCCAGACGCCTCCGCCGGCGAACTTCCCCCCAGCGCCTCCGCAAGCGAGCGTTCCCCCTGCGCCTCCGGCGAATCGTCCGCCGGCCTATGGTCTTCCCCCCGAAGTGACGCTCAAGCCCGGCACATTCGTCTCGGTGCGCGTGAACGAGATGCTCTCCTCGAACCGCAACCTGGCCGGCGATGGGTTTTCGGCGGTCCTGATGCAGCCGTTGGTGGCGAATGGGGTGGTCGTGGCGCAGCGCGGCCAAACTGTGTACGGCCGGGTGGCGCAGGCGCAGAAGTCTCACGCCAATACTCCATCCACCCTGGCGCTGGAATTGACCGGATTGACACTGGTGGATGGTACGCAGGCGCCGGTGCAGTCGCAATTGGTGTCCTGGGAGGGCGGTAAGACACCGGCCGGCATGCAGGCTGGGACCATAATCGGCACGACGGCCGTGGGCGCCGGAATCGGAGCCGCTGTCGGTTGGGGCACTGGGGCCGCGATCGGCGGAGGCGCGGGACTGGCGGTGGGCGCGATCGCCGCGCTGGTGACGCGCAATCATCCGACGGTGGTCTACCCGGAAACGGCCATGACCTTCCGCATCGATGCGCCGCTGGTTGTCACCACGGCTAACGCGCCGCAGGCCTTCCGTTACGTCAGCCCGAACGATTATTCCCGCCAGGCGCCGATGCAGGCGCGAACTGGTCCTCCCGTCGGGCCGTATTCCACCCCCTACGCCCCATACGGTCCGTATTACGCTCCGTACCCCTACGGTATCTATCCGTATCCGTATGGCTATTGGGGGCCGTACTACGGCGGTGTGGGATTCGGCTTCGGCTTCGGCCGTGGTTTCCGCCGCTGGTGAAATGGAGGCGGTAGCCGCCGCGGGCGCCCTCACTCGCGGCGGCTTATCAGTTTCACCAGCGTTGCTGTAGGGCTTTGGGGATTTTCCAGTCGCAGCAGTTTGTCCGTGCGGAGTTGGATCGCTTCGGTCCATTCGGGATGGGTGAGGATATAGAACTGCTCCTTCTCAATTGCATCGAAGACCACATCGGCCACCTGGAGGGGAGTCATGCTTGCATCCACAGCGGCCTTGAATGCGGCCAGACCGGCTTGCATTTCGGGGGTCAGCGCGACCGGTTCGTTGCGCAGCTCGGCGGGCCGGTTACGCTCAGCGTTGACGATATTGGTCCGCACAAGCCCCGGGCAGAGAACCGATACCTTGACCGGCGAGTTCCGCTGTTGCAGCGTCAGGTACAGGCTTTCCGAGAGCGCCACCACCGCATGCTTGGTCACCGAGTAAGGAGCGGAGCCACCACCGGCGATCAGCCCTGCGCCGGAGGCCGTATTGACGATGTGGCACTCCGTATTCTGCGCGAGCATGAGCGGCGTGAACACCTTGACCCCGTGAATCACGCCCCATAAATTAACGCCGATTACCCACTCCCAATCGTGCCATGTCGCCTCCCATGGCGCCCCGCCGGCGGCCACCCCGGCATTGTTGAACAGCAAGTGCACCTGGCCAAATGCATCGAATGCCCGGCCGGCCAGCCGTTCGACGTCACTCCGTTTCGAGACGTCCGTCCTCACGCCAAGCACCATCCCGCCGGCGGTTTTCAGTTCGGTTTCGGCCTTGGCGAGATCGGCCTCATCGATGTCAGCAAGGACTACTTTCATGCCCTCGCGAACGCAGCGTTCGGCGAGCCCGCGTCCGATGCCGCTCGCCGCGCCGGTGATCACCGCGACTTTGCCTGTGAACTCTTTCATTGTGCGAATTGTGTGACCGCAACGACCGCTCTCTGACGTTCGCGGCTCGGTTCGAACCTCATTTTGCCGAGCGATTGCCCGATTTTGCCGAGCCGCGAACGTAAGAGAGCGGTTCTTCGGGCGTTCAAAACACCCCGCATTCTTCTTGCCGCACTACGCTAGTGCGTCATGGAGTAAACCACGTAGTTCACGCCCAGCCGGATTCCCAGCGCCGAGAGCTTCTCGGGATAGGCTGGATCGTCGGCCCATTCCCACGAGTCGCCCACATCCGAGTTGAAGGAAATCGCCACCATGACGCGGTTCTTGTCGTCGAAAACGCCCAGCCAGTGGGCCACCGTGCCCTCGGCCCTCCGCGACATTCCCCCGCCGCCGCGAGAAAACGACCACTGCCCCAGAATCTGGTACCGCTGGTCCAGGTCGTAAACCGTGTGGAAAATCGGGTCGCGGCTTTCGATTTCCACCACGGGCCGGTCCGGGAATATCTTACTCATGGTCTCGTTGAAGCGCGCGTATTCGTCCGGCCCCCAGAAATCGTCGAGCATCAGAAAGCCGCCGCGCAGAAGGTACTCGCGCACCGTCTTCACCTGTTCGTCCGTCAGCTTCCAGTCGCCCATTTCGCCCGCGTTGAGCCAGGGCCAATTGTAGAAATCGTCCAGATCGTCCGGGTTGACCGGTTGTTCCACGGAACGGGCATCCACGCGCGTCAACCGCCGGACGGCCTGCGCGAAATGGCGGTCGGCCCGCGGGTAATCCTGCGTCCAGCCGGTTCCGCCGTAGCGCCAGTCCATCCCGCCACCGAAGCCTCCAAAGCCGCCATAGCCCCCGTAGCCTCCGAAGCCGCGGCCCCGCCTGGAACCGAACAGTCCGTCGGGGTGCTCCGGGTACATCAAGCGGCCGAAGACCCATTCTGCTTTGGTCTGGTAATCCGGCGGGAGGGGGATATCGTCGTAGCGTTCGATGCTGACATACACGCGGAAGGGACGTTGGAAGGCGCACACCACCCCCGCCAGCGCCAGGCCGGCGCATAGCCCCCACAACGCTCTTCGAGAGATCCCACGCATCCGCTTGCCCAACCGAAGCGCCGGCCGGACGGCTTACTGGCCCTCTTCGGACGCCGCCTCGGCTTCCGCCGCCGCCTCCGGACCAGCCGCGCGCGCTTCCCGTAAGAGGCGTTCGGCCTCCTCGGCCTTCTCGCGCGGTACCAGAACCTGGAATTCCAGCGACGGAATCACGCTCGTGCCCTCCACTACCGAAAAAACGCCGCTCGCCTCCAACATGCGGTGGATGTTGTCAGCTTCCATCTCCGCATCCGTATTGGAGGACCGGAATAACGTGACCAAGTCGAGATCGGAAGACGGGTTGACTGCCCCGCCGCCCTCCTCGTCCAAGCCGGGGTCTTGCGCCATGCCTCAAGGATATCGCAGAATGTGGAGGGAGGCGGCTTTATGTCGGACCAGGAAGATTATAGCGGCAGGCTCACATGGTTTTTGACCGGCGCCGTCATTGGCGCGGTAGTGGCCATTCTATATGCGCCGAAGAGCGGCAAGGATACGCGCGAACTCCTTTCCAAAACAACGCGCCGCAGCAAGGAAGCCATCGAAGACACAGGCAAGGATATCGCCGAGGCCGGGCGCGATATGTTCGACCGCGGGCGTCAGTTGGTGGACGATGCCGCCGACCTGTTCGATCGCGGCCGCAAGCTGGTCCAGGGCTGAGCCCCCCGATAGCGAATGCCGGGCGCCGTCCTAGGCAGTTTCGAAATATCCCTGGTTCGGGATTCCACCTATTGGTGGGATGGCGGCGCTTTTTTCGGCGTCGTGCCCAAGACTCTGTGGAGTCGCCGGTCCCCCGCGGATGAGCTAAACCGCATCGCGGCGGGCTTCAACTCTTACCTGATTCGCACGGGCGAGCACGTTATCCTCATCGATACCGGCGGCGGCGACAAGATGGACGCGCGGGCCCGCGAGCGCATGAAGCTTCCGCCCGCGGCTGAACCGTTGCCGGAGGCGATTGCGCGCCACGGATTCGATCCCGAAGCCATCGACATTGTCATCAACAGCCACCTCCATTGGGACCATTGCGGCGGCAACACCATCCTCTCCGGCGGGGTTGCCAGACCGGCGTTCCCGAGAGCCCGCTACTTCGCCCCGCGCGGCGAATGGGAGCACGCGCACAAGCGCCTGATGCGCGATAGCGTCAGCTACATCGACGCCAATTACGACCCGCTGGTTGAATCCGGCCAGATGACCCTGGTGGACGGCGACTACGAAGTAGCCCCCGGAATCCGTATGCGGCGCGCCCCCGGACACACGCGCGACATGACGGTAATCACCGCGGAGAGCGGCGGCGAAACGTTCTGTTTTCTCGCGGACATGGTTCCCCTAGCCGCCCACCTGCAACCCACCTGGATACCCGCCTTCGATCTGTACCCGTTGCAGTCGATCGAGACCAAAATCCATTGGCTCGCCGCCGCCGCCGAGTCGCACTGGCTCTGCGGCTTCGCCCACGACCCCGCGATCGACTTCGCCCGAATCGTGAAGCACCCGAAGACGGGGTTCGCGCTGGGGGAATAAAAAGCGGCTTACATCGGTTTCGGCGGTGCGGGAAATATCTCTTCGGCCGCCGCTTCCTCAGCGGCAGTATCGCTGTCCACCTCGGCCTGGTTGGCATGGTAGTAGGCCAGAGCCGCATGGATCTGCGCCAGCGTAAGGTGCTCGACCTTGGAGGCAATCTCCTCGGGAGTGACGCCGGACGGTGACCCCGGTTCCGGCGATGCAAGGCCGGCCTTTACGGATCTCCGGCGATCGCTCGATCAGGCTCCCAATGTCCACAGAGATGGCCATTCCGTGCTCCACCCTTAGTATAAATGGTGCGGCTTCGCGCTTGGCGGAATGAACGCTCCCCGCAAGACTTCCAGCACCCCGGCGATCGCCTCGCGCGTGTTATCCAGCAGCTCCGCGACCGATTCCCCCTGCGAGTAACAACCCGGCAGCGCCGGCACTTCGGCCCAGAATCCGCCTTCGGGCTCCTCATGAATCACGACGGCGTACTTCACCACAGTTCCATTCTTCCACAAGCGCCCCAGCCGTTTTACCGGCGCCGCCCTGCTCGAATTACGGATGCGCGCACCGCTGCGAAGGCGGCATCCTTGGTTCAGGAGGTTATATGGCGCATGAATTAGCAGCCCTCTCGGCCGAGCTATCGAGCGTGACGGCTCGGGCGGGACAGTCTGTGGTGGCCGTACACGCACGGCCGCGGTTTTCTTCGAGCGGCGTGCTCTGGGCTCCGGGCGTGGTGGTGACGGCGGAACATACGGTACGGCGGGAGGAGGATATTACCGTCACGCTCCCCGATGGCAGCGCGGCGGCCGCTTCGCTGGCAGGGAGCGATGCCGGAACGGATATCGCAGTGCTGAAGGTCGAATCCAAGGGACCCGCGCTGGTCATCTCGGGCGAACCGTCGCCGGGGGATCTGGCGCTCACCGTTGGACGCTCGCAGGATTCCGGCGTGAACGCCACGATGGGCATCGTCAGCGCCGTCAGCGGCTCTTGGCGAACCTGGCGCGGAGGGCGCCTGGATCGTTACATCCGGCTGGACCTCACGCTCTATCCCGGGTCGTCCGGCGGATTGGTTGTGAACACCGAAGGGGAGGTCATCGGCATCGCCACATCCGCGCTGTCGCGGATCGCGGGCCTGGCCATTCCCGCGGCTACTATTCAGCGCGTGCTGGACGAGATTCTCTCCAGCGGCCACGTGGCGCGCGGATATCTGGGCCTGGGTTTGCAGCCAGTGGAGCTGCCCAATCATCAAAAAGGCCTGATCGTGTTATCGGTGGGAGAAAACGGTCCGGCCGCTAAGGCTGGATTCCTTCTCGGGGATATCCTGGTTTCGCTCGACGGCTCCGGCGTCTCCGATACGGACGATATCCAGCGCATTCTTGAGGCGCGGGCCATTGGGCAATCCGTGGAGGCGGTGGCCGTCCGCGGGGGAGAGCCGCGAAAGATCGCGGTGACCATTGGGGAGCGGCCCCGGGGAAACTGAGATGCGCGGATTCGGAAGTGTTGCGGAACGGCTCAGGCGCGCGACCGTGCAGGTGGTTTCCGGCGCGCAACGGGGGCTGGGTTCGGGAATCGTCTGGGACTCCGGCGGCCTGGTCCTCACGAACGCCCACGTGGCCCGCCATCGCGAGGCGCAAGTCCAGTTGTGGGATGGCCTCAGGCTTCCGGCGCGGCTGGTCTCCATCGATCCGCGCCGGGACATTGCCGCGCTGCGGGTGGCTGCGGCGGATCTGGAACCGGCGTCGCCCGGCGATTCGAGCGTGGTGAAGCCCGGAGAACTGGTGATCGCCGTGGGCAGCCCTTTGGGCTTCGCCGGCGCGCTTTCGACAGGCGTAGTCCATTCCGTCGGCCCGGTACCGGGCATGGGCGGCCAGCGCTGGATTCGCGCCAACGTGCGTCTGGCGCCGGGCAACTCCGGGGGGCCGCTCGCGGATGCCGACGGCCGCGTCATCGGGATCAACACGGCCGTCATGGGCGGCCTGGGCATCGCGGTCCCCGTGAATGACGCCCTGGCATTTCTGCGCCGGGGTCCGCTGCCCTCTCTTGGGGTCACGCTGCGGCCCGTCTCGCACGGCCTGATGATTTTGGAAATCGAAGCGGGCGGCGCGGCGGATGGCGCGTCGCTGCGTCCGGGCGACGTGCTGCCCGTTTCGGTGGAAGCGCTTCACCAGGCGCTCGATTCCGGCCGGGAAACGCTGCGCCTGCCCTTTCTGCGCGGCGGCAATCGACGCGTCAGGCAAACCGTGGTGCGGCTGGAGGCGCGGGCGGTGGCGGCATGATCCGGCTGCTGATCGCCGCGCCATCGCCCGTAGTGCGCGCGGGCTTGGAATCCCTGGCGGCTTCCATTCCCGGAGTGGAGGTGGTGGGATCGTTTCCCGATCTCTCGTCGGTGGAGGATTTGCAGCCCGGCGTGGTCCTGGCCGACATCTCGCAAAGCGGCATCGCGCCGCCTGCCGACGGCAGTCCCCCGGCCTACGTCCTGTTGGGAGGCGATTCACGGCCGGGCTGGACCCAGGATGCCTTGCGCCTCGGCGTGCATGCGGTTCTTCCGCACGACGTTGCGCCCGGTGGGATCCTGGCCGCGATCGAAGCGGCGGCGAACGGCCTGGCGGTGATCGACCCACGAGAACTCGATTCCCTGATCGCCGCCGCCATACCTGCGGCAGCGCCCGGCGAGACGGCGCCCCTCACGGCGCGGGAACAGCAGGTGCTCTCGCTCATGGCGGAGGGCGCCGCCAACAAGACCATCGCCTGGAAGCTCGGGATCTCCGAACACACCGTGAAGTTTCACGTGGCGTCCATCCTTACCAAGCTGAACGCCGCCAGCCGAACGGAGGCGGTCGCCATCGGAATCCGCAAGGGCTTCGTGCTGCTTTGAGTGGGGTAGGCGCTTTCGCCTGCCAACAGGGTCCTATTCGTGGTGCAGCGCCGCCATGGGATCGAGTCTGGCCGCCCGCCGCGCCGGAATATACGCTGCCAGCAGGGCGGATAAACCCAGCAGAACCGTGAATGCCGCAATCGCGCGCAGATCCATCGGAACCATGCCCGCAAGCACGCTCGACACCGTCTTCGCCAGGATCAAGGCAACCGGGAGGCCGATCGCCAGTCCGGCTCCCGAGATGCGCAAAGATTGCCAGACCACCATTTTCAGAACTTCGTCTCCGCGAGCTCCCAATGCCATGCGGATGCCGATTTCGTGCGTACGCTGCGCCGCCGAATACGAGGTGAGCGCATAAACTCCAGTGACCGCTAGTAACAGCGCAATCGCGGCGTAGATTCCCATGCTGAGCGCGGCGCCTCCCACGCCGGAGGTTTGCCAGGCCAGGTTCTGCTCCATGCTCTTGACGTCGTACACCGGTGGATTCCGGTCCACCGCGCGGACCGCTGCCCGGGCGCTGGCGGCCAGCGCCAGAGGATCGGCCGCGGTCCGCAGCAGCAGTGTCATGGCGCGCTGCGGAACTTGCGCACTGGGGATGCAGGCAGTCGGCTTCGGCTGACCGCTGAACAAGTCTTTGAGGTCCCCGGAGACGCCCACCACGGTCAGCCAGGGGGATTCCGAGTTGCCCAGCTTGATGCGGCGTCCAATCGGACCCGCGCCACGCGCATCGTCCGGCCAGTAGTTGCGCGCCAGGCTCTCGCTCAGGACCATAACTCGTGGGGATTTCTCCCCGTCCTGGTCCGAAATCCCGCGTCCCTGCAGTATTGGCATCTCCATCGCCTCGAAGTAGTGGCTGCTCACGGCGCGGACGCCTGGCCGCATTTCGCCGGGGCGTGGTTCCGGCCGGCCTTCGATGGCGAACCCCTCCGGGTCTCCCAGGTCCGCGTACGCCGCGGCGAACCGCGCGCCGGGAAGCGCGCCCAATGCGGTGAGAGTCCGGTCGTAAAACGCGGCGCTTTTCGCGGGTTCGCGGTATTGTTGCTCGGGAAGAGCCACCTGCAGGGTCAAGAGGTTCTTGGGATTGAACCCCGGGTTAGCTTTGAGGAGACCTCGGAACGTTTCGACCATCAATCCCGCGCCCACCAGCAGGACCAGCGCAAGGGCAACCTCGATCGCCACCAGCGCACTCCGTCCGCGGCTGCGGGCGGGTCCCAGCGTAGGGCCCCGGCCGCCTTCCTTCAGTGTCTCTGCCAGGTCGCCGGCCGCGTTTCTCCGCAGTTCCAGCAGAACTGCCGGCAAACCGCACAGCATTGCGGCCACCATGGACAACGCCAGCGTAAACGCTTCTACTCCCGCGTCGATATGCATCGTGCGCACTCCGGCCACATAGCGGAGCACCTCAGACGGCACTTGCGACTTGGTCAGTTCCAGATTCCAGCCCGCCAGCCAGATGCCCACGATTCCACCAACCAAGGCGATCATGGCGCTTTCAGCAAACAGGCGCCGTGCGATGCGGAGCCGGCCGGCGCCGAGCGCCGACTCCACTGCGAACTGCCTCTGGCGGCCGGTGGCGCGCGCCAGCATGAGGCTGGCGACATTGGCGCAAGCCAGTAACAGGACGAAGCTGGCCGATCCAGCCAAAGTCAGGGAGAACCGGTCGGTGAGTTGATTGGTAAGTTCCCGTAAAGGCACAACCGCAACCGTTCGCGATTGGTTGGTCCGCGGGTACGCTTCCTCCAGGCGGCCTGCCAGGATTCCCATCGCGTTGCGGGCCTCGGCCACCGTGATCCGCGGTCCAAGCCGGCCCAGCACCATCAGCGTGCGGGACGCCCGCTGGTCCTTCTCTTGCGGCGTCATGGCCAGGGGCGCCCAGAGTTCGGTTGCCAGCGGGTAGTCGAAATCGATCGGCATGACGCCGGCCACGGTATAGTCGCGGTTGTCGAGCGTGATAGTCCGGCCTACCGCATCCGGGTTCGAACCCAGCCGCCGCTGCCAGAATCCATGACTCACAATCACAGCCCCACCGCCGGAAGGCTCCTCGTCCGCGGGGGAGAAACTACGCCCGAGCGCCGGCTGCATGCCCATCAACCCAAAGAAATCGGCAGTGACCAGACAAGCCTGGATGCGCTCCGGCTCCCCCGCGCCGGTCAGGTTGGCGTCCCATGGCCTGTAGGCTGCCAGCCGCTCGAATACGCCGTTCTGTTTCCGCCAAGCGAGATAATTCGCCGGCGCCACCTGGTCCCGCTCGGTGCGCAGTTTCGGCACGGTCTCCCACAACGTCATGATCCGCTCCAGGTGCGGATAAGGAAGCGGGTGGAGCGTCACGGCGCTGACCCAGATGAAAGAGGAAGTATTGACTCCTATACCCAGAGCCAGCGCCAGCGCGGCCACCGCCGTGGCGCCCGGCGTCTTGCGCAACGCGCGCAGAGCACGCCGGAAGTCCATGAAAAGGCCATTCATACGGCTACCTCCACGCGGCTGAGAGCAATCTCAATGCCGACCCGCATCAGCCGCTAAGCCGCGGCATCTCCGCGCCCGCAAGGAGCGGGCAGTGTCCGATATTGGGACCGCAATGCCCGGAATCGGGGGGAGAAGTGGGGCCGGGCGCCGGCCGGTTCCTCGGTCAATTCCCGGTCGGCGTTCTGTTCACGCGGTCGACCACCAGCACCTGCACCGGGCCTTTCCTGGACTCCAACCTGAGTCCAAGCTGAGTCTCGATGGCAGCGAAGAGATTCGGGGCTGCATCGGCTGAATCCGCTACACCGACCTGACCGGCTGGCGATTGAGACCCGTCGGTCGTCCCAGTTTCCAAAGTGGAGCGGTTGCGAACCGGCTCATCGGGCAAGTAGGTCAAGTCGAAGTCGTACGTCCCGGTCAGGCCGGTCTTATCCACTACCGGCCGGAGAAGTCTGCGCTCCAAATCCGCCCACAGGACGGAGAGCGACTCCATTCTCGCCGTGATCCGGGTCCTGCCGTTCACTACAAAAGGGACAAGGCGTGGTGCGCCCGGCGGGAGAATCGGAAAGCCGTCCTTGTCCTTTGCCATCGTTTCTAGGGCCTGAGGTTGGCCCGCCTCCGGCGCCTTCAACTTCGGCCCACTCTTCGCCACAACGGCCTCGTAAATCGGCAGATCTCGCGTTTCCCAATGAGCGGAAAGGCCGAAGCGCTCCACCATGAGGTCTTGGATCATCAGGAGGAACTGCGCATCCGTAGTGCCTGCCGGGATCTTCGCCTCAATGTCGTACTTGCCGCTTCCGAGCCAGTCCGGGCCGACAAGCTGCCAAGGCATCAGGCTATACGCTCGCCAAAGAAGCAAAGTGAGCGTGACATTGGAGCCGATGAGTTCTCCGGGGCTGCCAGTGCCCGGGCCACCGGCCAGCCGGAGGATTGGACGGGCCGAGGGAGCGGACACCTTGACTGACGCCACCTCGAAGGACAGCGGAGCGGCCGTTTAGGACGAGGCCACAGCCGCCCAAAGAAACAAGCTTGCGAAGTTTCGGTGGATCATGGCACGTAACGTACCAGCATCATCGCCATCGCTCACTTTACCGCAAATAGGCCCCCACGGCGGTGTTAAACTAACGGCTTGCCTCAACCAGTAACAAGCGCCGGGCAATGGTTTACGAGGTCCGGCATCCAGGAATCGAGCGGCGGCGTGGCGCGCTATTATCGCGCCGATCTGGGCCGTAACCACGCGGTTTCGACGGAGATTACCGGCTATGCCTTGAGTACATTCGTGTACCTGCGTTCCGTCGCGAAAGAGGCCGCCTTTCTTGAAGCCGCGTTGCGGGCGGCGCAGTTCCTCACCCGCACTGCCTGGGATGGCGCATCGAAGACGATGCCGTTTGAGATCGACCCGCCGGCGCGCGCCTATTTCTTCGATTGCGGGATCTCCGTCCGCGGCCTGCTCTCGGCCTGGCGCGTCACGGGCGAGGACGAGTTCCTCGATGTCGCGACCGCGCTGGGCGAATCCATGTCCTCCGATTTCGCTTCAGGCGACGGCGGCTATCACGCCATCCTCGCTCTTCCCGGCAAGTGTCCCCTTCCGCCGGATGCGTCAAGCTGGTCGGCTTCTCCGGGCTGCTATCAATTGAAGGCCGCCATGGCCTGGCACGATTTAGCGGAGGCCACGGATAGCTCCCGCTTTTGTGAACTCTACGAACGAGCCGTGGAGCGGGCGCTCTGCACTTCGAGCGGCTTTCTGCCGGGACACGCCGACCCCCTCAAGGTGGTGGACCGTCTGCACCCGTTCCTCTATTTCCTGGAAGGACTCCTGCCCTGCGCCGGCCGGGAACGTTGCGCGGCGGCCATCCGCGAGGGCATCGTCCGCGTCGCCCGAACCCTTCGCGAGGCCGCATCCCGCTTCGAGCGCTGCGACGTCTATGCCCAGTTGCTGCGCATGCGTCTCTACGCCGATTGGGCGGGCGTGGCGCCGCTCGACCGCGAGGCGGCGCAATTCGAAGCCGGGAAACTGGCCGGCTTTCAGGCTTCTTCCCAGGACCCGCGAATCGATGGCGGCTTTTATTTCGGGCGGAAGGCCGGGGCCGTCCTGCCGTTTGTGAACCCCGTATCCACCGGGTTTGCTCTTCAAGCGCTGGCCCTTTGGGAACAGTGCCCCGACGGCGGGGCGCAGCCGCACCGCCATTTGCTGATCTGATTTGAATCTGCCCAACCACTTCGCGGAGCACCCTGTGGCTGGTTGGTTGGCGCTCTGCCGGTACGGGGTGGCGCGCGCCGCCGGCGCCTTGCGCATCGTGAGAAGCAGCCCCGCTCCGCTGGCGTTTGGGCAGCCCGCCGCCGGTCCCGGCATTTCCCTGGTGATCCCCTCCCGCAACGGCAGGCGGCTGCTCGAAGCCCAACTCCCCGGCATCGTGCGCGATTTGGCCGCACTTCCAGCCGAGATCCTGATCGTCGATAACGGCTCCGAGGATGGTACCGCGGCCTGGCTGCGGGAGGCGTGGCCCCAGGCCGTCGTGGAGATTTCCGCCCAACCGCTTTCTTTCGCGCGCGCCGTCAATCGCGGCATCGCACTCGCGCGATATACCCACATCTGTCTGTTAAACAACGACATGCTGCTCGAACCGGGCTTCTTCGCCGCGTTGCTGCGCGCGTTCGATGCGGTCCCGAACCTGTTTTGCGCCACCGCCCAGATTCGCTTCCCCGAAGGCGTGCGTCGGGAGGAGACCGGCAAGGCGGTAATGGCGCAGCACTCGCCCGAGGATTTTCCCATCCGCTGCGACGAGCCGCTCGCGGGTGAGGACGGGACCTGGGTGCTCTACGGCAGCGGCGGCTGCTCGCTCTACGACGCGGCCAAGCTGCGCGCGCTGGGTGGCGCCGATGAGGCGTACGCCCCCGCCTACGTGGAGGATTTGGACCTGGGTTATCGCGCATGGCAGCGCGGCTGGCCCACCGTGTACGCGGCCGCGGCGCTGGTCGAACACCGTCACCGCGCGACCACCTCCCGGTATTACACCCAGCCGGAACTCGAAGAAATCCTTGAGGTAAACTACCTGCGTTTCCTGGCGCGGGCGGTGGCGGAACCCAAGCTATTCCGGCGGCTTTGGGGCCAGGCCCTGCGCCGTTTGCTCCGGGGCGCCGGTCGAAACCCCGCTTTCCGCGACGCGCTGGCCGCCGCGCCGCACATCGCGCTGGCCGGAGCTGAACAGCCCGCTCGCCAGTTGCCCAGCCTGGCCCGGCCGGACGCGGAGGAGTCGTTCCTGGCGCTGACCGATGGTTCGGTCGCCGTCTTCCCGGGTTGTGCAGCTTCGGGTAAACCGCTCGTTTTGGTGGCGGGTTCTGCCGGCCCCTTGCCCCTCTCGCCGGCTGGCCGCGACCGGGTCCTGGTAGGGTTCGCGGATCGATGGGCGCCGCCGCCGGCGGAGACGCTGGCCACCTGCCTGGAGACGGTGCTGGTGCGGCGCGGCGCCGATGCCGCATTCCGGGCAGCCCTGCGACAGACCGTTGCCAAGTGGCGCCCCGAAACCGCCTACCTCGAAAATGCCCTGATGGCGCCCTACGCCGCGGATTGCGCGCCGGTCCGAACGGTCCTTCTCAAGTAACCGCGCCATGCCCCCGCGTAACCCGGAATTCGCCGGAAATCGTGCAATCCATTGCGGTTTTCCGCTACAGACCGCAAAATAAGTGGCTAAAATAAGGTCAAATTCGGTTACAGTGATTCTTGAGCCGTTTGAGAATGTTCGCTAGCCCGGTTACCGCAGGGTCAAATCGGCGGCTGGACTTGGCAAAGGTGTTGCTGGTTCACGGAGAGCTCGCCCCGCGCCTGACTCTGAAGACCATCCTCCAGGCGGGGGGCTACGCCGTGGATATCGCCACCACGCCCACGGAAGCGGTTGCCCAACTGGATGGCCACCGGTATGAGCTGGTTTTGTGCGATGCCCGGTTTGGCTCCCGAGCGGCCGGTCAGGACGTTTTGGCCTACGCGCGTTTGAAGGATTATCGGCCCGCGACCGCGTTGATTACTTCCGAAGATCCCGGCGTCATGCGCCTCTCGCCCCACAGCAAGCGCCAAGTCGCTATCCGCACGGAGGAACTGCCGGCTTTGTTGGGCAAGGTCGCCGAACTCATCGGCGTTCGCGCGAGCCGGCGCTCCCGGGCACTGCAACAGACCGGCTGAAGGCTCTCTACCTCTTGCCTCCACCACCGCCTCCGCCCGCGCTGACGGCCGCGCCGTGCCCGCTTGCAGCCGCGCCCCCGGAACCGCTTCCGCCCGAAGCCGCGGCGCTCGATCCCCCTCCGTAACTAGGCGCCGAGGCAGCCGTCCTGGCGCCCGCCCCAACCGCCGCGCCCGCTCCGGCCGTGCCTCTCCCCTGGATTCCCGGCGTCGCCCCTATACCTACACCCGTGCCGGTCCGCGCCGTCGTGGTCCCGGATCCACCCGGATTGGCATAAATTGGCCGTGGCTGGTAATAATAATTCCAAGCCCCCATCGGGTTGTAATAGCAGAACCCCCACATCGGATCGCAGTATCGATTCATGAACGGGATGTACGTCCACATCGAATAGTACGGATTCCAACTCCAATTTCCCTGGCACGGGGTGTTGGAAACGTATCCGTTGCCCTGAACCCCTTGAGCGAAACCATAGGGACTCATGGTGGTGTAGCCGTTGTTGCCGCAGTTCCTCGCCGCGGAGACGTTCGCGGCGGACACCAGCTCGCCGCGCCGGCCGCTCCAATTGTCCAGGGCGTCGGTCTGTTCCTTGTCGAATTTCTGGACGGAAGCGTGTCCGCCGTCAAACTCCAGCATCTTACCGGCGGGGACTTCAATATTCTGGTCCCCCATCTGGACGCGCGCCTCCCCGGAGAAGACTTTGATCCCGGCGGGTTCCGCGTAGAAGTGGTAGAAGCCTGCCTTGGAGATGGCCACCGTGGCGTCTTTGCAGACCAGCGTGAAGCCGTTGTCCTTGGCGACTTCCACTAGCTGGACCGTGGCCGCGCCTTGAGTCAATTCCACGCGCGTGTCGATGAACCGGTTGGTGATCATGCGAAGCGTGCTGTTTTCGCCCACGCGCATCATCAAACCGGGGGTCATGACCACTTCGGCCCGGCCCTCGGCGGTGCGCAGGTTCCCACCCTCTTTCATGTAGGGAAACTGGGCGACAATCGGGTCCGGAATCAGCGCATCGTCCAGGTATACCGCGCCCTGAATGTAAGACACCATTCCGGATTTTGCCGGAGTCACGGGCGCCACCGACCCGATTTGCCCTGAAGCCGGCATTGCCGCGCCAATCAGGAAGATCGCCGCCAGCACCGCCACCCAAGTCCTGCTCATAGACACCTCCCCCTCATTCTACAGCTTGAGCCTACTCTCAATGCGTGTCAACGAATTTCCGTAGGGCACGCGCTTTCGCCTGCCTCGCCCGGAAATCGTCTGCCAACTCCCTTGCTTTCAGCGAAACATGCTGCCGAAGAGTAAATATGCGAAAATCGTGCGCATGAGCGCGCGGATATGAACCGGCTGTCCTGGCTTACGTCCTTCTGGCAGGATCTTCGTTTCGCGGCGCGCATGATGGCGCGTTCCCCCGGATTCACCGCCGCGGCCGTGGCCTGCCTGGCCATCGGCTTGGGCGTCACCACGTCGGTTTACAGCGAGATGCAGTCCCTGATGTTTCGCAACCTGCCGGCGGTGCGGGCTCCCAATGAGCTGGTGCGCTCCCAGACTCCCATGCCCTTTGGCGACTGGGAGGAGTTTCGCGACCGTAGCGGCGCATTCACCTCGCTGGCCGCGTTCCTGGGCCCCGTGCCGTTCGAAATCGGTGCGCCGGGGGCCGGAGCGGAACGCGTCTGGGGGCACTTGGTCACGCCCAATTACTTCCTCACGCTGGGAGTGGAACCCCTGGCTGGCCGGCTATTCGGGGCGGAGGACAGCCGCGCCGGCGCAGCATCCGTAGCGGTGGTCAGTGCCCGCTTCTGGCGCGCGCACTTCGGCGGCGCTTCCTCCGCCGTGGGACAGACGTTCCGCGTCAACGGACAGCCGGTTACCCTGATTGGCGTCGCCCCGGAGAACTTCCTGGGCGCATCTCCCATGCTCTCCGCGGCCGATCTGTGGATTCCAACCGCCGCTCCGCCCAATGTTGCGCCTGAACTCGGCCGCCTGCGCGACCGGCAAGCCACGGCTTTCGATCTGATCGGACGCTTGAAACCGGGGGTAACGCCGGCCCGGGCCGAAGCTTCGCTCGAGCCCATTGCCCGCCGCCTGGAGGTGGTCTACGACGACCCCGGCAAGGACCGCAAAGAGCGCCGCGTAACCCTGCTGCCCGGCGGACGGATTTATCCGCTTCGCGATGAGGATGCGACCAAAGTTCTGGGCCTCCCCGTCGTTCTGATCGCGCTGGTCCTGCTGATGGCCTGCGGCAACGTGGCCAACATGCTGGTGGCGCGCGCAGCGGGACGGCGCCGCGAAATCGCCGTGCGCCTTTCCATTGGCGGCAGCCGCGCGCGCATTGTGCGCCAGTTGGTGACCGAAAGCCTGCTCCTGGCGGCGCTCGGCGGCGTGGCCGGCCTGGGAGTGGTGCGTTGGTACATGGCGTACTTCGGCTATTTGCGCGGCGCGTTGCCCGGTTACATGTCGTTCGACTTGAGCCTGGATTGGCGGGCGCTGGCATTCTCGGCCTTATTGACGCTCGCTTCCGGCCTGGTTTTCGGACTGGCGCCGGCGTGGAACGCAACCCGCGACGATATCGCATCGTCCTTGAAATCGGCCGTTCCCCCGCGTCTCCGCGCCCGCCGCTGGTTCAGCCTGCGCAATATCCTGGTAACCAACCAGGTTGCCGCTTCCATGGTCTTGTTGCTGCTGACCGGCTTTATCGTAATCGGCATCCGGCGCATCAGTTCGGGCGATCCCGGCTTCGACTACAAACATCTGTATCTGCTGAATCTCGACCCCGTGCGCGACGGTTACGATGCCCGGCGCGCGGCCGACTACTTCGACAAGCTGCCGCAACGGTTGGCGCGTCTACCCGGAGTGACCGCCGTCAGCGTCGCCCAAACGCTTCCGCTCGAGTTCACCGGGCCGGAGGCGCTGATTGCCGCTAAAGTCGAGCTGTCGGGCGGCCCGAAAGCCCTGGGCGACGTCCGCAGCGACCGCGTCGGGACGGGCTTTTTTGAAACCGTGGGCATCCCGCTGGTGCGCGGCCGCGGCTTTACCGACCGTGATATCGCCGACGGTTCGGCCGTCCTGGTGGTCAATGAGACCATGGCGCAACAGGTTTGGCCGGGGCAGGACCCGGTCGGCCAGATGCTGGATTTTGAAGGCAAACTGCACGAAGTGGTCGGCGTGGCGCGCGACATCCGTCCCGCCATCCCGCTGGGGCCTTCTCTTCCCGCCGTTTACCAACCCAATGCGCCCTCCGGTTTCGCCGTCCCCTCGCGGCACGGCGTGACCGTATTGGTCCGTACGCGGCCGGGGTTCGACGCGGCCGTCAGCCTGCGCCGCCAGGTCGAAGCCATCGACCCCCAGGTGACCGTCCTTGACCTCCGGCGCATGGAGGACCTGATCGAGCAGGTGTATTACATGGCGCGCGTTGCCGCCGGCATCTATGGAGCGTTGGGCATCTTCGCGCTGATCCTGGCGTCGGTCGGACTGGCCGGCGTGACCGCCTACTCGGTGGCGCGGCGTACGCACGAACTCGGCATCCGCATCGCCCTTGGCGCCAGCCGCGGCAACGTCCTCGGCCTGGTCTTACGGGAATCGGCCCTGCTGTTCGCCGCCGGCAGCTTCGCCGGTCTGGCGCTGTCGTTAGCCATGATGCGCGTATTGAGCAGCATTCTCGACACCCTGGCCCAAGCCACCCAAACCAGCGCCTCCGATCCCGCCATCCTGATCGGCGCCCCGGCCCTCCTGGTCGGCCTGGCTCTGGCTGCCTGCGCGATCCCCGCGCGCAAAGCCATCCGCATCGACCCGTCCACCGCCCTCCGCAGCGAGTAGGTAGCGCAGCCTTTCCAGGCGGCGATGCCCGCATTCCTGCGGGCATTTCTTCTTGGAGCCGGCGGATCGGCTGGTATTCCTCTTCGCCCGCCCCGCCCCGCGTGAAGAGTGACTGACCCCGGCCGCCGGATGGATAATGGAATTGGAGCCACGGCCGGAGGGAAGTAATGACGCTTGCATCGGGCATCAAAGTATCTCGGGAAAGTCTCGCCGAGATCTGCGGCAGGTACCACATCCATGAGCTGGCTGTGTTTGGCTCCGCTGCCAGGGGCGACATGCGGCCCGACTCAGACGTCGATGTCCTGGTGGAGTTCGATCCAGGCGCCCATCCCGGCCTCGGCTTCTTCCAACTAGAGGAGGACCTGAGCGAGTTATTCGGACGGCCAGTCGACCTGGGCCGGAAATCGCTGCTCAAGCCGCTTGTGCGTCCCGGCGTCCTCCGCGACGCCGTGGTCCTGTATGCAGCGTGACGCCGTCTACCTCGCCGACATCCTGTCGGCCGCCGCCGACCTTCGGGAGTTCACGCGCTCGGCATCGCTGGAGGACTTCTGCTCCAACAAGACGCTTCGGCTTCGCTACGCCATGCTCCATGCGCTGACGGTGATCGGTGAGGCCGGTTCCAAAGTGAGCGCCGAGCTGAAAGAGCGCCACCGCGTGGTACCGTGGCAGCGCGTCTCAGGCGTGCGCCACAGGATCGTGCATGACTACTCCGGCCTCGACTACGAGTTGCTGTGGCAGGTAGCGACGGTGTTCGCCCCAGAGTTGGCGGAGCGTGTTTCGCTGATCTTCCGCGAGGAGTTTCCGGGTCTTGACCCCGTTGGGCCGCAGTCGGATCCCTGACGTCTCCCTTCCGTGCCGGATTTTCCGACCGATGCCCCGTATTCCCACACTTTCGCCCCGCGGGGCGCTACAATAATTTCGGAGTCCAAACTCTGTGATGCCCCGCGGTCTCGCCCGGAAGCTCATCCTCTCGATCACCGTCATCGTGGTCATTGTGGCGGCCGTGTCCGGACTCGTCAATCTCAGAACCGAAGAGGATCAGCTCCTCTATACCATGACCTTGGGCGCCGACCAGCTCTCCAAGGCCATCACCAGCGCCACCTGGCACGCCATGCTCGACGACCATCGCGAAGAGGCCTACCAGGTGATGCAGACCATCGCCGAAAAGCAGGGCATCGACCGCATCCGCATCTTCAACCGTTCGGGCGAGGTCCGGTTTTCCACCAATCCGGCGGACCTGGGGATCAGGACCGCTCAGACCTCCCAAACCTGCGTCATGTGCCACGGGCCGGGAGGTCCCCTGCTGCACGCGCCCCTGCCCTCCCGCCGCATCATTTACAACGGCCCAAACGGTCGTCGCCGCCTGGAATTGGTCACCCCCATTTACAACGAACAATCCTGCGCCGTGGCCGAGTGCCACGCCCACCCCGCCGCCATGAGGGTGCTCGGCGTGGTGGACCTGTCGCTCAATCTGGACAGCGTCGACCGCGAGGTCGCCGGCATGAAGGCGCGCGTACTGCTGGTGACCGCAGTCGAAATCGCCCTCGTCGGCCTCTTTATCATCCTCTTTACGCGCCGCTTCGTCACTCGTCCGATTGCCAAGCTGATCGGCGGATTCAAAGCCGTCAGCCAGATGGAGCTCGATAAGCCGCTCGATATCAAAGACAGCAGCGACGAGCTGGACGATCTGGCGCGGTCGTTTAACGTCATGCGCGACCGTCTGCGCGCGGCGCTCGCCGAGATCAACCAGTTCACCCAGAACCTGGAGACCAAGGTGGAGGAGCGCACCCTGCAGCTCAAGGCCGCCCAGAAAAAGCTCCTGCAGAACGACCGGCTGGCTTCCCTCGGCCAACTCTCCGCCAGCGTGGCTCACGAAATCAATAACCCCATCTCCGGCGTGCTCAACCTCTCCATGCTCATGCAGCGCATGCTGAAGGAAGACGGCATTCCCCCCGGCCGCATTGAGGAGTTCCGCAAGTATCTCGGACAGGTCACAACAGAGACCGGCCGCGTCGGGCGCATCGTTTCCGATCTGCTGGCGTTCTCCCGCCGCGGCAAGCCCAACCGGACCGCGGCCGACCTGAACCGCATCGTGAAGACCACCCTATCGCTCGTTCAGCACAAGATGAAGCTGAGCAACGTGACCGTCGAGACTCGCCTGGCCGCGGATCTGCCGCCCGCCCATTGCGATGCCTCCCAGATCCAGCAGGTGGCCCTCAACCTCGCGCTGAACGCCGCCGAAGCTACCCAGACTAGGCCCGACCGGCGCGTCGAGGTCTCCACCGAGAAGGGCGACGGCGTGGTCTTGCTCGTGGTCTCCGATAATGGCGAGGGCATTCCACCCGAGAACCTCGGCAAGATCTTCGACCCTTTCTTCACCACCAAGCCGGAAGGCAAAGGCGTCGGCCTGGGACTCGCCGTATCCTACGGCATCGTTCAGGCCCACGGCGGTGAAATCGAAGTCAAGAGCGTGGTGGGCAAGGGGACCACGTTCACCGTGTCGCTGCCGCTCGAGCAGCCTCATCCCCCCGGCGAGCCTGCGCTGGCGGAACTGGCCCGCGATGGATGAAATACTTCTACGTGGGCGCCATGTCGGAGGTGGACCGCGAAGCGGACACCGTGATTTGCGAGCGGCTGGCCGAAGAGTTCCACTGGCCGGTGCGAAAGCTGGAGCTGCCCGCCGCGGATTTCGCCTACGATGCCGCCCGGCGGCAGTATGGGTCCATCCCCGTGCTTGCGTCGCTGGTCGAGCGCTGCCCGGAGGATGCCGTCAAACTGCTGGCCGTCACCGAGCGGGATTTGTTTATCCCGGTCCTCACGTTCGTCTACGGACATGCTCAGTTGGGCGGCCGCGTGGCCGTGATTTCGCTGGCCCGCCTACGCCAGGAATTTTACGGCCTGCCCCCCAACCAGCCTGTTTTTCTGGAGCGCGCCCTGAAAGAGGCGCTGCACGAAGCCGGCCATACGTTCGGACTGGTGCATTGCGCGGATAAGGAGTGCGCCATGTCGCTGGCCACCAACATCCGCCAGATCGATCTGAAGCGGCCCGCGTTCTGCGCCACCTGCGCCGCGCGGCTAAGGAGGCGGCCCGAATGAGACAATCTCTGCGTCCTCGGCCTGCTCTGCGCTCGAACCGGAGGAAGAAGGCAAACGAGGGCGCTAGTTCCATTCGTTGGTTTTCTCTGCGTCTCGGCGCCTCGGCGGTGGAATTGAAGTGCGGTGAAATTGAAGTGCGGTGAAAGGGAAGTGACCAAATGAACACCCATTGGAAAATCCTGGTGGTGGACGACGAAGAAGTCATGTGCGAATCTCTCGCCGCCTGGCTGCGCGAGGACGGATATTCCGTCGATACCGCCTCATCCGGCCGCGAAGCCGTCGAGAAGGCCGGCCAACGGGATTACGCGATCTATTTCGTCGACCTCAAAATGCCCGGCGGCATGGACGGCATCGAGACGATGATGCAGATCCGCCGCCTGCGCCCCGAAGCGTCCATCATTATCATCACCGCCTACGCCACCGTCGATACCGCCATCGCGGCCATGAAGGAGGGCGCCCAGGAGTACATCGTCAAGCCCTGCAACCCGGAGGAGATTTCGCTCCTGGTCAGCCGCATTATCAAGGTTAAGAACCTGCAGCGAGAGAATACCATCCTGCGCAAGAAGCTCAGCCGTCAATACTCCGTTCATGACGTCGTCAGCAAGAACCCGCGCATGCGCCAGATCCTCGATCTCGCCTCCGACGTGGCCAGCCTGCGCAGCACCGTGCTCATTCAGGGCGAAAGCGGCACCGGCAAGGAGTTGATTGCGCGCGCCGTTCACGCTTCCGGAGACCGCGCGCAGAAGCCCTTCGTGGCCGTCTCCTGCGCCGCGCTGGCGGAGACGCTGCTCGAATCCGAGCTGTTCGGCCATGAGAAAGGCTCCTTCACCGGCGCCACCGAGCGCAAGCGCGGCAAGTTCGAAATGGCCGACGGCGGAACCATCTTCCTAGACGAAATCGGCGATATCTCGCCCAAGCTCCAGGTGGATCTGCTGCGCGTGCTCCAGGAGCGCTGCTTCTACCGCGTCGGCGGTTCCGAGGAGGTGCGCGTGGACGTGCGCGTGATCGCGGCCACCCACGTCAATCTGCAGGCTGCCGTGGCCGAAGGCAAGTTCCGCGACGATCTCTTCTACCGCCTCAACGTCATCGAAATCCGCATCCCGCCGCTGCGCGAACGCCGTGAGGACATCCCCCTTCTGGCGCGTCATTTCATGGAGCGCCTTTCGCACGAGCTGGGCAAGGACGCCCGCGAGATCTCCGAGGGCGCGCTCAAAATCCTGATGGACTACAACTGGCCCGGCAACGTGCGCGAGTTGGAAAACGCCGTGGAGCGCGCCCTGGTCACCTGCCGCGGCCCGCAACTGACCGAGGGCGACTTCTCCTTCCTGGCCCAGAACGGCCTGGCGGCCAAGGCCTGGTCAGCCCCCTCCGGCATGACGTTGCAGGAAATGGAAAAACAACTGATCGTCGCCACCATCGAGCGCACCGGCGGCAACATCAAGGAATCCGCCGCCATCCTCGGCATCGATCGCTCCACCATGTACGAAAAGATCAAACGCTACGAGATCCAGCGCTGAGTGGCTCGGGCGCTCCCGCCCGCGACGATGGTGTCCCAGATCGCCGTATCTGGGGAGTTCCACGCCGCGGCTCTTCTATAAGACGGTTGCGTGACGGCGACGGTCAGGAGTCCTCAAGGCCGAGGTTATCGTTTACTGCGTGACGGAGTTTCTGCTTGCAGCCCAGGTAACGCTCGGTCGTCTGAACCGATGCGTGGCCGAGCAGAAACTGGATTTGCTCCAGTTCTCCGCCAGCCAAGTGGCATAACCGGGCGCAACTGCGCCTCAAATCGTGCGGGGCGAGGTTGTTGATGTCAGCTCGTTTTGCAGCAGCCTTCACAACATGCCAGATCGCCTTCGGCGTAATCCCGGCCCCCCCAGGGTTTGCCCACCCGGCTTACGCGCCGGAAGATCGTGCCGGCACTAATTTCGGCGGCCGCAGTCCAGGCATCAACAGTTCGCTTCACCCACGCCGGGACCGGAACCGTGCGAATGTGCTTTCCTTTGCCGATCAGGTCGGCTATGACCCAGTGCTCCTCCCGGATCTGGAAGTCATCCGCCCTAAGGCCCACTAACTCAGCCCGTCGCAAGCCACATCCGATCAGCACGGCTAGAATTGCCCGATCACGTTTGCCCCGCAGGGCGTCCGACGACGACCGTTGGAGCAAGGTCCTGGCTTGTTAAGTGGTTAACCAGTTACCAATCCTCACGCCCAGCCGCTTCGCACCCTTGACGCGGCGGATGCCTGCAGCCAAGTCGGGACTGAGGAGTCCTGTGTCGGCAGCCTCATAAGCAAGTCGCCTGACGGCGGCCAATCGGACGTTGATCGTCGAAGGAGCGAGATTCTTCTGTTCCAGGGAGAACCGGTACCGGAGCACGACAGTCCGGTTGAGTGCCAACCGCGGCTCCGAGCAGTACCAGCCAATAAACTCATCGATTGCATGACCGTAGGATTCCCACGAGCTCGGCGCTGCGAGCGAGTTCAGCACCGCGTTCTTTGACTGTTCCAAATCGGGGAGCCGAAGTACCGTCTTAGGTTTGGCCCGTTTCACAATGGCGCGACCGCCGTTTGGGCCCGTGAGAAAGGATTGTTGGTGCGCTGTTATCGACAGAAGACCTATGCGGGGTTCAACGGACTCGTCCCAATTAGGCGCTCCTGTCGAAAGCTGAAGGGTCGCGCGGGAGTTTCGGGACCGCGTGGGCGTAGTTTCCATGGTGTCTATCGTCCAGAGCGCCGACTGGCGCAGTTCCCGAGTGCGTCGCAGGCTCCCATGTCCGGGCGGTTGACGCACTCGGAAACGGCACGCATAGTCGTCAAATGGGCCGGGCCTGTAATGCGCGGTACGGGAAGCGTCGCAGCGAAATCCCCGGAAAATTGTACTGCGGAGTACCTAGTGGACGCTCCGGTGACGCTCTTGAGCCTGAGCGGTTGCCGGATTGTGATATGCTGCCTGACACTGAGCGTCGAGAAGTTGGTCCCGGGCAAGAACTCTGGCGCCCATCGGAGGGGTGTATGACGAGATTCCTTGCGCCGTTGACGCGAGTGCTTGCAGGGCCCCCCGCCGCAACAATCCCAGGCGATCCGTCTCCCGGCAGGCATAACTCGCATCCACCGCAAGTCTGCGCACACATGCTCCGAATGAAAGGTCCGGCGCACTTTGGATTTGTGCTCTTGTCTCTGCTGCTTTCGGCTTCGGTGACCTGTAGACAGGCACTGCAGGCCCAGGATGTACAAACGCCGGCGGCAGGCACTATGGTGGTCGTCAAAATGATCGACGCCGTGGATTCCGCAAATGGTCCCGCCGGGAAGCAGTATCGCGCCTCGGTCGCTAAGCCGGTCAGCGCGAACGGCGTGGCCATCGAGCAAGGCGCGGCCGCGGCGGTCACGCTAGCTAAGAGCGGATCGGGCTATACCGCGCAACTCGCCTCCGTGACCATCAGCGGCCAGCCAGTTGCCGTCGCGAGCAGTTCGGCAAGCGTCACCGGTGCCGCGCAGAACGTAACCGGAAACGCCGTGAACGCAATGAACTCCGTCCTCGGAGGGTTTGGTCGTCGCGTGAATGCGCCGGCAGGCGTCTCGGCGGTTGCCACGGGCCAGCGAGTCGTGCTGCCGCCGGGAACCACCTTGACATTCGTGCTCGGCCAGCCTCCGGCGACAAACCCGGGCGCGCCCACCGCACCGGCTTACCAGCCGGCCGCCGCATCCGCTGCGCCTGCGCCTGTGGGCGGCGGCGGGGCAAGCTTGGCGAATCCAGCCGTGACGAATCAACCCGTACCGGCTGGAGCATTGACTGCCAACATTCAGGAGACGCTGCTGGGCCCCAGCAAGCCGGCCGCCGGGTTTGTTGTGAGTCCCGATGGCGGGCATTATGCCGCCCCCGTGATGCACGGTAGCCGCGAGCTGGTCATCATCGATGGCGTGGACGGGCCTGAGTTCGACCGCGATACCTGGGGCGGCCATGCCATGGACTTCGTGTTCAGCTCCGATGGCATGCACTCGGCTTATGTGGCTCAGATTGGCGACGACCTGGTTGAGGTCCGGGATGGCAAAGTGGCGTTCACGATTACCAGCGTCACTCCTTTGCCCAACCACGATCCGACCGGAACCGTGCCGAAGATCGACCAGGCGCATATTCATAATCCCGGCTACCAGGTTGGTGGGGGTGGGCATCAGTGCCTGATAAGCCCGAGCGGAGATCATGTCGCGGTTGTGGCTCATGCCGGGAACCCTGCTGAGTCGGGCGGCTTTTATATGTTCCTCGATGGAGTGAGAAGCCCGGCATACAACTTCATCGACGTGGGCCAGGTCGCGTTTGTCGCGGAGAATCTGATCTATATCGCCCAGACCAATGACCACAAATGGCACATGGTGGTGAATAACAAACCGGGGGCGACATACGACGGGGTCAAGAATCTCCTGGTGAACGATGACAGCAGCCACTACGCTTTCATCGGCGCAGCGGGCGCAAGCGGCTGGGGCGTGGGGGTGGATGGCGTCCTCGGCGCGCCGCGGGGCGACATCCGGAACATGGTCATCGCGTCGAACGGCCGCGTTGCCTACACAACCGCGGGCCGCGTGAATGGCGCGACGGCGATGCAGGTCGGCAGCTCCGGCTTGTACGTCGACGACCAGGAGCTTGGTCCCGTCCAACAGCCCTTTGCGGTAGTGGACTCATCCGGACGAGGAAGCGCCGTCCAGCCATACGTCCTGTTCAGCCCCGATGGAAAACGGTTCGCCTACACCAAACAGGTTGCCGGAGGTTTTGCGGCCGTGGTTGACGGAAAGGTGGGCCGCGCTTACGACGGCATCGGCGTGTTTCAGTTCAGCCCCGATTCCAAGCACTATTTTTATGTGGGTAATCGAAACTCGGCTTTCCTTGTGTATGACGGGGAAGAGATGCCGGGTGAGGACTCCAATGGGGTCAGCAATTTTGTCTTCAGCCAGAATGGCGGTCGCTATGCCTATCTGGCAAAGTCCGCGCAAGCCGGCACTCGCGTGATTGTGGACGGGAAAGCGAGCCCGCCCTTCAAGGGGGGATTGGTTGCGCAGTCGATGAGCTTCAGCCAGGACGGCAAGCACTATGCTTACGCGACCACCGTGGGTTACCCGCCGAGCCAGATCGTCCGCGACGGCGTGGCCGCGAACGTCCCGTCGCTGGTCGGCTTCACCACCCGAACCGGACCGCCGCATATCGACTTCCCTCCGCTCATCTTTAGCGGCGACGGAACGCGGCTGGCCTGGGGCTGGCCGAAGTCGGACGGCGTCAGCAAAGATGTGATCAGCATCGACGGTCAGGAGATTATCCACGGCTACAGCACGTACGAGTTTCCCGAGTTCTCACCCGACAGCAAGCACTTCGCCATCATGATCTGGAACGCGAATAAGTATTCCCTTGCGGTGGATGGCAAGATCGGGCCGGCGTATGACGACTTCCTGGAAGTGAATCGGAATGTCGCGCGCTTCCTGGACTCGCATACGTTCCGCTTTTTGGGAGTGAAGAATGGGTCGGTGTATCGGGTGACGGTGAACTTGGGGGGATGAGGTTCAGGGCTCAGCCGTTCGAAAGCGGTGCGGCGAAATGGAAGTCGCAGCGTACTTCGCGCTTCAGGGCCGAAGTGGTTGTTCCAAAGGAGACGAAGTCATGCGCCGAATGAACGCAGGGTACTTTAGGCCCCGGTTCTTCTCGATTTTCCTTCTCGCCTCGATGGCCTCCTGGCAACCGCGGGACGCGCAAGCGCAGGCTCCCGCAGTCGGCGCGCCGGTGGCGGTCAGAATGTTGGAAGCCGTGGACTCAGGGAAAGATCCCGCAGGCAAGCAGTATCGCGCCAGGATCGATAAAGCGGTGGACGCGGGCAATGGCGTCACCATCCCGTCGGGCGCAGCCGCGATTGTCACCCTGGCGAGGGACGGATCGGGCTATTCCGCGCATCTCGCCTCCGTGATCATCAACGGCCAGACTGTTGCCCTTGCCAGCGGCCCGGCGAGCGTCGCCTCCGGCCTGCAGGGCGCCGCAACCAGCGCCGTGGGCTCAGTGAGCTCCATGCTCGGCGGATTCGGCCATCGTACGAATGCGCCCACAGGCGCCACCGCGGTGGCCACGGGCCAGCGAGTCGTTCTGCCGCCCGGAACCACATTGACTTTCGCGCTCAGCCAGCCTCCGGCATCGAACCCGGCCGTACCTGGCGGGCAGCCGCTTACCGCCTCTGCTTCGCCGGCGCCGATGGGCGGTGGCGGCGCCGGTCCGGCCGGCGCGTCGAGTTTGCCGGCGGCGAATCAGCCCGTGTCGGTGGGAGCTTTATCTGCCACCATTCAGGAGACGCTGCTTGGGCCCGCCAAGAAGCCTGCAGGCCCGGGTCTTCCGGATCCGTTTGTTGTGAGTCCCGATGGCGGGCATTATGCGGTCCCGGCAATGCACGGCAGCCGTGAACTGATGATCGTGGATGGAGTGGACGGCCCTGAATTCGACCACGCCGCGCAAGGCATAGGCAAGCACCCCATTGACTTCGTGTTCAGCTCCGATGGAGAGCACTCGGCTTATGTAGCCCAGAGCGGCAACGACATGGTTGAGGTCCGCGATAGCAAGACGGCGTTCACGATTACCTCTGTCGCGCGTGGGGCCAATGGGGTCCAGAACGGATCCGTGCAGCCGATTGACCAGTCGCGTATTCATAACCCCGACGCCGCGACCAATTCGCTCGTGCACCAGTGCGTGATCAGCCCGAGCGGAGCGCATGTGGCGGTTGTGAGTTTTGAGCAGGGCATCTACTACATGTTCCTGGATGGAGTGAAGAGCCCGTCCTATCGCACGATCGACATGAGCAAGATCGCCTTTGTCGCGGAAAAGCTGGTGTATGCCGCCCAAACCAGTGACGGGAAGTGGCACATGGTGGTAAATGACAAGCCGGGCCCGGCGCACGACGGGGTGCTCGCGCTTCTGGTGAACGATGACGACAGCCACTACGCCTTCATCGCCGCGGACGGAGGAAGCAACGGAAGCAACCAGGTTGTCGTGGCGGATGGCGTCCCGGGCACGGCGCATCGCGGGACCATTCGGAATATGACCATCGCGTCGAACGGGCGCGTGGGCTACGCGGCGGTCATAGGCGGCACGCCCGGCTCGCCCAACGGGTCCAACGACTTGTACGTCGACGACCATGACATTGGCCCCGTCGCCCTGCCCTTCCCGGTGCTGGACCCATCCGAAAAGTCAAACGGTTCCCAGGCATACGTCTTGTTCAGCCCCGATGGGAAGCGGTTCGCCTATACCAGGCGGGTTTCCGGAGGCATAGCAGCCGTGATTGACGGAAAGGTGGGCCGCGCTTACGACAGCATCGGCGTGTTTCAGTTCAGTCCCGATTCCAAGCACGAATTTTATGTGGGAACCCGGAGTTCGCAGTTCGTTGTGTCCGATGGGCAGGAGATGGAGGGCGAGGGCACGGTCAAGTATTTTGTCTTCAGCCAGACTGGCGGCCACCTTGCCTACCTGGCGTACGGGCCGACGACTGGTTTCCACATGGTCGTGGATGGGAAGGCGAGCCCGCGCTTCCAAGAGTATGTCGCCCACTCGATGACCTTCAGCGAGGACGGCAAGCACTATGCCTACGCGTTCCATGCGAATTTTTCGCAGTCCCAGATCGTTCGCGACGGCGTGGCCACGAATGCGACCGGTCCGGTTCCCTTCAACACCCGAACCAGATCGGACGTCGAGTTTCCGCCGCTCTTCTTTAGCGGCGACGGAACGCGGCTGGTCTGGGTCTCGCAGCTAGCGGGCGGCGCCGGCTATGCGCTCGGCATCGACGGTCAGGAAATTGTTCACGGCCTCGGCAATTACGAGTTTCCGGCGTTCAGCCCGGACAGCAAACGCTTCGCTACCATGATCTGGCTGGGAGTGGGAAAGGGCTATGCGCTTTCGGTGGATGGAAAGACCGGGCCCGTTTACGACGACATTCTGGAAGTGAATCCGAATGTCGCGCGCTTCCTGGACTCGCATACCTTCCGCTTCCTGGGAGTGAAGAATGGGTCGGTGTATCGTGTGAGCGTGAACCTCGGGGGATGAGGATAAGAGATTCAATGGCGCGGAAGGCGTGCGGCGAAATGAAGCTCAAGCGCACTTCACGCCTTATTCCAGTCAAGAACTTCCAATGGAGACGAATGTGATGCGAAACATGAAAGTCCCAGCGAACGTCGGACCCCTAATCTTCTCGATGTTTCTTGTGGCCGCTGTTCTGGTCTCGATGGCCTCCACGAAGGCGCTCGACGCGCAAGCTCCTGTGGCGGGCGCCACAGTTGCAGTGAAGATGATGGAAGCCGTGGACTCCAGCAAAGATCCCGCCGGCAAGCAGTATAGCGCCTCGGTAACGAAAGCGGTGGATGCCGGCAACGGCATCACTATCCCGCAGGGCGCGACCGCAGCCGTCACGCTGGCGAACAGCGGCTCGGGTTACGCCGCGCGGCTCGTGTCCGTGACCATCAACGGACAGGCGGTTTCCGTGGCGAGCGGCCCGGCGAGTGTGACCTCCGGCGCCCAGGGCGCCGCGGCTGGCGCCGTGAGCTCGGTGGGCTCGATGCTCGGCGGGTTTGGGCATCATGTGAGTGCACCTCCGAAGGTGACGGCGGTTGCGACGGGCCAGCGTGTCGTGCTGCCTCCGGGAACCACGCTGACCTTCGTGCTCAGCCAGCCTCCGGTGTCGAATACCACCGCGTCGGCCGTGCCCGCGCCTGCCGGCGAACCCATGACCGCCTCTGCGGCGCCCGCGCCCAGTCCTGTGTCTAGCCCATCGGGGGCATCCGGTTCGGGACAGTTTTTTATCTCCTGCTCAACCTCAGGCGGTGCAGGGATCGACACATATTACACGGGCGTTTTCCAAAAAACCGGGACCGCGGCTCGCAGCCCCAATGGAGCATGGGGATCTCCCTCATCCCAATCGGTTCTCGATCACTTTTATGCGTACCTGACGCAGCAGGGCTACAGTTTTAAGCCCGGCAGCTCTTCGGCCTGCGATGTCAGGCTGACCGAAGCGGAGGCACAAGCGGCCCATCATAAGCGGGCGTACGAAGGGGGCGGCTGTTCCACCTGCGGCAAAGTGGTGGAGACCGGGTGGAAGGACCAGTAAGCGCCGGGTCACCGAACTTGCAGGCTCTGACTGCGGTCGAAGCGCAGCCTTGGGGTCAAGAATGATGCCTGATAGCGTGGTGCAGGAGGTTTCATGGCGTTTTGTCAGAGTTGCGGCGCTCCAGTGGAAGGCAAGTTCTGTGCGAAGTGTGGCGCGGCAGCCCCTGGCCAGGAAGGACCTACGCCCGGCCTCGCCGGACCTCCGCCACCAGTGGCTGGGGCAATGCAGGATAACGTCGCCTCAGCCCTGTGTTATGTGCTGGGGTTGATCACCGGTATTGTCTTCCTCGTGATGGAACCTTACAGCCGGAACCGTGCGGTTCGGTTCCATGCGTTCCAGTCGATATTTCTGAACGTAGCGGTGATCGCGGTGGATATTGTGATTGGCATTTTCTTCCGCATTGTCTTATACACGTTCGGATTTGCGGGCCTGCTGACCGGCGTTCTGTGGCCCTTGTTCGGGCTGGCGTGCTTCGCCCTGTGGCTCTACCTGATCTTCTCCGCCTATCAGGGTAAGACCGTCCTCCTGCCGCTGATCGGGCCGCTGGCCCAAAAGCAGGCGCTGAGCTGATTTAGCGGCAACCGCAGGGAAGTCCTCCCCATTATCCGACCCGTCCGGCACTGTTCGGGTTTGCCCGCACATCTTTCGCACCATAACTTGCGCGAAATCCCCTTCCAACCACCAAAGGCCCTCGAAGTCCCCTTGTGGGAGACGTGGCGGATGGCGGCGATGGTCGCCAGATCGGCCGCCGGCGCGCCGACCTGTGCGGATTGTTACGTCACCGGCTCACAGAACGTCTGCTGCATGACACTGTTGTCCACCGCGACGAGGGTGGGCCAGTCACACATAAATGATACTAGTCGTGTGAGAGGAAGAGTACGGATGCAGGAGAGAACATTATGATGGCCGCCCCCGCCGGTGGGACTGTGAATGTGGCCCCTGGTGTGGACGTTGACATAGCTGCACTGTGTGCAGCAGTTCGCACTGCGGTTCCAAGACGGCTTATAGACAGACGGACCGGGGCTGCTACGGATGACCCCAAGACGTTGGAATTCACGGTCACAGCAACCGACGGCGTAACACAGGTGTCGATACACCTCCACTCAAGATATGGAATAGGCACGAAATACTCCTCGGGCGGAATGAGGGTCGGCGCCCGCCGCCGCGGACCGGATCCCGATGTCCCGAGTCAGGTACTCCTCGCTCTGAAGACGGAAGAGGCCTGGATCGTCGCTGAATTCAGCCGGCTAGACAACGACGACCGAGCAAGAACAGGGAGACGCGGTTGGTGACACACGCGGCGCGGAACCCAGACTCCCGCCAAGTCCCCATCCGGGAAGCGTGACAAGGATGGCGTCCAGATTAGGCCAGGTTGGCGGCGAGTCGACCAGCCGAGCCAAGAAAGCTGCTTCCAGAGCCAATGGAAGCCTGGGGGGCAGACCTGAGAAGGTGGTCCACAGGTAGAACAGGTTCGCCCGCCAGTCACGGCCGACCCAAGAAAACAACCCCATTCCTTCCCGTCACTTGACCGGATCGAACTTCAGACCGACACTTCCTCCGTGCGACCCTGAAAGCGAAGGGATAACCACATGCCAAATTCCGCGAAATCCGCCTTCCCTGGCAAATTCGCCGCCAATCGTGCGATTTCTAACCGGGCAGAGACCGCACACCCACAAGAACCAAACGGGCCGGCGCCCACTGGGACCGCCCGCCTTCTTTCTTCGTTCAGCACAAATGCACCAAACGAACCCAATTCCCGTCCCGCTGGGCGCCCCGCGTCGTGGCTTACGCCCTCCACACCAAACGAACCCAATGCCGCTCCGGCAGGTTTCGCCAAACGAACCCAATTCCCTCCGAAGTCGCACAAAATGCAGGGCTTGTCCACGTCGGAACTGCCCGGGAAAGATTCGGCCCTTGGCTCCGCCCCTCCGCCATGGCATACGATAAGCGTGATGCCCACGAACGTGCGCCCCATCGTTCCGCGCCCCGCGCCTGCCGGCTCGAACCAGTGACCGCCATGCGCGCACTCCCTCTCCTTCTCCTCGCCGGCCTCCTCTCGGCCGCCGATTATCGCGCGCCCGCCGGCCTCCGCCCAGCCAACAAAGGTCCCGACGGAGACGCCATCCTGCCGGGCGGCCGGTTGGTGACGCCCCTGGGCCGGCAGTATCCCACCGGGCCGGGACCCTTCGGCATCGCAATCAGCCCCAGCGGCAAGCTGGTCGTCTCCGCCAATGGCGGCCCGGACCGATATTCCTTGACCGTACTCCGCCAGGAAAACGGCGAGTGGGTCTCGCGCCAGATCGTGGCCCCGCCCAAACCGAGCCGCTCCGCCGCCGAGCCGGAGGAAGACGACTGGCACTCCGTCTTCATGGGCCTGGCTTTCGACGGCGACGACGCCCTCTACGTCTCCGAAGGCGAGACCGGCCGCGTGCGCTTAATCGATCCTCTGACCGGCGCCAAGAAGGCTGCCTTCGACCTGAACCAGGGCGGCTTTGAGGATAGCTATGCCGGGGATCTCGCGCTCGACCCAGCGCGCGGCTTCCTCTACGTGGTCGATCAAGCCAATTTCCGCCTGGTCGCGGTCGACATACGCAAGCGGCGCATCGCCGGCTCGCTGAAGTTGGGGCGGCTGCCTTTTGCCATCGCGCTCTCGGCCGACGGGCGCAAGGCCTACGTCACCAACATCGGGATGTTCGAGTACCGCGCCGTTCCTGACGCAGACCCGAAGCGTTCGCTCGAAACGGGCCTGCCGTTCCCCGCCTTCGGATTCCCGTCGGAGCAATCGAGGTCGGGCGCGCGCATCGAAACGGCGAGCGGCCCAGTGGATGTACCGGGGTTGGGAGACCCCAACGTGCCGGAATCCAATTCGCTGGCCGTGGTCGACCTGGCGAACCCAGCCTCCCCGCGCCTGGAAGCGCTCATCCGCACAGGCTTGCCATTCGGCAAGGATTCCGCCGGCGGCAGCAGCCCATCGGGCGTGACCGTGGGAGGCGATTCCGTCTTTGTCTCCAACGGGCACAACGATTCCATCACCGTGGTGGACCCGCGCGCCAACCGCGTCACCGCAACCATCGCGCTGCGCATCCCGGGGCTGGAGACCCTGCGCGGGGCCTTGCCCATCGGCCTGGCCTACGACCCCGCTGAGCGGCAATTGCTGGTGGCGGAAGCGGGCATCAATGCCATCGGCGTGATCGACGCGCGTGCGAAGCGCCTCGTCGGGCACGTGCCCGCGGGGTGGTTCCCTTCGCGCGTGGCCGTCCGTGAAGGCGTCGTATACGCGGTCAACGCCAAGGGCAACGGCACGGGGCCGAACAGCGATCCCGCCTCGCTGCGCGGCACGTTCCAAGGAACCCTGCGGCGCGGCTCTATCTCCGTATTCGCCATGCCCAAAACGGAGGACCTGCCGCCGCTCACCGCGCGCGTGCTGGCGAACGCGGGCCTCGCGCCTGCCCCCGAAGCCGCGCCGCCCCTGCCCGCCGCAATCAAGTATGTGGTGCTGATCGTCAAAGAGAATCGCACTTACGACGAAGTGTTTGGCGACATTCCGCGCGCCGCTAACGGGCCGGTAGAGGGCGCGCCTGCGCTGGCCCGCTTCGGCCGCGCCGCCGCGGTACGCCCGGACCGCCGTGCTCCGTCACTTCCCACGCTGACCAACGTCAATGTCACTCCGAACCATCACGCGCTGGCCGAGCGCTTCGCCTTCAGCGACAATTTCTATGCCGATTCCGAAGTCAGCGTGGACGGCCACCACTGGCTGGTTGGATCTTACCCGAACGCCTGGACCGAAACCACGCTGATGGCGGCTTACGGCGGCGAAAAGGAGTTCCGCTTCCCCACCACCGCGCCGGGCCGCCTGGAGTTTCCCGGCTCGGATTCTTCCGTGCATCCCGAGGAGCAGCTCGAAGCGGGAACCATCTGGCATCATCTGGAGCGCTACGGAATCCCGTTCCGCAACTACGGCGAGGGCTTTGAGCTGGCGGGCGTGGTGGAAGACGCGGGCGAGAAGCCCACCGGCGCGCGCTACCTCACCAACGTGCCCATGCCGGACCCTTTGTACCGCAACACCTCGCGCACCTATCCCCAATTCAATATGAACATCCCGGACCAATACCGCGCCGCGCAGTTCATCGCGGAGGTGGAGGCCAGGTACGTGAAGGGCGGCGAGCCGTTGCCGCGCTTCCTGTTCCTTCACCTCCCGCAGGACCACATGGCCGGCGTACGCCCGGCGGATGGGTATCCATACTCGGCCTCCTACGTCGCGGACAACGATTACGCTCTGGGGCGCATCGTCGAGTATCTCTCGCACACGCCCTGGTGGAAAGAGATGGCCATCTTCGTGACGGAGGATGATGCGCAGGGCGGCGTGGATCACGTCGATTCGCACCGCACCGTTGCCCTGGCCATCAGCCCGTACGCGAAGAAGAACTATGTGTCGCACGTCAACTCCAGCTTTCCCGGACTGCTGAAGACTGTGTTCCGGCTGTTGGGATTGCCGCCGCTCAATCTGTTCGACGCGGCCGCCTCCGATCTTGGCGATTGCTTCGGAGGCGAACCGGATTTCGCGTCGTACCAGGTGTTGCCGGCGGATGCCTCGCTCTTCGATCCCACCCGAGTGAAAGACCCGCTCGATCCGGCCCCCGACAGTCCCAAGATGGACGACCCCCGCGTCCTCCGCAAGCAGCACGAGGAGATGCGTCGCGAAGCCGGCTCCCCCGGCCCCCGTTAGGTCCAGGGACCTGTAACCGATTATTAACCGGGCTGTAAACCTAACGCGATACGCGCCTGTTACCTTACCAAATCGAGAGGAACCACACAAAAATGAAGGGCCTTCTGACGCGCGTAGTGTTGCTGGGGTGCGCCCTTTGCGCTCCCTTGCTTTTCGGGCAGTTCGAAACCGCCGAAGTCCTCGGTACGGTGCGGGACCCATCCGGCGCGGTCATCGCCAAGGCGGCCGTCACCCTAACCAACTTGGATACCGGGATTCAGGCCAAATCCACGACCGATGTGAATGGGGACTACGACTTTTTCAACGTGAGCGTAGGTCGTTACTCCCTGACCGTGGAGCAAGAGGGATTCTCGAAGTTCACAACCACGGACGTGGAGGTGAACGTAAACGCACGCCAGCGCGTGGATGCCGCGATGCACGTTGGGGCCGTGACCCAATCGGTGGAGGTGAAGGGCGCGGCCACGCTCTTGGAGATGGATTCGAGCGAGCACGGCCAGGTGATCGGCACGGACGAGATCGCGGAACTTCCTCTCAACGGCCGTAATTATGCCGACTTGGCGCTCTTGTCCACGAATGCCGTGAAGTCTCCCATATCGGCCACCTTCTCGGCCAGCGGCACGCCGCGGGAAGGCGCTTTCAACGTCAACGGGATGCGCAGCACCTATAACAGTTTTCTGTTGGACGGCATGGATAACAATGCCTATGGGACCAGCAATCAGGGCTATTCCGCCCAGTTGGTCCAGTTGTCGCCGGATGCCATCTCGGAATTCAAGGTTATCAGCAGCAACTACAGCGCCGAGTACGGGCGCGTGGGCGGCGCGGTGGTGAGCGCCGTGATGAAATCGGGAACCAATGAGTTTCACGGCTCGGCCTATGAGTTTGTACGCAACACGGACTTCAACGCCACCGGCTTCCTGTTCAGCCCGAGCGCTTTCGTGAAACCCACCCTGCAGCGCAACCAGTTCGGCGCGACCATTGGCGGGCCCCTCGTCAAGAACAAGCTCTTCTTCTTCGCCGATTACGAGGGCTTCCGCCAGTTGCAGCGCTATCTCAATTTCGACTCCATCCCCGATGCGACGGATCGTCAAGGCATCCTGCCCGTGTCGGTTGTCGACCCGCTCACAGGCACGGTTTACCCCGCCAACACGCAGATCCCCATCGCGAAATTGAATCCGTTCGCCGCCGCGGTCCTCGCCGCATTGCCGCCGACCACCGGCGCCGGCCGCTCCAACAACGACGAAGCCCTGCTGCTCATCCGCGATTACGGCGACAAGTTCGATGCCAAGATGGATGGCCAGATCAATGACCGCATGACGGCGTTCCTGCGCTACAGCCAGCGCAAGGACTTGCAGTATTATGCGCCGGACTTGACCGGCCCCTCCGGCGGCGACGGCAACGGCTACATTCACGTGGTCGATCAAAACGCTTCCGCGGGCTACACCTGGACCGTTACGCCGAGCTCTCTCTTCGAAGCTCGCCTGGGGTTCTCCCATATCCTCGGCGGCAAGGAACCGCCATACGTCGGCGGCCCGAGCATGTCAGCCATGTTCGGCGGCTTTCAAGGTCTGCCGACCACCCCCAGTCTCACCGGCGGAATCGACACGCAGACCATCACCGGACTGACCGCCCTGGGGCGCCAGACCAGCAATCCGCAGTTCCAAAACCCCACGTCCTGGGATCCCAAACTCAACTACTCGAAGGTCGTGGGCAGGCACTCCCTCAAGATGGGTTATGAATACCTGTACGTCCGCACTGAGATTCTGGATACCAATCCGCTCTACGGCCAGGATACTTATAGCGGGGCATTCAGCAAGCCCACGTGCGCGCAACTGGGCCAGCCCACCGGCTGCGCTATCGCCAGCGACTCCACCAGCTACAGCCTGGCGGACTTCATGTTCGGCCTTCCCAACCAGGTGAATCTGGGGAGCTATGCCGTCATCAACCTGCGCCAATTCGTCCATTCGCTGTATTTTCAGGACGACTTTCGGATGAGCCCCAAGCTCACGCTGAACGTCGGCCTGCGGTGGGAGTTCGCGTCCCCGCTCTATGAGCGCGATAACAACTACTCGAATTTCAACCCGGCGACAAACTCCATGGACGTAGCCACCAGCGGCAGCCTTTTTAACCGCGGTCTGGTCCACCCCGACTACAAGGACTATGGGCCACGGCTCGGCTTCGCCTATAGCGTCGACCCCAAGACAGTGGTCCGCGGCGGATACGGGATCAGCTACACGTTCTTCAACCGTGTCGGAAGCGCGGAAGAGGGGATCAATGCTCCGCAGGCGCTGTTCGGAGTTCTCAGCCAGTCCAACCCGCTGTCACCGACGTTCCTCACCACTCTGAATAGCTTCAGCACGAACATCGCCAGCCCGGCGGCCTTCAATTCGGCCAATTCCAACGTCGTCTACACCCCGCCGGACAGCAAGTGGCCGTACATCCAAAACTGGTTCCTCTCTGTGCAGCGCCAACTCCCCAAAGACACCGTATTGGAACTCTCCTACAACGGAAACCACAGTCAGCGTGTTCCGATTATCGCCGATTACAATCAGGCGGTTCCGAACGCGGTCACGGCCACCTGCAACCCGCCGGCGATCACATCCGGGTGCCTGACCTACGCCGCCCGCCTGCCGATACCGAATTTCGGCCCGATCACGTGGCTCGATCCGGTGGGCATCAATCACTACAACGGTCTCTCGGCCCGAGTGGAGCACCGTCTCACCACAGGCTTATACCTCCTCAACTCGTTCACCTGGGGCAAGGCGATGGGCGATTCCGAGCAGGCGCTCGAATATTACGCGGGCTACTACCAGGCCAATCCGCAGAACATCCACAACCTGGCCTTGGAAGAGGGACCCTCCAGCTTCGACGTGAAGCTCAATAACGTCACCAGCGTGGTCTACCAGCTTCCCGTGGGCAAGGGGCGCCAATTCGGCTCCAATCTGAATCCCGTGGTGGATGCGTTTGTGGGAGGGTGGGAGATCAACACCATCAACACCGCTCACACGGGGACGCCGATCGACGTGTCCTACGTTTCGAGCGGGTCGGCCGCCGAAATCAGCTCCCTCTCGAACGACTATCGCGGTGAGCCGTACCTGCGCCCGAACGTTACCGGAACCGCCGCCAGCCAGAGCCGCTCGGCCATGCTGAACACCTTTTTCGCGGGGTACACGTTCAGCACTCCGCTGGCCACGGCGCCGTTCGGCGACGTGGGCCGCAATTCGTTCCGCGCTCCCAACTTCGATCAGTGGGATGCTTCCATCGACAAGAACTTCCGCATCCGCGAGCAGGCCAGGCTGCAATTCCGGGCGGAGTTCTTCAACGTCCTGAACCACACGAATTTCGGGATACCGAATACCGTGACAACCAACGCCGCCTTCGGGACTATCCGCACCACGTTCCCGGCGCGGCAAGGCCAGTTCGCGCTCAAGCTGATATTCTGAGCCAGGTGGGGCGCCCCGCCGAAGGTGCGGCAGGCAAGGTGGGGCAGGCGCTTTCGCCTGCCTCATTTTAGTTTGTGGACTTCCGTAAATCGCGAGCCGCCGGCGACTCCGGATCGAGCCGCACTGCCTCGCGCCACTCCGCCGCCGCTTCGTGGGCGCGGCCCAGTTTCGCGAGGACCAGGCCCAGTTTCCAGTGCGCCTCCGCGAGCGTCGGTTGGTTTCCTTCGGGATCCGCGCTCAGGTACGCTCGCAAGCAGGTAACCGCGCGGTCCAGGTCTCGATTGGCCTCCAGCAGAACCTCCGCGGCGCGATAGTTGGGGACCAGATCGTCCGGCGACTCCTTTCGGGCCGTTGCCAGCGTGGAATCGAGATCGCTCCACTTCTCGCCGGCCGCGTCGCACCGCGCCAGGACGGCATAAGCGGCGGCGCGCTCCGGGTCGATCCGGATCGCTTCGGAGGCCTGTTCGCCGGCCTTCGCCAGGTCCCGGTGTTCCGCGGACAGGTAGAACTCGGCCAGCGAGATCCGCATCTTGTAGTCCCGCGGACTGGATGCCACCGCGTGTTGAAGCAGGCCCTCGATCCGGCCGCGCTCTCCGTTCGATTCCGCCAGCCGGGCCTGCGCCGCGTAGCCTTCCGCCGGGCCGGCCGCCGCGACTCGGACGGCGGTCTCACGCGCCTTGGTCTTGTCGCCGCCCGCAATGCCGGGTGCTAGCAGGTAGAACTCCATCAGATCGCGGAGGGCCTGCGGATCGCGAGGATCGAGCGCGAGGGCCGCGTCAATCTCCTTCTTGAAGCGCCGCGCCAGGATCAACTGCTGGACCATGCCGCTGTGTTGCGCGGTGACGCCCAACGCTTCGGCGAGCTGCCGGTGATATTTGGCTACGTTGCCATCGAGCGCGACCGCCTGTTCCGCCAACGCCAGCGGCGATTCGCGGTCTCCAAACGCAGCCCGCACCTGCGAGAGCAGAAAGCACGCCGCTGCGTCCCGAGGGTTCGCCCGGATGCGCGCTTCCACCAGCGCTCGGGCCTTCTTCCAGTGGCCGGCTTCGATCAGCGCCTCCGGGGATGTCTGGTCCGCGCTGCCGGCGGCCAGCATACACAGCCACAGAACGCAGACCCTCATGCCGGCTGCTTCACGCGCAACGTCCTCCTACGAACATGGTCGCCCTGATTTGTTTCAATTCGATAAACGAAGCGTGAAGGTTCCGCGCCCCACGAGAGATGCTAGAATCCCCCGTTATGACACGGTTGCCGATCCATCTTGCCTTGCTGACGGCGGTTTTAGGCCTGCCGCTCCGTAGCCAGGAAACCACCGTCTGGCGCATCGGGACGTTCGACCACACGTCGGCCGAGTTCGGCGGACGCGTGGGCGGTCAACCGGTCGAAGTGGATGCCAACGCGCCCGATGCTGCAAGACGCTGGCCGGCGTCGCAATCGGGCACTCTCAACGCCAACGCCGGCCCGCAGACGCACTCGCGTACCATCCGGTTCCGGATGGACCAGGCTCCCAGCGGGCGGTATGAGCTAGATCTGGCCATCATGGCCTCCAATTCGCGCGTGCCCCATCTGGAATTCGAACTGAACGGCGCGCAGGGCGCGGCATACATCGACCGCCGGCTGAGCTACCATGCCGAGGGACGGGCCGATTCGCCGATTTGCGCCGAAGCCAGGGAGCGCGTCCCCATCCCGGCGAGCGCGCTGCGGCAGGGCGATAACCAACTGCGCATCACGGCCGTGGACGACGTGGCGGACGAAAACGGCGATTCGCAAATCACGTGGGATGCGCTGGCGCTGCTGCGCACAGGTCCATCGGCTGCCGATCCCGCCGTATCCATTGAACCCTCTTACTTCTTCGTCACCGAGAACGGCGCGCCGCGCGAGCTGATCGCGGCGACCGTCACCACCACGGCCGCCGCCGCCCGCGGCATTCTCGCGCTGACGCTGGCCGGCGCGCAATACCACGCCGATCTGGCGCCCGCGCGCTTCGGCCAGCAGCGTTTCGAGTTCCGGGTTCCGGAGTTCGCGGCCGGCTCGGAAGCGCGCGCCGTTCTGTCGATCGACGGCAAGACCTATTCGAGCGCCGAACGCATCGCTCCCAAACGCAAGTTGACGGTCTACGTGGTTCCGCACACCCATCTGGATATCGGCTTCACCGACTACCAGCCGAAGATCGAGGAATTGCAGAACCGCAACCTCGATCGCCTGCTGGAAGAGATGCGCCGCGACTCCGACATGCGTTTCTCGCTCGATGGTTCATGGCTGGCGGAGCAGTACCTGCGCACGCGCTCACCGGCGGCGCAGAAGGAGTTTCTGGACACCGTGCGCGCGGGCCGGATCTCGATCCCGGCGCAGTACGCCAACCTGATGGCGGGCGGCGCCAGCCTGGAGACGCTGATCCGCTCGACCTATGCCGGCCATGCGCTCAATGCCTCGGCGGGCAACAAGACCGACTACGCCAACATCACCGATGTGCCTGCCTATCCCTGGAGCTACGCATCCGTGCTGAGCGCCGCCGGCATCAAGTATTTCGCCGCGGGGGCCAATGACGACCGCGGCCCGCAGCCGCTCCTGGGACGCTGGCAGACGCGCTCGCCATTCTGGTGGCAAGGCCCCGACGGCGCCAAGGTGCTGATGGCGTACACGCGCCAGTACTCGCAGCTTTGGTTCGTATGCGGCCTGCCGCCGCGCGAGGCCGGATGCCGCGACGGCCTGCCCACACTCTTTCAGACCTTCGAATCGCCGGACTACAAACCCGACACGATCCTGATGTTCGGAAGCCAGTTGGAGAATACCGATCTGATTCCCGGCGAGGGCGAATTCGTCCGCTCCTGGAATGCCAAGTACGCTTTTCCGCGCCTGCAACTGGCGACTTTCCGCGATTATTTCGAGGCGGTCGAGAAGAGGTTCGGGGACCAGCTCGAAACCGTCCGCGGCGATTTCGGCCCCTATTGGGAGGACGGCATCGGCACGGACTCGCAGTTCGCGGCTCTCTACCGGGAGACGGAAAGCCGCACGCTGTCGGTCGAAAAGCTGTCCTCGGTGGCCGCCATCCAACAGCCGGAGTGGGCGCCGCCGCTCGAAGGATTGCGGACTCTGTGGCGCGATTTGGCGCTCTACGCCGAGCACACCTACACGTCCTCGGGCGGCTACTCGCGGCCGGAGAGCGAGCAGACCGTCCGCCAGACGGAGACCAAGCATTTCCACGTCGCCGACGCCCGCGAGACAGCGCATTGGATCGCGCAGGAATCCATGAGCCGACTGCTGGAGAGTATACGTATCGAGCCGCCCGCCATGGTGGTTTTCAATTCGCTCGGCCACGAACGCAGCGGCCTGGTGGAAATGGATCTCTCAAATGGCGTGCAGTTGGTGGATACCGAAACCGGCCAGCCCGCGGCGCTCGAACGGCTGCGGGCGGGAGAAGGATATCGGCGCGTGCGATTCCTGGCCAGCCGCGTGCCGGCGATGGGGTATCGCGTCTACCGGATGCAAGGCGGCCAGGCTGCGCCGCCGGCGCCCGAACCTAAGGCCGCAAACGCCATCGAGAACGAGTTCTACCGCGTAACTATCGACCCGCATCGCGGCGGCGTTTCCAGCGTATTCGACAAGCAGGCCGGCCGCGAGCTGGTCGATTCAAAAAGTCCGTACCTGCTTGGCCAATACGTGTACGTGGCGGGCGGCGACGATAGCCGGCTGATTCACATTTCCGAGCACTTGCCGAACGCGAAGCTGACGGTCAGCCCCGCGGAGGCCGCCACCGAGGCGACCGCGACGGAAACGCCGTGGGGACAGCAGTTGCAATACCGCGTAAGCGGGCTGCACGCGCCGCGGATCGATGTGGAGATCCGGCTGTTCCACGGGGAGAAGAAGATTGAGATTGTCAATCGCTTCCAAAAGGACCCGGTAAACGTCAAGGAGGCCGTCTACTTTGCGTTTCCCTTCGCGGCGACGCAGCCGCAGTTCGAGTACGAGGGCCAGAACGGAACGGTCAACCCGGCGCGCGACGAACTCGCCGGCGGCTGCCGCGAATGGTACACGGGGGGACACTGGTCGAGCGTGAGCGGCGGCGGAATCGCGGCCGCGGTGATCCCCGTCGATGCGCCGCTGGTGACGTTCGGCGACATCAACCGGGGCTTATGGCCGGAGAAGTTCGAGCCGAAATCGTCCACCATCTTTTCCTATGCGTTGAACAACTACTGGCATACGAATTTTCCGCGCGTGCAGAGCGGCGAGTTCACGTTTCGCTACGTGATCACGAGCGGGGCCACGCTGGACCCGGCGGCCCTAAGCCGCTTGGGACGCGAGTCGCTGACGCCGCTCGAAACCGGCGAGCTGGGGGGAAACGACAAGCGGGGACTGCGCGGCTCGCTGCCGGCCACGCCCGCGAGCTTCCTCGGCGTGGGCGGCGACGGCGTGGAGTTGGAGACGTTCAAACCGGCCGAGGATGGCAATGGCTACATCGCCCGTCTGCTGGAGACGGCCGGCCATACGGCCAAGGCGCGGATTTCTTCGGGCTTGATCGAGTTTACGCGAGCCTGGCTGTGCAACGCCGCCGAGGACAACCTGCGCGAGACCACCGCATCGAGCGGCGGGGTGGATGTGGACCTATCGCCATTCGCGATTGTGAGCGTGCGTGTGCTGGCGCGGCCGGCTGGCCGGTAGGCGCTAGTTCCCGGACGGTTTCTCCGCGTGATCGATGACCTGTATCTCAACGGGTGCTTTCGCAGCTTCCAGTTTCAATCCAAGTTGCCCTTCGAGAGCCGCGAAAATCCCGGGTCCGGCAGCGTCCGATGCCGATGGTCTGGCGCTATCCTCCGATGGGGCCGTGGTTCCGGGCTTGAGCGTGCCCGGTTCTCGTTCGTCGGGCGACCACTGCAACTGGATATCGAAGCGGCCCGCGATGCCTGTCTTGTCCTCAACGGGACGGTCAAGTACGTTCGACAGGGCTTCGGCCACTTCGACCATGGAAATGCCCTTGGCTGCGATTCGGCGCTGTCCTACGGAGGTATCGCCGTGTTCGCCCCTGGCAGCCTGCAGCCTCGGTCCATTCCTGGCGACGCGGAGGGCGTAAATCCCGAGCGGCTTGGTCTCGGTGTGCAGCTTGAGCTGGAATCGCTCGCTCAGCAGAGTCTGCAGCATCGGCCTGTGTGAGCCTGCAGCCGACCCTGCCGGAAGCTTCGCCTCGATGTCGTATCTTGCGGAGTCCAGCCACTTCGGCCCGCCCGAAATCTGGTAGTCCTTCACGCGGTAGGCCAACTCGATCAGGCTCTTCAGAGACGCGTTGCGAACGGTCAACCTGCCTGGATCGTAGGACACTTGAAACCCGGCGCCGACCCAGCCGGCCGGCTTGATCGAGACAACCTCGAACTCGGGCCCGCCGGGAACCGATTGGCCGAAACAAACGCACGACGAAAGGCCCATCAACAGCACCGTCTCAACCAGAGGTTTCATCTGGGATCCAGGATTTCACTATTCTAGCGCCCTTCTGCACTTGACAATCAAGTGAAAGTGCTTCATAGTGAGTCCGAGGGTCTACTTGGATGCCAAGTGAAGATTCGGACCGGGTTGGCGTACTACAGGGAACGCTCGATCTCATCGTGCTGCGGACGCTCGAAACCATGGGCCCGCAGCACGCCTATGGGATCGCCACGCGGCTGCAACAGGTTTCCGGCGATCTGCTCCATCTGAACCAGGGCACGCTCTATCCGGCGCTGGTGCGGCTGGAACAGCAGGCGAGGATCAAGGGCGTCTGGGGCAAGACGGAGAGCAACCGCGAGGCGAAGTTCTATGCCATTACCCCACGGGGACAGAAGGCGCTGGCCGAGGAAACGCGCCGTTGGCGGCGGATGTCCGGATTGGTCGAGAAGCTGCTTTCCGAAGGGGCCTAGCCGATGCGCCGCTCTCTTGCCCGCCTTGTCAATCTGTTCCGCGGAGCGCGCGCGGAAGGCGAACTGGCCCGCGAAATCGAGTCCCATCTTGCGCTGCTGCAGGAAGATTTCGAGCGCCGCGGCTTGTCTGCGCATGCAGCCCGGCTGGCGGCGCGCCGCGCCTACGGCGGCGTCGAACAGACCAAGGAACTGCACCGCGAGGCGCGGTCCTTCGTCCGGATCGAGCATCTCTGGAAGGACGTGCGCTACGGCGCGCGGAACTTATCGCGAGCGCCGGGTTTCACCATGACGGCCGTGGTCGCGCTGGCGTTGGGGATCGGCGCCAGCACCGCGATCTTCAGCGTGGTGAACGCCGTTGGCCGCCGCTGCTGGCCATGGGAACGTTCATTCTGGCGCTGGCAATGGCTGGGACGGCGGAGCGCGGCATTTTTCCGAACGGACTTCCGTTCCTGATCTGCCTCGTCGCCGGGATAATTGGTTACTTCATGGTCAGATCGCGAGAACGGCTCGAACTCCAGCGTGAGATTGACGAATTGAACGATATCGAAAAGGAGGATCACCGGGTATGAAGCGACTCACGCGGTTTCCCGGGGGCCTTCCTTAGCAGGACTGAAGTAGGTCATTCGAGCCGGTAGAGTCGGTGGCCTGCAAAGAAAAGCCACACCGTAGCAAAGACGGCGTTGCCGATAATCATCGGACTGAGGCCCGTCAGCGAAGCGATCCCCAGGAGGCCGGTGGCCAAAGCCAAATAGGCCGTGATCTTACTAAAGGGTCCCTTTAGCATCACGAAGCCGGTCGCGAGAATACCCGACGATAGGGTGACTATGGCGTACACGATTTCGAGAGGGGACGATAGCATGGCGGCGGCATAGGTGGCAGCCGCCACGTAACCTGCCCGGTGAGCGTCGTCGTCGGCGTTGGCGTATTCACGGAAGAGAGTCAGGATTGAGGCATAGTGCGACCAGGTGATTGCCAGATCCAAGACGACAAACAGGCCCACGAATGCGGTTGCCAGCAGCATCGCGTTTCTGTTGACTCCCTTCAACGCCAGGTAGAGGGCAAGCGCGACGGGCAAGAAGAGAAAGTCCGTGAAGACGGAGAGCGCAAGAATCGTCCACCAAAACGTCGTCTTCCCAGGAAGGTAGCGAAACCAGGCCTCGCCGCCGCCATTCGGGGGGACTCCGACATGGGCGTACAAAGGAATGATTGCGACGTAGCAGATACCCAGAACCAGCGCGGCGAGACCGCCTACTCGATACCACCGCTTCCGATCCGCGACGTCAATCGTAGTTTCGACGCTCATTGGCCGAGTTTAACAAGATCCGGCGCGGCGTTGAGGCAGTTTCTAAGGCGCGCCCCTAAAGTTTGCCGCAATTTCGCCGATATAGCGGTTGTATCGCACTGATTCGCGGGTAAAACAACATGGCAGACACCGTCGATGCATTGCTGACACCCGCCGCCCACCGGCATATCGCGATCATGCTGAAGGCGGTCGCGCCCGCGGCGGACCGGCTGGACCGGCGCTTTCGCGCGACGCTGCGCCAGCCCAGGGTCGCCGGCGCCCCAACGCCGCCGCGCGAATACGAGCTTGCGCGCATCCAGGCTTTGCTTGCGATCACTCCGGCGGCCGCCTCGCGCCTGCGGTCGCTGGCCGGGTTCTTCGAGCAGGTCGATTGGAGCGGGCGGCGCCTCGCCAAGCTGATTCTGCCGCCGGACCAGGTGTACGCGGCGCTCGAAGGCTTCGGCGCGCTTCTCGGCCACGCATTGGGGGACAGTTTTCAACCGGCGCGCGAGCAGCTCCAGCTTGCCACGGTCCTCGCACTGAGCCGCGCTTTTTACGCGGTCCGCGAGGCTGAGGCTCAGGCCTTTTTTGGCCTCTACCGGGCCGAAGCCGAGGCTGCCGGCTTGCCGGATATGCTGCGCCAGTTCGTACGCGTCCTGACCCGGGCGGTACAGGCGCGCGCCGGCCGTCTGTTACCGGCCGGTGGCGCCGGCGCGGAGGATTTGGCGCGCCCGCTTTACATCGAGCCGGGCGATCCGCACGAGCGCCTGGTGTCCGGAGAGCTGTTACATCGCGGCTTTGCCTCATATTGGTCCTACCCGGTGCGGGGCGCGGCGGCGCTCCAGTTCGGCTTTGCAACGCCGCATCGTTGGATGCCGCGCGAGCTGGCTCTGCTCGGCGCCGCGGCCAAGCGGTGTTGGGAGGCCATGGAGCGGGCCAAGCTGGAGGGCGAAGTGCGTCAATTGCACGTCGATGCGTTGCGCGCCGAACAGGACGAGCGGCGCCGCATCGGCCGCGAGCTGCACGATGAGACCGGGCAGAGCCTGTTGTTTCTGCGCTTGGAACTGGAGATGCTGGAGCGTGAAGCTCCCGAGGCCATGGCCGCGCGTCTGCGGGCTGCGCGCCAGGTGGCCGAGCGGACCATCGCGGAATTGCGCCGCGTGGTGGCGGCTCTCAGCCCCGCCGTGCTGGAGCGCCTCGGTCTGAAGGCGGCGCTGCGTCACCTGGGGGAGAGATTCCTCAAGGCGCACGGCTGTGAATTGCGGGTGCGGATTTCGGGTCCGTGCGAGCGCCTATCCCGGCAGCAGGAGGAAGCCGTTTACCGGGTTGCGCAAGAGAGTCTGCAAAACTGCGCCAAACACTCTCAAGCCACTCGCGTAAACCTTTCGCTCCGGTCCGCCGATAAGAGAATCAGGCTGCGCGTTGCCGACAACGGCGCGGGCTTTTGTACGAATACGGTAAAGAACAAGCCGATGGCATTCGGTTTGGCGGGCATGCGCGAGCGGGCCGCGCTCATGGGCGGAACGCTCGCCGTCCGCAGCGCCCCAGGCAAGGGCGCCGCGGTCGTTCTGGATTTGCCGCAAGTCTCGGCCAGGGTGGGTAGACCATGACAAAAACGCGCATACTGCTTACTGACGATCACGCTCTGTTCCGGCAAGGGATCCGGACCCTGCTCTCGCTCGAGTCCGATATGGAAGTGGCCGGGGAAGCCTCCAACGCGTCCGAGGCGGTGGCGCTGGCGCACCAGCTACGGCCCGACATCGTGCTCATGGACATCGGAATGAGCGGCATGAGCAGCTTCGAGGCCACCCGTCTGATTCGCAAGGACAGGCCGGAGACCCGCGTGGTCTTCCTCTCGATGTACGACGACGAAGACTATCTGGCGGAGTGCGTCGAAATCGGGGGGAGCGGTTACATCTTGAAGGAATCCCAAGCCGATCAACTGATCACGGGCATCCGCGAAGTGGGGCGCGGCGGCAGCTACTTGAGTCCGCGCCTGCTCACGCGCCTGGTAGACGGCTATCGCGCTCTGGGCCGTTCTCCCATTCGAGAACCCCGTTTCGGCTCGCTCACCAAGCGCGAGCGCGAGGTCCTCAAACTGCTGGCCGAAGGTCAGTCTGTGAAAGAGATCGCCGGCAGCTTCGATCTAAGCGTCAAAACCATCGAAGCTCACAAATTCAACCTCATGCGGAAGCTCGACATTCACAACAAAGCCCAGCTTGTGCAGTACGCTATCCAGAAGAAGGTCATCCGCTTGCCGGAGCCGATGATGAACTGAGCGGCCTCCACCCGCGGGTTGGCGCCACGCAAGGGATCTCCGAATCGAACTCCGGCGGTCCGCCTGCGATTAGAATGGTTGGTGCCGATACCCATGACCAAATTAGCTCTGCTCTCGATGGCCGGTGTCCTGCTTGCCGCGGCAGCCGGTCCACAGACGTTTATTGGCGTCATCACGGATTCGATGTGCGGCCCGGACCACTCCGCGATGGGCCTCAAGCCCGATTCGAAGTGTGTGATCGCGTGCGTGAAGTATGGCGCCAAGTATGTGCTTTACGACGGCAAGAATGTGTACACTCTGAGCGATCAGAAGGGGCCCGAGAAGTTCGCCGGCCAGAAGGTAAAGATCGTCGGGACCTATGACGCGGCCGCTAAAGTCCTGAAGGTGGAGTCTATGGCTGCGGCGCCCGCGAAGTGATCCTGCTTGAGTCCGGCGCGGATCGGGAGTACCATTGCCTACATCATGCAGGATCGAACCAACCCGATTTCCAGAAGGTCTCTACTCAAGACCACGGCCGCCGGCGCCTCGGCGTTCACGTTTCTCCAGCCGCACCTCGTTCGCGGCGCGGGCAAGGAGAAACTCCGGGCCGGCATCGTTGGATGCGGCGGGCGCGGCACGGCTGCGATCGTCGATACGCTAACCGGCAACGAGAACGTCGAGCTTGTCGCTATGGCCGATCTGTTTCCGGACCACCTCGATAGCTCGCTCGCCCAGTTGCGCGATCCCAAGGCCCTCGGCCACCACGCGGGCATTACCGTCGAGCGCGATGGCCAGCCGCGGCAGATGACCGCACAGGACCTGGTCGCTTCCATTCAGCCGCGAATCAAGGTGACGCCGGACGCCTGCTTCACCGGGTTCGACGCTTACCAGAAGCTGGTGAAGTCCGACGTGGATATCGTCATGCTCACCACGCCGCCCGGCTACCGCCCCATCCATTTCGAGGCCGCGGTCGCAGCCGGCAAGCATGTGTTCGCCGAGAAACCCATCGCGACGGACGCCACCGGGGTGCGCCGTTTTATGGCCGCGGGACGCCAGGCTGCGGAGAAGAAACTGACCGTCATGTCCGGCGCGCAGCGGCATGAGGACACGGCCTACGTCGAAACCGTCCGGAAGATCCACGACGGGGCCATCGGCGACGTCCTGGCTCTCTATTCCCATTACTTGAGCACGCCTGTGTTTCATGCGCAGGCGCGCGACCCGAAGTGGGGCGACATGGAATGGCAGCACCGCAACTGGTACTCGTTCGTCTGGATCTGCGGCGACCAGATCGTGGAACAGCACTTCCACAACATCGACTTCATCAATTGGGTAATGGACGGGCATCCGCTGAGCGTAACGGCCTCCGGCGGCGCCGCGTGGCGCCCGCGCGCGCCGCTCTATGGCAACATCTACGACCACATGACTTCGGATTTCGTCTATCCCAACGGCGTGCGCCTGAGCAGCCACTGCCGGCAGTATCAGCGCGCCTTCAACGAGGTCAACGACCTGATTGTGGGTTCGAAGGGCCGTTGCGCCGGCAACGAACTCGGGCCGAAGGGAATCGACTCGCAGGTCCAGGAGCACATCGATTTCGTGGACAGCATTCAGGGAAGGAAGCCGTACATCAATCAGGCGAACCGCATCGCGGAGAGCACGCTCACCTGCATCATGGCCCGCGAATCCGCCTATTCCGGCATGACCGTCACCTGGGACCAGATCATGAACTCAAAGCAGGACCTCACGCCCAAGGAGTTCGGATATGAGGTCAAAGTAGAAACGCCGCCGCTGGCCGTTCCCGGCGAGTACAAGTTCGTCTGAAGCCGTGGGGCGGGCTTCCCGGCGTGTCTCCGTGGCCCTGCTGGCCACCGACATCCATGAAAATCCCTGTAGATCCAGCGTGGGGCAGGATGCTATCCTGCGCGGCGATTGTCAATCGCCGCGCGGGCCGATTGACAATCGACCCACAGGTTGCCTGCCGGCCAACCTGCCCCACGTCGGCGCTTTCGACGCTGTCTCCATCGTGGTGAGGTTCAGGCCCTTTGCCCCGCGCCGTTGGTTTGCGGAATAATAAGATGAATGCGGCGAAGCGCGGGAACGGTTCTCCTTTGGCCGAATTGACAAGATTGCACGATTTCGTCGGCTCCGCCCGGCGGCGCGCGATACTGGCCATCCTGCTCGGGCGGGCCGTGGACGCGGCCGGCGCCGCCCTGGCCGGCGCTGTTCTCCTGCTGCTGTTCGGCGCGCGCATCCTCTCCGGCTACTGGCTGCTGGTTCTGTTTGGCGGCAGTTTCGCGTACGGCCTTTACCGCGCCCTCCATGAGATCCCCTCGCCGTACCGGTTCGCCCAACAGGCGGATCGCAAGCTTGGCCTTGGCGATGCCCTCTCCACCGCGTGGTATCTGGACGCTTCGCAGTCCGGCGCGGCGCCGGCCGGCGGAGGGTCGGCGCGGTTTCGCGAATTGGTGCGCCGCCAGGGCGAGCGGTTGTGCGGCGCGCTCCAGCCGGCCGCGGCGGCTCCCTTGGGCGTCCCGCGCCGCGCCTGGATCGCGGGGTTGCTGGCCGTGGCGGCGCTCGGCCTGCTGGGCGTCCGCTATGCAGTCCGCGGCAGCCTCGACCTGGGTCCGCCGCTTGTTCCCTCTTTCAGCGACTACATCGCCTCCCTGTGGCAGGCTGCCGGACTAGGGCAAGCCAAGATCGCATCCGCGGCTCACACGCGTCCCGTCGCCGCGCCCGGCGCGCAATCTCGCGGCGAACTTGCCGATGATGCCGGGGATCCCGCGGCCGGCGACACGGGCGATCCCACCGAACGCCAGGCCGCGCAGCCGGGCGACCGCTCCGGCCTCCTCGACGACGTGATGGAGATCTGGGACGATCTGGTGACCCGCGTGGCTGCCGAGGGCGGCGGGGGCGGCTCCGAAGACGGCGGTTCCGCTCCGAAGGACTCCGGCGGCGAGAGCGTCCAGCAGCGCGGCGCCGGCCAGGGCGACCCGGGCGGCCTAAACCAGGGCGATAGCCAGGACCAGGGAGACGCCGCGGCCAACAACCCCCAGCCCGGCGACGGCAAGAATAACCCGGCGGCGCACGGCGACGACGACCGCTCCTTCGATGGCGATTCGGGCAACAAATCTTCCGGCGCCGAACGCAAGGACTGGGGCCGCTCCAACGGCGATCTGGACGCCCACGAGGCCGCCCGCCTGCAAGCCGTGGCCATGGGAAAAATCGCCGACCAATATGCCCAACGCCAGACCGCCATCACCGGCGAGGTGATGGTGGAGGTTCCCGGCAGCCGCCAGCAAACCCTCGCCACGCCGTATTCGGAGAGCGGCGCGCGCCACGCCGAGGGCGGCGGCCGCATCGGGCGCGATGAAATCCCGTTGATCTACCAGCCCTACGTGCAGCGCTATTTCGACCGCCTACGCGCCCCCACGAAGAAATAGCAATCCGGCCGCAGGAGGCTACTTCTTGGGGATCGAGCCGGCCGGAACCACCAGCATTACGAATAGCTCATTCACATCGGATTGCAGGCCCTGATAGCCGCTTCGAAATGAGAGGCTCGGAATCTCACTCCCCGGCCCCGGCTCACACTGCCCGGGAGTGGCCGCCGGATGGCACTGCCAGTAATAGTCCGACTCCAGGTGATTAAAGAACAACACATCCCAGTTCGATCTCCAACGAATGTCTTGACCGGCCTCGCCGCCCAGTTCGTCATAGAACAACTCGCCTAACTGGCTGGCAGCGCCGTCGCAGTTATAGCCGTAGAGCGGGTTTCCATTCATGGGGTTGATCGTGCAGTTCGGATTGTCGCCGTCCACTGCAATCTCGGGCAGCGTCCAGGCCGCGATTCCCAAATAAGGGTGCGCGGGGTTGTTGAGCGCGGCGAGGAAAGCCCCCAGGGTTGCCTGGTTCATCGAGCCATCGGGATTGATGCCGCTCACATAGTAGGGACTATCCGGCGGCAAGGTCCGGGCGAGATTGGCATTGGCAAGAAACGCCACTTTCAGGACCGGATCGTAAACTAGCTGGCCGTCAAGACCTGGCTGCAGCGAGGGCCACCCTGGAGGCGGGAGTTTGGTCGTCAAGCCCAGACCGGGCAGAAGCGGGTCATCGGCGGGACACGTGTTTGGAATGGTCGCCGCGCACGCCGGAGCAACATCCGCGGGCGGCGGCCAGGTTGTCGCCACAGTGGACACAGGCAGAACGAACATGCTGTCATACTCGTCCTCCGTGCCCTGGAATCCGTTCTGGAACCAGAAGTCGTTTCCGAATTTCACATTATTGTATTGCGCTGTCTCCGACCAATAGAGGTACGGCTGTAGGTGCTTGAATAGAAAAATGGATGCGTTATGCGCCATCCAGATGTTGTTATGCGCAGCGCCGCCAAGTCCGTTGTAGAACAAGCCCGCGAGCTCACTGAATGGGTACCCCGGATTGCCTGGAAAATCCCGGCCACAGCCATAGCCGAAGTTTCCGCCGGCTGAGTTGAAGCTGCAGCTTGTGTCATTAATATCGGTGGTGGGCAGTCTCCAGGTCGTGATGCCGAGGTAGGCTTTCTTGTTCAGTTGGGCAATGAACGCCGTCGCGGTACCCAGGCTCATGGAGCCATCGGCATTGATGCCCGGAACCCAATAGGGACTGTCGGGAGTCAAGCTCGCCGCAAAGTTCGCATCGGCCAGCCACTTGATAGTGACAGCGCCGTACATCGGCGTAGTCACCACGTCAGTGACAGTCATGCCGTTATCCGTGGAAACCAGGTCGTCCGCACAAGCGGCCCGCACTCCCAGAATCAAGATGGCGGCCACCATCGTCGTTTGAATTCGTTTCATCCCAGTCTCCCCTCCGCATAGCCGGGATTTCCAGTGGGTCCCAGTATTTTCGGTCAGTCTATCACAGGCCGCCAACACCGGGTCGTCCGCAAGCGCCGGTTACTTGCGGCGGCGCAAGGAGCCGGCCGTGACCACCGCCAGCGCCGCCAGGGCCAGCCAGCTCAACCAGCGGCACAAACGCAGCTCCCAACCGCCGTCGTAGTCCAGCACAATCTCGCACGGGCCGCTGCACTCGGGCCGCAGCCACATCAATCCCAAACCGTCTTTGAAGATCTTGCGCGGACTGCCGGCCACGCTGGCGCGCCATCCCGGATGATAGGTCACCTGCACGCTCACTACGTTGCCGCCGGAGCCGCCGGTGTGGATGCGGATGCGGTTGCGGCCCTCCCAGTCGAAGGTGGTTGAGGGCAGGGAAGGGTCGTCCAGTGCGGCCACGTACCGCTCGACATCCTTCGTATCGTACCCGGCGCTGGGAACGCGCCGCACGATGGCGCTCTCCGTCACGGCGTGCGCCAGCGAATCCTCGCGCAACGGCACGCGGTACATGGTGACGCCGCCAGCCTGCCACACAACCGGCAGCACTCCCGCGAAGGTCTCGGGATGGGTGAAGCCCTTCCAGTATTCCTCGCTGTTCTTGCCGGGAATCGCCGCCACGCCCACGCCGAAAGCCTTGAGCCACGTCAGAGAGTTGCGCAGTTCCGTCTTGGGGTCGGCGTCGCCCCATAAGATGGCGGCATTGGCCCGCTGCTGCACCTGGTTGATGGACATGCTCCAGGATTCGCCGCTGAACTGCTGAATCTCGCTGAAGGAGTTGGTCCACTGCGCGATGGAGCCGGGCATGTAGAAACGCAGATTGGGGTAGTTCCGCTGCGCCCAGGTGGCGGCCCGGTACTCTATGGTTCTGGAGACGTCCACCGGGAACAAGATGCCCTTCTCGGCCACGCGGAAATCGCGTATCTGGCCGGCGGCCAGGGCGAGCAGCAGGAGCGCCGCCGCGCCCCGCACCGGAGGCGGGATGCGATTCCACCAGGGTCTGACGGCGAAGACCGCGGCCACACACAGCGCCAGCTCCATCTCTATCTTGTAGCGGCCCGGCTGCGGCAGGTAGTGCTCGTGAAGAAACTGGTCCGTCAGCGGAATGCTGCTCGCCACCCACGCGAACAGGGCGAAGAACTGCACGCGCCAGTCCGCAGTCCAGCGCGGCAGGTATTGTAGTAAGAGGGCGCAACCAAGGATCGTAATGGCGGCGGCGGTGAGCGAGCCGAGGTTCCAGGCGCCCGTGGCCGCATTCTCCTCGCGAATGGCCGCCAGGAACGATGGCGAGAGGTACGGCGCCGCGATCGCCCAGCCCCACGCGGCCAGCGCCACCGTCAGCATCAGGTTGCGCCGCCAGTGTTCGCGGCCGAGCACGCACAGCAGGCACGCCGCGGCCATCGCCACCATCATCGGCCCGAAGGTGCTGGCCAAGCCGCAGCCGGCGATACAGGCCGCCGTGGCGGCATAATAAATGGGCCGCCGCTTCTCGATGGAGCGCACCAGGAAGAGAATCGCCAAAGGCAGCAGCGTCAGGGCCGCAAGGTGCGGCGTGTCGTCCCAGACAATCGTCAGGAAAAGCCGGCGAAAGTACCAGAAGTTCTTCAGGGAAAACCCGGCATCGGGCGCCACAAGCTGCGACACGGACGTCAGCGAGTAAGCGAGCGCGGCGGCGAAGCTGGCGCCCGGAGCGCGGGTCAGCCGCCACGCCGCGAAGAACAGCGTCATGGGACCGAGAATGTAGCATAGGCCGGTCACGCTAGTGAACCCGATGCCCGCCGAAACGCCGCGCAGTGCGGCGATGGCCGCGGCCAATGCCGGAACCAGGGGGTTATAAATGCATTCGAAGGGACTGCCCATCTGCCAATACGGCCACCACGTGGCGTGGAACCAGCTTCCACCGGCGTGCGCCGCAATGGCGCCCCAGAAGCCGTGCATCGACGCCATCTGGTGCGATGACGAGAAGAACGCGTCGCGGACGATATACGCATTGACCCAAAACAGGATCAGTAAGTAGAGCGCCGCGCGCAGGGTCTCGCCACGCGAGGTTTTTTCGAGTCCGGATGGCAGCATGTTGATGTCCTATTTCCGCCGCAGCGTCTCCAGCACCCCCCGCCACTTGCGCGCTCCCAGCTCCGCCAGATTCAGCAGCAGCGCCAGCCCGAGCAGCCCCGGCCACAGTTCCAGCGTGGACAGCGCCGTGCGTCCGCCCGCATCGAACACTTGCCGCGGCTGCGGGTTGAACCGCCCGCCGGTGGACTGCGCAAGCTGCCGCAGAAGCGCTTCGTCGTTGCCGTATTCCCGCAGCTCATCCCCGGCAAGGTACAGTCCCGTCTCCGGGAACGCTCGCGTGGGAACCGCCGGCTGGACGCGAAACAGGCCCTGCAAATCGCCGATGGGCAGACGGCCGCGGTACCACCGTTCGGCCGCCCGGCTCATCTCCACCGGCTGGCGGAATCCCTCTGGCCCCAAAGCGAAAATCTCAGGCGCGGCCGGGGGATCCTCCACCGAGGGCCCCAGCCGGTAATCCACCACCAGCTCACTCGACGCGCTGTCGTAATCCACCTTGGCCTCGCCCTCGCGCGCTCGCGGCAGCAGGTCGCGGACCACGTTGGACCAGAACTTGTCGAAGCCCTGCCAGGAAACCCAGCGGCTGGCCCAGCGGCTCTTGGCGTCGGAAGTGAACACCGCCGCCAGCCCCAGCCCGTACCGCCATCGCGTGAGCAGCGGCTCCTTGCCGTCGATGCCGAGTATGGTCTCCGCTTCCGGTTTGGCGGTGAACCGTATGTAGCCGCCGAGCGCCGGAGCTGTTTCCATCCCCACGCCATCGAGCAGCTCCACCTTCTTCAGCGTCACGGGTTGCAGGTCCTTTTCCACCGCCGTGGATTGCGTGTGCTCCTGCACGTCGCGCAGCAGCACCTCCTGCAAGCCGGAGGGATCTTCCAGGAAATACGATTTCCCGTTCGAGTATGCCGCCAGGTTCTCAAGAAACGGCTGGTTGATGTACCGCCCCAGCCCGATCGCGGAGATGCTGATATTCGCCGCCGCGGCCTTTCGCGCCGTGCCGTACGAATCGCCTTCCTCGGAGACGCCATCCGTCAGCAGCACGATGTGCTTGTACTGCGCCTGAACCGGCGCGATCTGCTTGTAGGCCTCCGCCAGCGCCGGCGGAATCTGCGTGCCGCCGCTCGGCTCGATGCCGGAAATCAGCCGCTCCAGTTGTTCCTTGTCCTGCAGCTTGCCAATCGGGAAAAGCCAGCGGTTGGCGTTGTCGAAGATGATGACGCCCAGCAAATCGGTGGGCTTCAGGCTCTCGATAATGCCGATGGCCCCCAGCCGCGCCACTTCGATCTTGTGGCCCTGCATCATGGATTCCGATTTGTCGATCACCAGCACCACGCAACTGGCTTCCGGTGCGCGCGGCGGCGCGATGGTGGCGGGCAGCGCGCGCGAAAGGGCGTCCTCCGCGGTGGCTGTGCGCTCGGGGTGGACGTTGTTCTCGCCCCCGATTACCAGCAGCCCGCCGCCCTGACGGACGTACGCCGCAATCTCCGCCTTGCGCGCGCCGGCCAGCGACTCGATGTCCTGGTTGTTGAGGACCACCACCTGGTACCCGTCCAGTTTGGGCGCCAGCGCATCCTGGCTGGAATCGATCTCGAACTGGGCGGCGCGCAGCGCGTCGAGCAGATGCCGCTCCGTCCCCGGCGGGTCCTGCGAAATATATAGCAGCTTGGGACGGCGCAAGTCCAAGGCCCGGCTGAAGCGCGCATCCTCGAATCCGGGGACGCGAATCGCCCCCACAATCCCCGTGACGCCCGGCTGGCTGACGCTGGCGTAAGCCCGCAGATTATGCACGCCCGCCTCAATCTGAACCGGGCTCGATCCCAGCACCTTTCCGTCCGCTGAGATTTCGATGGTTCCCGCCGCCTGGCGCGGCGAGCGCACCGTCAGGTCGATGGCGAATTTCTCACCCGCGAAGGCCACCGCGGGCATGGCGGCCGATTCGATGGTCAGTTCCGGCCGCGTCCTCCCAGCCAGTGCGAAAGCATCGATGGGCGTCCCGAGCTGTTGGTAGAGCGCCGCCGCGCGCGCCGCGCTGCCGCGGTTTTCATGGCCATCGGTAATCAGCGCCACGCGTGGAACCAGGCCGGCCGGCATCGCGGCCATGGCCGCTCCCAGCGCGCCCTCCAGGTCCGTCGCCTGGCCCGCATCGCCCGCCGCGCGCCGCAGTGTCCAGCCGCCTTTGCCGTACTCGCCCGCTTCCGCCGGTAGCGGTCCGCGGGCGAAGGGGATCACGCGCACCCAATGCCGCCCGCGCGCCGCCTCGATTTCATTCGCCAGCCGGGATGCGCGCGCCAGGTCCGCGTCCGCCACGCTTTCCGATGTGTCCACCAGCACCGCCACGGCCATTCTGCCGGTATGGACGCGCAGTTGCGGTCCCGCCAGCGCCAGCCAGACGCACCAGATCGATAGGATCTTCAGCGCCGCCGGAGTCTTGCGCGAGGCGTGCCGCCACTCCCACACGGCCCAAGCCACCGCCACCGGCGCCAGCGCCACCACCCATGCGTGGGCCAGGTTCATGAAGCGGCCTCGTTCCCGCCGGGGCGGGGAAGGCAAGTAGCCGCGTAGCGCTGTCGCCCGAACAGCAGCCACTCGGCAATCCACGCGATCATGCCGGCCACAGCCAGCGCCGGCCAAGGTTCGCGCGAAGACGCGGGGGCGCCGCCGGGTTCGCTTCCCTGTAACGCTTCCTTGCCCAGCTTCCAAACGCCGTCGGCAACTCCGGGCAGCGTGAGCGAGTAAACCGTTTCCCGGTTCCCCGCCAGCACTCGCACCACCTGCGGCGCCGCCACGAAGAAGCGGATGGAGTTGTCCTTCACGGTGAACGGCAGCTCGCGCCCGCTTTCGGCCAGCACGCGGACGGCGCGCGGGTCCGTGCCCGGGTCAAGCGCCGCCGTCACAGCCCCGGCGCTGCCCCCATTGGCCTCCCACCGCTGGAAGATCTCCGGCGCCATCCACCTCAGGATATTGGCGAACACCAGCGGCGCGGCCAACTGCGAGCGCATGGCCGCCGCGCCCGGATGAAAGCCGAACGCCACAGCCTTTGGCGAACCGGGCCGAGCCAGAATCACCGGCCCGCCGGAGCACTCGGCGATGGGCAGATCGCCCGGTTGGGCCGTAAACGTCTGCGCGGCGTCCAGCCGGATGTCCTTCGTCCAGAGGCCCTCGCCGAGAGCGTTCTCGCCATGCCAGCGGTCTACCACCGCGTTCTTTACGGCCGCCCCCGCGTGGAACGGCGATGCCCCAGCCGGCGGCTCAATCCAAATCGTATCCGCCCTGGGCGGGGCTGCCGGGCCAAAGGCGTCCAGAATCACGATGCGCGCCTTCGCGTCGGCGGCATAGGCTTCCGGCGGCGCAAACACCGCTTCCACATTGGGGCTCGCCGCCAGCAACGGCCGCAACAGGTTCGGCCGCGCGGTGTAGGCCATCACGCGCACGGCGGTCATTGCGGGGGTCTCCACCCGCGCGTGATTATCGGCCGCCAGGGCGTCCTCCAACATCAGCCGCACGTCGATCCATCCGGCCGCCCGCGCGTGGAAGCGGAAGGCCGCGCCGCGTTCTTCGCCGGCCTCCAGCGTCAGCCGGCGCTCGCCCATCGGGAACCCGGCGAATTGCAGCGTCACCGGAACCTCACGGCGCGTCCGCCCATAATTGCGCACGGTGGCGAAGACGTCCCAAGCCTCGGGGTCGTCATCCGGCCGGCGCAGGCTGATTCGGAGCAGGCCGCAGTTGTCCCCCGGTTCGCTCACCGGCAGCACGCGCATGCGATCGCTCTGCGGCGCCGGGTCCTGTCGCGAAACCCGGCCGGGGCCGGCGTAGACAATCTCGCCCGCGGGACCGCCTTCCGTTCGCTGCGCTTCCCTTGCGAACCGCACCGCATCGGCCAGTTTCAAGCTGGTAGATCCGGCGCGTGTGCGGCGGATGGCGTCTTCCAGAGCGTTCCGGTCCGATACGAAGCGCGTCGCCGGCGCCGCCATGCCCGCCGTCCGCACAATCATGGCGCGGTCCGCCGCCGGCATCGCGCGAACCCACGCGATGGCCGCCGCCTTGGCTTCGTCGAGCAGCGTCCCCGTCCGTCCCTGCGCCGCCATCCAAGCCGATGCGTCGAGCAGGATCACATGGTCGCGCCCCGCCCGCACCGGCGCGCTCCAGCGCCATCCGGCCGCCGCCGCCAGCACCAGCAGAATGCCCGCAAGCTGAAGCGCCAGCGACCACGGCTGCCGGATTCGCCGCCGCCGCGCCAGCCGTGACAACGTCTCGGAAACCAGCCACAGCCGCAGCGTCGCCACCACCACGCTGCGCCGCGAACGGTCGAGCAGATAGAGCGCCGCCACCACCCCCCACGCCGCCGCCAGCAGCGCCACGAACTCCCCCGCGGAAAGGTTCAGGAAGAACAACGGTCCAATCCTCCGGAGGCCACCAGCGGTCCGAAGACGGCCTCCTCCAGCGGGACCGAAGTCGACAAGCCGATGTACCGCCCTCCCTGCCGCGCGGCCGCCTGTTGGATGGAGCGCGCCCAGCCGTCAAACGCGTCCGTGTAGGCCTGCCGCGCCCGCGGACCCAGCGCGATCTCCAGCGTCCCCCCGGTTTCAGCGTCGCGCAAATCCAGGTCGCCCTCCCATGGCGGCGTGCGGTCCTCTTCCGCCCACAGGTGGATCAGCAGCAGTTCGTGGCCGAAATCCGCCAGATATTCGAGCGGCCGGGAGCAGTCGCGCTCATCGCAGAAATCGGAAATCACAATGATCAGCCCGCGCTGCGCGGTCGCCGCAACGAACTGCCGCGCCACCTCCATGAAATTCGTCCGCCCGCCCGGCCGCAGCGCCTCCAGATAACGCAGCGCCGGACCCACCGAGTGGCGCCCGCCGTTGCACAGGAACGCATCCCCGAAGCGGTCCGAAAACGGCCGCACCGTAATCGAATCCAGCCGCACCAGCCCCACGTAGCACAGCGCCGCCGCCAGCCCGCGCGCATAGTCGAATTTCGGGATGGCCCCGGTGGTCATCGACTCGCTCACGTCCAGCAGCAGCCGCACCGGCACGCGCGGCTCCACTTGAAACATCTTCAGGAACAGCTTCTCCAGCCGCAGGTATGCGCGCCAGTTCACCGACCGTACGTCGTCGCCGTCCTGGAAGTGCCGGTGATCCAGAAACTCCTGCCCCGGTCCTGAGAAGTGCGACCGGTTCGTGCCCCCCACCAACCCCGGAAAAGACCTCTGCCAGCGCAGCGCCAGCCGCTCCAGTTTTTCCAGGAATTTCCTGTCGAGGATCGCCGCCGGGCTTCTCATGTGGCTGGCGTGAGCGCGTCCTGGAGAATCGCATCGAGCAACCCGTCCTGCGTGATGCCATCGGCGTGAGCATCGAAATTCAGGATGATGCGGTGCCGCAGAACCGCATGGGCCACCGCCGCGATGTCGCTGGCCGCCAGGTGCCCCCGCCCGTCCAGCAGCGCCCGCGCCCTGCCGCATTCCACCAGCGCCTGCGCCCCGCGCGGCGAGCTGCCGTAGCGAATGTACTTCTCCGCCAGCTTGTGCGACCGCCGCGTTCCCGGCTGCGTCGCCAGTACCAGGTCCACCGCCAGATCCTGCACATGCGGCGCGATGGCGATCTCCCGCCGCACCGACCGCAGCTCCAGAATCTCCTCCCGCCCCATCACCACATCCACCGCAATCTCTTCGCCCAGGCTGCTGCGGTCCACAATCAGGCTCAACTCCTCGCGCGACGGGTAGTTCACCAGAATCTTCATCAGGAAGCGGTCGAGCTGCGCCTCCGGCAGCGGATACGTGCCCTCCATTTCGATGGGGTTCTCCGTGGCCATCACCAGGAATGGCGAATCCAGTTCATGCGTCAGCGCCCCGGCCGTCACCGTGCGCTCCTGCATGGCCTCCAGCAGCGCCGACTGCGTCTTCGGCGTGGCCCGGTTGATTTCATCGGCCAGCACCAGGTTGGCGAAAATCGGCCCCGGTTGGAAGCGCAGCATCTTCGATCCCAGCTCGCCCGATTCAATCATCATGCTGCCCACAATGTCCGCCGGCATCAGGTCCGGCGTGAATTGAATCCGCGAGTATTTCAGCCGCAGAACGCGCGCCAGCGTCCGCAGCAGCGTGGTTTTCCCCAGCCCCGGCACGCCTTCGAGCAGCACGTGCCCGCCGGCCATCAGGGCGATCAGGACCCCGTCCACCACCTCTCGCTGCCCCACAATCACCCGGCCGATCTCGCGGCGGATGCAGTCCAGCCTGGCGGCCGATTGGGAAAGAATCTGTTCCGGGCTCATTCGTATGCCTCTTATTTTAGGACAATCCGGCGCCGTTCCCGTCTGAGGCAGCGCCGCTCAATACTCCACGCCCACCAGGAACAGGCCCTTCGCCGGCGCCGTCGCGCCGCATTTCGCGGGCAGCGTCGAGAGGTCCTCAATGTTGCCTCTGCCCGCGTCGATCAGCGTGCCCACCATGTTCCGCACCATGTGCTTCAGAAACCCGCTCCCCCGTACGCGATAGGTCATCCGCCCGGAGGCGCTTTCCAGCGTGGACGAAAACACCGTTCGCACTTTGGATTTCCCCTCCGCGTCGCGGTCGTCCGACGCCGCGAAGACCGTGAAATCGTGCTCTCCTTCGAATGCGCGCGCCATTTGGATCATGCGCTCTTCGTCCAGCGGATACGGGTAGTGGTGCGCGTAAGGCCACTCGAACGGGCTGCACGTTTCTCCCCGCACAATCCGATACTCGTAGGTCTTGGCCTTGGCGTGGAAGCGCGGGTGGAAATCGAGCGGCGCTTCCTCGGCCCTGGTTATCCGAATGGCGGACGGCAGCAGGCGGTTCACCGCGCGGCGTAGATTGTCGAGCGGAATCGGGTTCCCGATGGTGAACGCCGCCACCTGCGCCAGCGCATGAACCCCCGCGTCCGTGCGTCCCGACCCGGCCACCGCAACCGGCGCGCCTTCCATCGCCGACACAATCTCCTCCAGCGCGCCCTGAATCGTGGGCAAACCGGGTTGTATCTGCCAGCCGTGAAACCCACCGCCGTCGTAGGCGAGCTGGATCTTGATGCGGCGCATCAGGCCTTGACTGGGGGCGCGGCCTGCGGCGTTGGACGCGAGCCTGGCTTTACCACCGGAATCCCGCGCGCGCACAGCGGGCATTCCTCCGGTCGATAGGACACCACCTCCAGCGTCGCCAGCGCCACCCGCGGTACGCCCACCGAGGCCCGTCCGCCGCTGCGGTCGATGATGGAACCCGCCGCCGCCACCCGCGTCCCCGCCGCGCCGAGCGCCTCCACCACGTCCCGCGTGCTGCCGCCGGTGGTGATCACGTCTTCCACCACCACCGCGGTCTCCTCCGCGCTGGTGGCGAATCCCCGGCGAAGCGTCATCTTGCCGCTCGCACTGTCGCGCTCGGTGAACAGGAAGCGCGCCCCCAGCGCCCGCGCCGCTTCGTGTCCGATAATCAACCCGCCCAGCGCCGGCGAAACCACCAGGTCGATTTTCCCGCCGTACTGCTCGCGAAGCTTCGCCGCCAGCAGCCTGCCCAGCTTCTCCGCGGCCTCGGGATGCTGCAACACCAGCGCGCATTGCATGTATTCGGGGCTGTGCAGTCCGCTGGTCAGACGAAAATGGCCTTGCAGGTAAGCGCCTGTGGAGCGGAAAAGTTCCAGGATAGATTCGGTTTCGGGCGTCACAATCGGTTACTATAACATCGCGCTTGTGGCACTATATTCCTATGCTCTTCGAGTCGGATAAAATCATGTTCGAGATTTATCGCGAGACCGAGTACACCAACCGCTATCGGGTGGTCTACTTCACCGAGCTCCAGGAACACAACAAGGAAACCGAGATCAACCGCGCGCTCACCGGAGAGCACTTCTACGACGGTTTCATCAAGAACCAGGGGAAGGAAGACGCCAAACAAATCGTCGAATCCCTGCTCACCCGCTTGAACGATGGCGAACGCCTCGACTCCGCCGAAGTCGAGCGCGCCCTGGGCGACCACCTGGCATAGCGCTAGCCATCCTGCGCCCGCCCTTTCCACATGCCGCCCGAGCCGCGTCGATAAGCGATGGCGGAGTAGACCGTCGCCGCCATATAAAAGCCCGCCACCAGCGGAAGGCATGGCGCCCACCACGGCGACCGCCGGTAAAACCGCAAAGCCGGGTAATAGCAGACGCACATCAGCAGCCAGGCCAAAGCGCCAAACGGGCGCAGCGCGGTACACGGCGGAACCAGGTACGTCAGCGCCAATCCGGCCACGGTTGCGGCCAGGATCGCGTAGGAATGCCGCAGTTCGGTGAATGCCGTGCGTGAAATGGTGCGGAAGAGTTCGCCGAAAGTCTGGTAGCTGCGTATGCTGAGGGTGGCCGCGCTCAGCCCCAGCCACACCCGGCCTCCGCCGCGCTTGATGGCGCGGGCCAGCGCGCAATCGTCAATCAACTTGCCGCGTATCGTTGCGATGCCGCCGACAAGCTCCAGCGCCTCGCGGCGGACCAACATGCATCCGCCGGCCGCCCCTGCCGTGGCCCGCCGCGGGTCCGCCGTCCACGCCGGTGGATAGAGCATGAAGAAAAAGAAAACGAACGCAGGAACCACGGCGCGCTCGGCGAACGTGCGGCATTCGAGCGTGGCCATGTAGGAGACCAGCGCGTAGCCGCCCGATTCGGCGCGCGCCGCCAGCGACGCCACGTTGCCGGGGGCGTGTTCGATATCGGCGTCCGTCAGCAACAGGTAGTCCGGCCGCAGCCGCGCGGCTTCGCGGACGCCCTGCGCCACGGCCCATAGCTTGCCGGTCCAGCCGGGTGGCAGCGGTGCGGACCGAATCACGGTGAGCAGTTCCGTAGGGCACGCCGCGCGGGCGGCCTCCGCAGTGCCGTCCGAGCTGGCGTCGTCCACCAGCACGATATGGAACGCGCCCGGGTAGCGTTGCGCCGCCAGCGATCCTATCGCGCGCCCCACCGTCTCCGCCTCATTGCGCGCCGGAACCACGGCCACCACCGAAGGTGGCGAAGTAGGCAACTTGCCCTCTGCCGCAGTATCGCGAAAACGCCAGAAGCCGCCCCGCCCAACCAAAAGGTAAAGCCAAATCGCCGCCGCAACCCCACCCAAACCATCCGCAATCATGAACCCCGATTATCGCCTTATGTGGCGCAGCCTTTCCAGGCGGCGTTGCCCGCATTCCTGCGGGCATCTTGTATTCCCCTCCTAGACCCGCCCCCTCGCCGCGGGCTACACTGATCCCATTCATGCCCAATCGGTTCGCCATTCGCGCCAGCGCCGTTCTAGCCCTAGCAGCCAGTCTGGCCACGCTCTTATTTTCCCTGGCGATGGCGTCCGCGTTACTCCTATCGCCCATCCGCTACGGCGGCCCGCTTCCGCCCAACCTGACGAAAGCCCTCGGCGCCGTCATGGCCGTGTTCCTCGCCGCCGCCGGCATTTGGGGCATCGCCGTAGCCGTGGGGGTCTTTCGCCGCCGCAACTGGGCGCGCGTCTCCATGGCGGTTTTCGGCGGCCTGCTGTTGTTCTTCGGCGGGACCGGCGCCCTCGCCATGCTGCTTGTCCCCTATCCCATGAACCCCGACCTCAGCCCGCAAGTCGTCAGCATCGCCCACGCGGCCATGCTGACGTTCTACCTGCTGATGGCCGTGGTGGGCGCGTCGTGGCTCGTCGTCTTCAACCGCCAATCCGGCAAGCGTTACTTCGCCGAGGCCGCCGCCCCGGCCGAAAGCGTCCGTCCCCTGAGTATCGGCGTAATCGGCTGGTATTTGATAACCGCCGCCGCCGGCACGGCCCTCTGGGGCGTCTTTCGCATTCCCACCATCCTCTTCGGATTCGTCGTGACCGGATGGACCACCCTGGCCGTTTGCACCGCCCTCACGGCCGTCCAACTGTACCTCGGCGCCGGGTTGCTTCAGCTCGACGAGCGCGCCAGAGTCTGGACCATCGTCTACTTCTGCGCGATGGGCGCCCACGGTCTTGCGCCGGCCGTCGCGCCGGAATATCCCGCCCGGATGCGGGAATTCGCCGCCGAGTTCCAGAAGTTCTTCCACATGGAGATGCCGCTCCTGCCCAACGCCTGGCTGCTCGCAACCGCAAGCGTGGCGTACGCCGCGATTCTAATCTGGTTTCTGGTGCGGCGGCGCGCCGCGTTCGCGGACCGGGGCTAAGGCTGGGCTAAGGCGTTGCGCCCGCGTCCTCGTCCGTGGTTGGAGGGAAAGCTTCCGGGTGCAGCAGCGGTTCCAGAAGTTCTCTGGCTTCCGCCTCGCGGTCGCGGGGAACCTGCACGCGGATCCGTTTATTGAGAAACGGGTCGACGTCGTTCACCAGTCTGGTGATTTGGCCCAGCGCGTAGAATGGGATTCCCGCTTCCTCCAGTAATCCCTTCGCCATCGCCAGCTCAACTCCATTGGTGGCCTCCAGCACCACCACCAGTTCCATCGCGGGGTCGAACGGATCGGGAGGCTCCGGCGGCTTTCCTGCCAATAGCGCGACGTGGCAGTCGGCGCACTCCGTGAAACCCTCGCGGTACTCGGTTCGGCATTCGGGGCAGTACATCATGCGCCTCCGCCTTCAGTGTACCGTGGGGCGGACCTCCTGGTCTGCCTTCTTTGTCTTGCCTTCTCTTGTCTTCCTGCCTTGGCTCCCTTACTCCAACGCAAAATTGACGTCGACCTGCGTGCTCACCTCAACGGGTTCACCATTCACGAGGAATGGTTTATAGGTCCATTGCTTCGCCGCCGCCATCGCCGCGGGTATCAGCAAAGGATGGCCGGAGACAACTTTGATTTCCTGCACGGTTCCATCCTTGCCGATGACCACCGCGAGCACGACATCTCCCTGAATGCGCGTGGCCTTGGCAAGCGAGGGATAAGTGGGCATGACCCTGTTGATTAGGTTCGCCTCCTGCACCTTTTCACCGACTGTTACCCGTGTCCCCGACGCCGGGCTCGCAGTCATAACAAATTGCGTAAGCGCGCCGGGCGCCGCAATCCGGATGTCCACCTCGTCCGGCGACCCCGTTTGCACGATAGAGACCGTGAGATGCTCATCGAATTGCTTCACCGCGTCCCGCAACTGGGCCATGTTCTCCGTTGTCGGAGCATCGCCAACATGGATCGGCAGGCTGGCGAGCAACTCGCCGCGAACCTCATCGGAAAGTCCGGGCGTCGCAATCGTTCGGATCTTCTCAAGTGCCATCTGCCGATACGGAGCCTCCAATTCGGCGCGCAATTGGGCCAATTGCGGCGCAGCCGCAGCCGTCGGGCCTGGCGCAAACACCATGACCCTTGTCGCGGGCGCCGGTTGCGCGCCCGCAGCCGGCGGCACCGCCCCGCCAGCGCTCACTGTCGGTGTTGCCTGTCCATTCTCAACCCCCAATTGAAACGCGATGCTCACCTGCTTCGTGCTGCTTCCGCCGCGCACAAAGTGCCATTGCAGCACCGATTGAATCGCCGCCTTCCGCAACTCCTGCGGACCGCTCAGCACGCTGGCGTCGGTCACGTTGCCGGCCGAATCCACCGTTGCCTGCAGCACCACCGTGCCTTCAATCCGCGCGGTCATCGCCGCCTCGGGATAAATCACGGGCAGCCGGTGCATCAGCGCCGCGCCGCCCACATCCACGCTCACGCCCGGTCCGTCGGCCACCAACTGCGGGGCCGCCGCCAGCGGGAACGTAGCCGTCACCATCCAACATGCCGCGGCCAGAATCGAGACGCCGGCCGCCAGCGCCGCAATGGAATGCTTCTTCGACATGCGAACCTCCTTCAACAAGGACACTACGCGATGTTTCAAATGCCGTTTGCGCAGGAACAATGGCGCCGGAGCAAGGTCAAGCCTCGGCTGGACGCCCGCAATAGCCAGCAGTGCGTCCACGTATTCCTCGCGGCTTCGAGTCACTTCCACCGACGCGCGGTCCACCACTTGCTCGCGCGCCAGTTGCGTCTCGCCCAGCAGCCACCAGATCGCCGGGTGGAACCAGAACGCGGCACGAACGAGTTCTTCGACCAGCGTAAGAAGCCAGTCGCGCCGTCGGACGTGCAGAAACTCATGCGCCAGGATGGCCTCCTGGGTGCTTGGATTCAAATCCGGAAACGCGGTGGGCAGCAGGATCACCGGCTTCAGAAAACCGAAAGTCACCGGGCTGGCGACGTCTTCGGATAGGCGCAGATCCGGCATGCCCGTCCTCCCCGCAACCGACGCCCAGACGCGGTCGTCCGCCCCAGCGGCGCCGGCTGGCGCGGAATGCAGCCGGTAGCGCCGCAGCCGCCAAAGTCCCACGCCCAGCCAACTCAGGCGGACCGCCGCGCCCGCCGCCAGTAGAGCCAGCAGTATTTCGGCCTGTGAGAACCGCGTGGGCGCGGGCGCGGGCGCCGGCGCCGCTGGAGCGATTGCCATCGCCGCGGCCGGCAGCGCCGCGCCGCCGATATCCACTACGTCCTGCTTCCAGGGTCGCACCACCGGCAGCAGCAGGCAGGCCGCCAACAGGATGTGCCAGTAAGCCAGCTTCACGCCCGGCGCGCGCAGTCGGAGCACCGCCGGGACGAAGCCCGCCAGCCCCACCACCAGCCCGGTTTGCAGTGAGTACACCGCCACGTTACTCAGAAGCAGGTGAGCGTTCATTTCTCCCTCCGCAACCGCGCGATTTCCTCCAGGTCCTCCGCCGAAAGGTCGTGCTCCTTGACCAGATGCACCAGTAGCGGCGCGGCCGAGCCATTGAACACCCGGTTGACGAAGTCCCGCACCATCGCCCCGACCACCTGTCCCTGGGGCTGCGCCGCCCGATAAACGTAGGCGCGCTCCGCCTGGTTTTTCTTCAGGTACTTCTTCTGCTCCAGGATCTTCATCATGGTCATGACCGTGGTGTAAGCCACTTTGCGCCTTCCGAGCAGCGTCTCATAGACATCCCGAACGGTGACGCTCTCGTGCTCCCAAACCACCTTCATGATTTCCAGTTCCTGCCCCGTAAGAATCGAGCTCCGGCTGCGCATACTAATTTATTAGTACTAAATCCTCTCGGTGTCAAGAGTTATTTGTGGGGCGGGCCGGGGCGCCCGCGCTGTTTGCGGGCCCGCCTGCCTTCTTGGCTAAATCCGGCGCAAGAAGGAAGGCAGGGTCGACAAGCCCCCATGTGGGGCAGGTTGGCCGATAGGCAACCTGCGGCCGATTGCCAATCGGCCCGCGCGGCGATCCAACAACCTGCCCGCGAGCAGGATATCACCCCGGCCACATTCTCCCTCATTTTTGTTAGAACCGTCACGATCTTTCTCTTGCCACGGCCCGTACTACCCTGAAACAATAGACCTTGGTCTAACTCTATGCGCATGCGAGTCTTGGGGATCGTGTTGGCCGGCGGAAAAGGCACCCGGCTTTCTCCGCTGACCAGGGAGCGGGCCAAACCGGCCGTTCCATTTGGCGGCAAGTACCGTATCGTCGATTTCGTTCTCAGCAATTTCATCAACTCGGGCATCTACTCGGTCTATATCCTGACGCAGTTCCGCAGCCAGTCCTTGTTGCAGCATCTGAGCGAGGGTTGGCAGTTCGGCGGTTTGCTCAAGAACCAGTTCATGATCCCTGTGCCGGCGCAGATGCGCTCGCAGGACGAGACGTGGTATCAAGGCACCGCGGACGCCATCTACCAGAACATCAACCTGGTCGAGCAGTCCGATCCGCACCTGGTAGCCATTTTCGGCGCCGACCACATCTATCGCATGAACATCATGAACATGATCGAATTCCACGTGCAGAACGCGGCTGAGGTCACCGTGGCGGCCATTCCCGCGCCCCGCAGCCAGGCCGCGGAATTCGGCGTGATCGAGGCGTCGGAGAGCGGCCGCATCCTGGGCTTCCATGAGAAAAATCCCGATGCGCCCACCATACCGGGCGATGGCGACCGCGTGTACGCCTCCATGGGCAATTACGTTTTCTCCACCCGCACGCTGCTGCGCCTGTTGCATGAGGACGCCGCCAATGAAGCAAGCCTGCACGATTTCGGTCACGATATCCTGCCTCGCCTCGCCGGCAGCGGCGATATTTTCGCCTACGATTTCCAGACCAATCGCATCCCCGGCGAACCCCCCGATGCCGTTCGCTATTGGCGCGACGTGGGGACCATCGACGCCTATTACGAGGCCAACATGGACCTGCGTTCCGTCAGCCCCGCGCTGAACCTCTACAATCGCGAATGGCCGCTGCGAACCACCAGCTATCCGGACCCTCCCGCCAAATTCACCTTCGACGACTTGAACCGCCGCGGAGAGGCCATCGATTCCATCGTTTCCGGCGGCTGCATTCTCTCCGGCGGGATGGTGCGCAATTCGGTCCTGAGCCGCGGCGTCAGAGTGCACGCCGGAGCGCTAGTGGACGATTGCATCATTCTCGACAACTGCGACATCGGCCGCCGTTCCAAGATTCGCCGCGCCATTCTCGACAAGAACGTGCACGTGCAGGAGGACGCCCAGATTGGCTACGACCTGGAGAGCGACCGCGAGCACGGCTACCACGTCACCGAAAGCGGCATTGTGGTGGTCGCCGGCAACCGCTCGCAAGTGGAAATCTCGGGCTTAGTGGTCTAGGTCTGCCTTCCTGCCTTCATGGAACAACAGATCCTCAGTTGGATCTCGCAATACGGCTACCTGGCGATCTTCCTGCTGCTCGTCTTCGGCATCGTGGGCCTGCCCGTCCCGGATGAAACCCTGCTGGCATTCACCGGCTACATGGCCTTCAAAGGACACCTCTCGCTGGCCCCGGCGTTTGCCGCTGCGCTGGCGGGCAGCCTCTGCGGCATCACGTTCAGCTACGTGCTGGGCCGTACCTTCGGGATGCCGCTGATTCATCGTTACGGCAAGTACCTGCGCATCCGCGAAGAGCACCTCGTCAAAGCCCACGCCTGGTTCGCCCGCGTGGGCCATTGGGCCCTGACGCTGGGCTACTTCGTGGCCGGAGTGCGCCATCTCACCGCCTTCTCCGCCGGCATGAGCGAGGTCGAATATCCCCAATTCGCCCTCTTCGCCTACAGCGGCGGCATCCTGTGGGTTTCCACCTTTATCGGAGTGGGCTACTTCCTGGGCGACCGCTGGGAATCCGTCCAGCAAAATATCTCGCACTACTTCCTGGACGCCGCCATCGCCGCCGCCGCGCTGCTCGTCCTGGGCCTCGCCTGGCGCAAGTGGCGCCAAAACACGCCGCGCCCTTGACTTTTCGCCGCTCCGGATCAGTTCTCAGTAGGCGTTTTGTCCATGTGATCGATCACGATCGCGTCGAGCTGCGTTTTGGATTTCTCCAGCTTCAGCCCGAGCTGACTTTCGAGCGCCGAGAACAGATCCGGAGCGGGATCGCTCGCGATGTCGGCGGCCGCTCCCCTCCCCAGCAGCCCCGCCGTCGAACATTCCAGAGTGAAATCGTAAGTGCCGGTCAAACCGGTCTTGTCCACGATCCGGCTGCCCCTCAGCATAAACTGGAGATGGCTCGACAGTTGCTGAAGCGTCGCCATCCGGTATGTCTCGCGCATGACCCAGTTCTGACCCCTTCCCTGGAAACCAGGACGTCCGGCAGGCAGTTGCGGAAAACCGTCGCGATCGAGCGTCGCAGGCGTGGCGACCGTACCCGGTTGCGGCGCTTCGGGCAGCGGACCAATGGCCGGCGCGGCATCCTTCAGTTTCGGTCCGCCTTTTGCAACGACCAGCGCGTACGCATCGAAGCCTTTCTTTTCGCTGTGGTACGCAAGGTGGAACCGCTCCTTGAGCAGATTGAGCAGCATTTCGTTGGCCTGCTCTTTGGTGGCGCCCGCCGGAACGATTGCCGAAATGTCGAATCGCGCGTCGTTACCCATGACCCAGTCGGAGCCGGATACCTGATCCAGCGGAAGCGCGAAAGCCTTCATCAATAACACGCGCGCCAGGACCCAGGTGAAAGTCATGCGCGTGGGATCGCCCGTGCCGGGGCCGCCTTTAATTTCGCCGGCCGCAATTATCGGGGCGTACGGAGGCTTCTGGCCCGCAGCCCGAACCGACGCCACCTCAAACCGCGCGGACGCCGCCCCGCCTTGGTCCTGCGCCCCGGCGGACGCGCAAATCGCGAGGCTAGCCGCCAACAGCGTGGCCGCCAGCGGTCTCTCGAGGCGCTTCATTCCACTCCTTCACTCCGGCCAGGTTTACATCAGCCGGAAGCTCACCATCACTTGCGCCTGCATCGGAACCGCAACCAAATCTTTCTTGCCTGGAATGAACTTCCACAGCGTCACGGCTTCAATGGCCTTCTCGTCCAGGCCCATGCCGAGGCTGCGAAGGACATGGATATCCCCGACGCTGCCATCCGCATTCACCGTAATCAACAGCCCCACTGTGCCCTGGAACTTGGCCTTGCGAGCTTCTTCCGGGTACGTGGGATCGACCTTGTGCTGCAACATCGGGAAGATAACGCCGGGGCCGGGCACGATATTGGCCTGGATTGGCTGAACCAACGTGGAGTAGCGCGCACGGTAATCGAGCTTAGCCTGCGTATTCCCCGGAAGGGTGATATTGACCTTCCGGAACATGCCATCCAACGCCGTATTGATGGGGTAATAACCCAGCACGTAATAGCTTGACAGCCCCGGCACGCCTGACAACACGGGCACGCTTGTCAGCCCGGTATCCACTTTCTGGAACTCGAAGAGCACGATCCGTTGCGGCGCCCCGTCTTCGGTGACGGCGAAATCGCTGGCCTTGAGTCCTTCGATGGCATTCCCATTTTGATCGGAAACGCTAACGTCTTCAATCGCCATCATCGACTCTGCCGAATACCGCGCCATCGGCCCGCCGGTCGCTTGCGGCGCGGCAACCGCTTGCGGCGCCGCTGCCATCAAGACCGGCGCCGGCTTGACGATATGCGTGCCGCCAGGGGCCTTTGCCACTGGGATTTGCGGCGCGGCAGCCATCGGAACGGACGCCTGCACCGCAACCGCTTCGGGCGCCGCCACCACCTGCAACGGCGCCATCGTGAGCACCAGCGCCGCCGCGGCCGCGCATGAGAGCGCCACCGGCCACAGGCCTGCCCGTCCGCGACGCTGCCGGCCGTCGAGCACCGCTCCCACGCGCTTCGAGAGATCCGCGCGGCTCGCCATGGCCAGCAGCGGCGGTCTCGCCGACGCTAACAAACGCTCGGCCGCGCCCACCAGTTGATCCGCATAGGCCGTCGCCTCCGACCGCGCCAGCACCGCATCGTCGCAAGCCCGCTCCGCTTCGAGTACCAGCCGCCGCTGCGCCATCCACGCCAACGGATGAAACCAGTACGCCGCGCATACCGCACGCACGAAGCAATAGCCCAACCAGTCGCACCGCCGCACGTGTTCCATCTCGTGTACAAATGCCCGGTTCAGGTCCTCCTCGTTCCAATTCCGTGCGTCCACCGGCAGCACGATAGCCGGTTCGAACATCCCGCACATCATCGGACCGGCAAGCCCTTCGCGCAACAGGACCTCGAAGCGCCGGTGAATGCCTGCCTCGAGCGCCAGTCTTTCGGCGATCGTCTGTCCCTGCCGCCACGGCAAACCGGTCCGGCGCAGCCGCCGCACCTGCCACAAACCCGCCAGCACCGGCAGCAGAAAAAGCGCCGCCCCGGCCATCCATACCGCCAAAAGCAGAGAGGCGGGCGTCAACCACGGGGATGGCGGCGCCGTAGGCGTCTCGGCGCGCGCCTCCGCCGGAGCAATCGATACAACCGCGCCCGTGGGCGGGTCGGGAACCCGCGCCGCCTGCGTAGACATCCGCAGCGCGACGCGGATCGGCGGAGCGGCCAGGGACACGAGCGGCAACGCCGCCAGCGCCCCGAACACGACTGCCAGCAGCGCGTGACGCACCGCCGCGCGGCTCCCACGCGCCAGGCGCGCGCCCGTCAGTCCCAGCGCCGTGATCGCGGTTGCCTTGACCACAATCGAAGCGGCCACCGAACCGCTCACCGCCAGCAACGTACCATCGATATCCGGCATCATGACTGGTCCTTCCTTTCCTTCCGCACACGGTCGATCTCCGCCCGGAGGACTTCGAGTTCTTCATCCGTCCACGACGCCTCGCTCACCAGAGCCGTCATCATCTGCCTCAGCGAGCCGCCGAAAAAGGTCTGGACAAACTGTTGCAACGCCGTCCGCTTGGCCGCCGCCGGCGAAATCGTGGCCGAGTAAATGAAGCGCGGCCCATCCTGCTGGTGCTTCAGGCAGCCCTTCTTTTCAAGCCTTGTGAGCATGACTCGAACCGAGGAATCGCCCGGCGGGTTCGTCAGCCGTTTGCGAATTCCTTCCGCCGTGGCGCGGTTGCCCAGCGCAAATACGGCATTCATGATCTCCCGTTCCCGGCGCGTGAGTGGCGTAAGGTGCGACATCTGTCTCATCATACGCGCGACAATTGTCGCATGTCAAGCAAAAAGTCTTATCAGTCCTATCTGTGTTCATCTGTGTTGATCTGTAGCCATATTTCTTCCCTCCCTTGACGCCCGCCATGAAACCTCGGAGAATGAGGTCTACCGGATTTTCGGACCGGATGTGAACTGGAAAGGGTGGTACTACGGAATGCGCAAACTGATCTTCCTGCTGGCGGCTTTATCGGTCGCGGCCTTCGCCGCGGACGTGACTGGCAATTGGAAAGCCAGCATCGAGACCCCCAATGGGGCCATGGAGTTTACCTACGTCCTGAAAGCCGATGGCAACACGGTGACGGGTACGATGCAATCCCAAATGGGCGAGATGAAGCTTGACGAAGGCAAGCTCGATGGCGACAAGATTTCCTTTTCCATCACGGTGGAGAATTTCGGCAAAATCAGCTACGCCGGCACGGTAAAAGACGATGAGATGACGCTCAATATGACCTTCGCCGGAGGGGGCGGGGACATGCCCCAGATGCCGCCCGTCGTCGCCAAGCGCGTCAAGTAGCCGGCTTCGAAGCGGGCCGGAGCGTCCGTGTTAAAATGGACCACCGAACCGCATGGAAGCCGCCAGCAAATCGATTCGCGGGTTGAGGGTCGGTGGCGAAACCGTCAGCGACGAGCAGTTGGCGTGCGCCGCGTGGCCGCGCACCGTTGGCAAGTACACCGCCAGCCATACCCGCGCCGCCCGCATGGTCCGCGAGCGCCTGGTGGTGGAGGTGGAAGACGCCACCTGGCAGAAGCAGTTGTTTGAGCTGCGCCGCTCGATCCTGCAGGCGCTCGAAAAGAACCTGGGACGCGGCGTAGTCGAGGACGTCGAGTTCCGCATCGTCCCCAGACGGATCGAGGCCCACCGCGCCACGGCGGCCATTTCAGCCATGCCGATGGATGACGCCGCGGATATTGCGGACCCGGTGCTTCGCTCCATTTACAGGGCATCCAGAAAAAGGGCACGGGCGTGAAAATCACCGAGAAAGAAGTCCGCTACGTCGCCGGTCTCGCCAATCTGACGCTCGACGATTCCGAAGTCGCCCGCTTCCGCGCGGACCTGGACGGGATTCTCGAGCACATGGATAAGCTCAACGAGGTCGATACTTCGGGCGTCGAGCCAATGACGCAGGTGCTGTTCGAAGGCGCCGGCGGACTGCGTGAGGACGCCATCGAGACGCCTCTCGGAAGCGAGGCCGGTCTGGCTAACGCTCCGCAGCGCGGCCCGGGTTATTTCAAGGTTCCCAAAGTCGTGGAACGCTAGCCGGGTTTCCGGCCTCACATCGCATGCAAATCGCTTCATTGACCATCGATCGCATTCGCGAGGGATTGCTCTCGCGCGAATTCAGCGCCGTCGAGCTGACAGAGGAAGCCTTGCGCTTCGCCGAAGCCGAGAATCCCAGGACCGGCGCCTACCTGCGGCTCTCGCCCGAGCGGGCCATGGACGGCGCGCGGCGCGTGGACGAGCGTCTGGCGCGCGGCGAGGAGCCGGGCCCCCTGGCCGGCGTGCCTGTCGCGGTCAAGGACGTGATCCTCACCAAGGGCATTGTCACCACCTGCGGCTCGAAGCTGCTGGCCGCCTACGTTCCGCCCTACGACGCCACCGCCATCGTTCGCGTGGAAGAGGCGGGCGGCATCCTCCTCGGCAAGACCAATTGCGACGAATTCGCCATGGGGTCCTCCACGGAGAATTCGGCGTTCGGCCCGGTGCGCAATCCGGTCGCAACGGACCGGGTTCCGGGCGGCTCTAGCGGGGGGTCGGCGGCCGCGGTGGCGCAAGGCACGGCGGTGGTCGCGCTCGGCTCCGATACGGGCGGTTCCATCCGACAGCCGGCCTCGTTTTGCGGCGTGGTCGGAGTGACGCCCACCTATGGACGGGTGTCGCGCTACGGCCTCACGGCGTTTGCCAGTTCGTTGGATCACATCGGCCCCTTCGCCCGCAACGTCAAGGACGCCGCTACGCTGCTGCGGGTGATCGCCGGCCGCGACCCGCGGGACTCCACTTCCGCCGCGGCACCCGTACCGGATTATCCGGCATCGCTCGGCGGCGGCTTAAAAGGTCTGAAGCTTGGACTGCCTCGGGAGTATCTAAAAGACTTGGGGAGCGAAGTCGGCGACCTGATCTCGCGCGGCATGGATGTGTTCCGGCGCCTGGGCTGCGAAGTCCGCGAGTTGAGTTTGCCCTCGACCGGCTACGCGATCCCGTGCTATTACATTATTGCGACGGCCGAGGCCAGCTCCAACCTGGCCCGCTTCGATGGCGTGCGGTATACGTTCCGCTCCGAGAACTCCGGGACTTTGGCGGATATGTATCGTAACACACGGGGAGAGGGTTTCGGCGCCGAATGCAAGCGCCGGATCATGCTGGGAACCTATGTTCTCAGCGCGGGCTATTACGACGCGTATTATTTGAAGGCGCAGAAGGTACGTACTCTGATCGCGCGGGATTTCGCCAGGGCTTTCGAAGACGTGGACGCCATTGTGGCGCCGGTCTCGCCGTTTCCGGCTTTCAAGCTGGGCGAGAAGGTGGACGATCCTTTGGCTATGTATCTGTCCGATATCTATACCATCACCGGAAGTTTGGCGGGCATTCCTTGCATGAGCGTTCCATGCGGAAATACCGCCGGGGGGCTGCCGGTAGGGATGCAACTGTTAACGACGCACTTCGGCGAACCGGCCATGTTCCGGCTCGCGGGAGCGTTCGAAGAGGCCGGCGGGGTGAATTGAGACCGGCCCGGATGATCACTCAGAGGAGAAAGGGAAAAGAATATGGCACCTCAACAAGGCACATCGGCTTTCACGCTGCCGGCGCTTCCGTACGCGCCCGCCGCGCTGGAGCCTTACATCGACAAGACGACCATGGAGATTCACCACGGCAAGCACCACGCCGCGTACATTAACAACCTGAACAAGGCGCTGGAGTCGGCCCCCGAGCTGGCCGGCAAGTCCGTCGAAGACTTGCTGGCTCACAACTGCGTGGCCGTTCCGGAGAACATCCGCACGGCGGTACGGAACAATGGCGGCGGCCATCTCAATCACTCGATGTTCTGGCAGATCATGGCGCCTTCGGCCGGCGGCGCGCCGACCGGCAACGTGGCGCAGGCAATCGCCTCCACGTTCGGCGGCTTCGACGCCTTCAAGGAGAAGTTCACCCAGGCGGCCACCACGCGCTTCGGCTCCGGCTGGGCGTGGCTGATCAAGGCCAACGGCAAGCTGGAGATCTATTCCACCGCCAATCAGGATAGTCCGGTAATGGAAAGCAAGTTTCCGGTGATGGGCCTGGACGTGTGGGAGCACGCGTATTACCTGCACTATCAGAACCGCCGGCCGGAGTACATCGCGGCATGGTGGAACGTGGTCAACTGGCCGGAAATCGAAAAGCGCTTCAACTCCGCGAAGTAGTTCAGGGCAGTCCGAGGCTCTGGCGGAGCGCCAGGAATCGGGGATCGTCGCGAATCCGGGCGAAGGCCGGTTCCACGCCGATGAAGTTGATATCGGACTCGTGGTGGGCGAGGCTGTTTTCCAGGCAATCTACGGTCTTTTGCGCGTCGCCCATGCCAGCGTATACCAGCGCGCGGTAGTACCAGTCGGCCGACAGACTTCCAGCGAAAGACCGATTCAGGCGGCTGAGGATGGCCTCGGCCGCCTGGCGGTCGCCCTTGGCGCCGTACGCGTACCCTAACCTCGCCAGTGCGTAAAGGGGGTGGGCGCCGAGCGCAGCCGCCTGCAGCTCACCGATGGCCTCGTCATCATGTCCCGCCACTGAGAGGGCGATGCCCAGGGAGAGGCGGGCCGGGGCGGAGCCGCCGGTCTGCTGAACGACGCGGCGCGCTTCCGCGATGGCTTCGTCGTAGCGGTGCGCGGCGCAGAGAATATCCGCCACGTCCGTCGATGGCGGGCTGCCTTTAGGTTCCAGGCGCGCTGCCTCCGCGATTTGGGAGAGAGCCTCGTCGAACCGCCCATGGCTCATGAGGCCTTGCGCGTACATGCGGCGGATTCGCGGCGAGGAGGGATCGAGTTGTACGGCCTGTCGAAATTCGGATTCGGCGCCGGCCCAGCCCGAGTCCTGGATGAGCCCAACGTAGGCCAAGACGCCGTGCGCCTCTCCGATGCGCGGGTCCAGGTCGATCGCGCGATTCGCCGCGACAGCCGCTCTTGCGACGATATCGGCCTCAGAGGAGCCTGTGGAAGATCCGGAAGTGACCAGGGCCACGGCCAAGCCGGACCAGGCCGGCGCATAGTTCGGATCGCTCGCCACGGCCTGTTCGAAAAGACGCGCGGCGCCCGACGCCGAGCCGGTTTCAAGGAGCGCGTGGGCCGTCAGGTAGAGGCGTACCGCGGCCCGGCGGCCCAAGGCCCGCGGCCGGAAGCCGAAATAGAACAGCAGGAACAGGCAAAGAACGGGGGCTGCGTACGCTACGAACGTACCCAGCCTGCGGCGGAGGCGCTCGGCTCCGTGCCCGGCGCGATCGAGGACGACGATGCCAAATCCGCCGCCGGATGCCGCGAGCCTCACCGGACTGGGGCGTCCCTCCTGCTCGTAGTACTTGAACAACCCGTTCCGCAGGCGGTTGTATTGCACGCGCACCACGGGGTCCAACTGGGGGACGAAGCTTTCCGGCCGCCCAAACACCTGCACCGCGATGGCGTACTCGCCGGGAGGAGGGTCGCCGGCCAGCACGCGATCCACGAGGAAGCGGAGCAGCCGGCTCAGCATCTGGGATTGGAGAAATGCCTTGGTCGCGAGGATCCCTTGCATCTCCGCGCTCACGGCCTCAGGCGCGATGGACGCGCCGCGCATTATTCGCACAGGATCGCTTATTATAATGCCGGGAACGCCCGGCTGAGTTTTTCCCAAGTGACTTCGAGATTCTCCGGCAGGACGCGCGTCTCCCCGACGGAGGTCATGAAGCTGACATCACCGGTCCAGCGGGGGAGCGCATGCAGATGCACGTGGCCGGCGACCCCGGCTCCGGCGCTCTGGCCCAGGTTGAGGCCAAGATTGAGGCCGTCGGGCCGGTAGATCTGGCGCAAGCGGATCTCGGCGTCGCGCGCCAGCCGGATCATCTCGACGAGCGTCTCATCGGGCAGCTCACCGAGTGAAGCGGCATGCTGGTAGGGCACCACCATGAGATGGCCGTTGGTGTACGGGAAGCGGTTGAGGATGATGAAGTTCCATTCGGCGCGATGCACGACGAGAGATTCGAGGCCGCACGGGGCCTTGGCGGCGGCGCAGAAGACGCACTCGCGTTGGTCCCCGGAGGCGGAGATGTACTCGTACCGCCAGGGAGTCCAGAGGTAATCCATGCCGTTCCGGGGGCTACGCGTTCGGAGTTGGTTCGGGAGCGAGAGGCGATTCCGGCGAGGCAGCCGCGGCGAAACTGTTGACCACGTCTTTCAGCTCTTTGCTGGGCTTGAAGTAGGGAATTTTTTTGGCTGGCACTTCCACGCGAGCTCCGGTCTTGGGGTTGCGGCCAATGCGGGGCTGTCTCTGGCGCGTGCGGAAGCTCCCGAATCCGCGGATCTCGATCTTGTCGCCGGAGCGCAAGGAGCGGACGATGCTGTCAAAGATCGCCTCCACGATGACCTCGGACTCCTTCCGGGTCATCTCCACCACGCGGGAGACTTCTTCAATCAGGTCAGCCTTCGTCATCGCATCCTCCTCATTTGTGAATACCGCAGTATCGCCCGAATCCGAAGAAATTGCAACCTACTTGAGGTTGCGGTCCTTCAGACTCATGACCTCCTCAATGGTGGTAGTCGCGGCCTGAGCCTGGCGCTGGTAGTCTTCCAGGCGGCTCTTCTCTTCGTCGGCGGCCGGCGCGCGAAGGCTCAGACCGACCTTCTTCTCGGCCTCGCTCATTTTGACGATCTTGAAAGCGAGTTCCTGGCCTACGGACAGCGGCGGCGGGTCCGACCCGCGGCGGCCCGAATAGCCCGGCACTTCGGAAAAATGGCACAGGCCTTCGACACCCTCCGCCAATTCCACGAAGGCGCCAAAACTGGCCAGGCGGCAGACGCGGCCATGCACGACATCGCCGACCTGGTGTTGCTGGAAGTAGCTCTCCCAGGCATCGGGCTGCAGTTGCTTGATGCCGAGCGAGAGCCGGCAAGCGGCGGAATCGATATGGAGAATTACCGCCTGCACGGTCTGGCCTTTTTTGAGGACCTCGGAGGGGTGTTTGACGCGTTTGGTCCAGGATAGATCGGAGACGTGAACGAGCCCGTCGATGCCTTCCTCGATCTCGATGAAGGCGCCGAAATCGGTCATGTTGCGGACGCGGCCTTCGACCACCGAACCCACGCTATAACGCTCGTCGACAGTGGTCCAGGGGTTGGCCTCGAGTTGCTTCAGGCCGAGAGAAATGCGGCGGTCCTTGGGGTGGACTTCGAGGACCACGGCTTCCACCTGGTCGGCGGGCTTGACGACCTTGGAGGGGTGCTTCATGCGGCGGGACCAGGTCATCTCGCTGATGTGGATCAGCCCCTCGACGCCGGGATCGAGTTCCACGAAGGCGCCGTAATCGGTGACGTTGACCACGCGTCCGATGACGCGTGCGCCGACAGGATAGCGCTCCGCGACGGTTTCCCACGGATCCGGATCGAGTTGCTTGATGCCGAGGGAGACGCGCTCTTTGGAGCGATCGAACTTGAGCACCTTGACGGCGATTTCCTGACCGGCGTGGAGCAACTCCGAGGGATGGTTGACACGGCCGTAGGACATATCGGTGACGTGCAGCAGCCCGTCGATCCCACCGAGGTCGACAAACGCGCCGTAGTCGGTGAGATTCTTGACGACGCCGGTGACGACGGCGCCTTCCGACAGATGGTCCAGAGTGACGGTCTTGCGCGCGTTGACCTCATCTTCAATGGCCATCTTGCGGGAAACCACCACATTCCCGCGGCGGCGATTGAGCTTGACGATCTTGACCGGGATATCCAGGCCGATCAGGGAATCCATGTTGTGAACGGGGCGGGGATCGGCTTGCGAGCCGGGCATGAAACCGCGGATGCCGACATCCACCGCGAGGCCGCCCTTGACGCGTCCCAGCACGCGGCCGGAGACGGTGAGCTGGTCGCGATAGGCTTTGTCGAGATCGTCCCAGATGCGCAAGCGCGCGGCCCGCGTGTGCGACAGCAGCACGTATCCTTCGGAGTGGCCGCCGTGGTCGATCATCACGTCGACGACGTCGCCGGGATGAACAGCGACCTCACCGCCGGGGCCGAGAAACTCCTCAAGCGGTACGATGCCTTCGGACTTGTACCCGAAATCGACGATGACGTCTTTGGCGGTGACGCTCAACACGGTGCCTTGCAACACCTCGTCGGCGGCGGGAGGGGCAAAATGGCTGTAGTCTTCGAGCAGGTTCTCGTAGTTCTCGGGGACCGACTGGTCCATATCCCCATTATCGTACATGGCCAATGCGCCTCCGCCGATCATGGTGTCACGGCCCGCTGCACGTACGGAATAAACCACGACGGAATGAAAGGCTTCGGGAGCGGACGAGTCAAGCGACCATCGAGCACCCTGTGAGATGAGACCATGCGCAAACCACCAGCAAACCGTTGCGAGATTAGTATGTTAGCAAATATACGCCGAGCCGCTGCAAATTGTCAACGGGACCAATTTCGGAGCCGAAGCTGCGGTTCGGCGGGGCGCAGGGTGGCGACGATAGGGCCGGGCCGGTCTACAGGCGGCGCCGGCGCCGGACGAACGATAGATTGCGGAACGAAGCCAATTTGGGAGACAGGATCGGAGGCCGGGGACCGGGGGCCAGGGGCCGGATCGGGGTCCAGGGGCTCGGGGCCGGGGGCCGAATCGGGGTCCAGAGTCCAGGGGCCTGGGGCCGGATCGGGGGCCGGGGGCCGGGGGCCAGGGGCCGGGGATTGAGAAGCAGGGTCCAGGGGCTGGGGGCCGGGGGCCGTGGCTTGGGTCTTTTCGAGGGTTTGGAGTTCCTTTAGGGCTCGGAGGTAGTTGCGCTGGATGGAATTGATGCGGCGCTGGAGGCGGTCGTAAACCATATCGCCGAAGTCGATGACGCGACCCTCGCGGTTGGGCGTATCGAGAAACGTTCGTTCCTCTTTGTATTTCCAGAAGGAGGCTTCGCCGCGCCGGATGCGGCGGAGCATCCACTCGCAATTGACGAGGGTGTCGACCAACATGCGGCGCTCAGGGGTGTCCGTAGGCCAGCGTTCCCGGTATTCGGCGATGAGGGCCTCGAGTTTGGCCGGATCTTCGCCGGGGATGACTTCGGCTTCGGCGTCAATGCCGGATTTCAGGGCATTGAAACGGGAAGCGGCCTTGCCCTCGGCGGAGCGCGGGCCGGTTGATTTACGAGCGTTCTGACGATTCGCGTCGATTTGTTCAGTGGTTGCCATAGATCCTACCTGGCTTGACGGTAGCAGGCGGGCAGACGGAGGCCGGGTAGTTGAGGATGGTAAGTGGTTTGGCCTCAGGTGGATGAGAATTTGAAATTCGGTGTGACTGACGTGCGGGAGCGGGGCGCTTTTTGCGAATCGATTGATTCAGGTCTGAATATCGCGTTAGCCGCCGGGTCACCGAAATGACGGGTCCAAGAACTAACTCGATAGGGCCAGTAGTAAATTCCTGGACACTGCATTCCTGCATGGGCGCTGGAGTTTTTTCACGGCCCCCCGCGTATTTCTTACTTGGCGCCCGCCTTTTTGCGCGGCCCGCGCCGCCCCAGGCTGTTGCAACGAGGAGTTTGGAAGACCGACTGCTCGACACGCGGCAAGGCAAGTGTCACCAACACTGTCTAATCTCAGACGATGAGGGATGAAAGTATGCAAAGGACCATTACGCTGTTAGCGTTGTTCACCGTGTTCTCGGTTCTCGCGCTGGCCGAGACCTTCACGGGAAAGCTGGTGGACGCCGACTGCTACAACCAGCAGAAAGGCGCCGCCGCCTGCGACCCGACCAGTTCCACCGGCATGTTCGCGCTACTGGTCTCCAACAACACAGCCTACGCGCTCGATACCGATGGCAATTCCAAAGCCGCTGAGGCGCTGAAAAGCAGAGCCGACCGTTCCACCGATCCCACGAAGCCGCCGAGTGGGCCGGTCATGGCCAAGATCACTGGAAGCAAGGACGGTACAACCTTAAAAGTCGAGAAGATCGACATTCAGTGATGGTGCGGTGAGCCGCCCCTGCCCCTTTATGGGGGCGGCTCACCCGCCCGCAAAAGAGCCAGGCAGCGCGCGGGGAATTCATCATCCGACGATGGTACGATAGTGGACATGCAGGGCGTTCCAGCCTGGCTTTCGAGCCTGCCTGGCTTATTAATTCTCACGACGGTCGCAGTGTCTCCCTTGTGTGGACAGACCGCGCGGCCAGGGTGCACGACAACCGTCACAGCGCGGGAGCGCACTTTGCAAGCGCAGAGCTTCGCGACCGAGAAACTCTGGATATGGCAGCAAAAGATGAACCTTGGGGATTGGAAGATCTCCGTGGTTGTCGCGCCAATCGGCGATTTAAGACCCGATACGGTTGGTAATGTTCACTGGGACTTGCGGGAAAAGACCGCTGTCATCCGCATTCTCGATCCGGCCGATTATAAGCTGCCGTTTCAGGCGATGCTCCGCGATATCGAGTTCACGGTGGTTCACGAGCTGATCCACGTTGAAATCGCGCCGATTGTGGGCAACCTCGATCGCAGCCCGGCCAGCCATGTAGAAGAAGAACGCACCGCGAATAGCGTGGCGGGCGCGCTTCTCGCCAGCCAATAAGGCGAGCGGCAGGCGCTAGGGCCGCGGAGGGTCTTCGAGTCCAATCGGTTTTCCCGAAACCACAATCTGAGTACACGCGCCTGCCTCATCCGCGCCGGCATTCTCCGGGATCGCGCCGATGGTTGTGTCAGCGACGTTTTGCGAGAGCAGATCGTCCTGCACCGCGTGCGCGCGTTCCGCGCACGGCTTCGCGTCGTTCGAGGCGGCTTGTTGCGAAGCGGACGGCGCTTCGACGCGAACCTTCAGACCCGGGTACGCCAACAACATGCCTGAGAGACGCGCCAGCTTCTCTTTGCCATCCTGTTTCAGGACGCTCTGATCCGCGTCGAATAGTGCGTCGCCGTTGAGAAGCAGGCCGCGCGCGGTTTCTCGCGTCTCCAGGATTGCCTCGAATTGGCGGCGCAATCGCGCGCGGAGGCGCTCCTCGGATGTCTCGGCCGGTGCGGCCGATTGAGCCGGCGGAGGCTGATTCGGCGGGCTGGATGCTTGCCCCATCAGCGCGGGCGAGAGAAGGAAGAATAATGCCTCTGGTTTCATGCAATTCGCACCTTAGCCGCCTTTGCACGCCGCGTGCCGCTGAGACGGGAACGCTGCTCTACTGCCAGGATAGGCCATCGGTGGCATAAACCGCTCTCTGACGTTCGCGGCTCGGTAAGGCGGTTCGTGGGCGGCAGATTAGAAACCGCTCTCTGACGTTCGCGGCTCGGTAAGGGCGGTGCGGGGGCGGATTATGCGCTCGTACTTGGGCGGTTTATGCGCTCGTACTTGGGCGGTTTATGCGCTCGCCGGAAAGCCGCTCTCTGACGTTCGCGGCTCGGTTAGGCGCTTGCGCGTGTGGCCTAGAGGATGGCGGTTTCTTCTAGCAGGCGGCCGGCGGCGAAGCGGCTGAACGACAGGAGGCCGGCGGCGATCAGGTCTGACTCGCCTTTCAGGATCAGGTCGGCCATGATCTTGCCGGTGGCGGGGGAGTGCATGACGCCGTGGCCGCTGAAGCCGGCGGCGATCCAGAAGCCGGGGACGCCTTCGACGGGGCCGAGGACGGAGTGGTGATCGGGGGTCATCTCATAGAGGCCGGCCCAGGCGCGGCGGGGATTGATTTGGGCGGTTTCGAGGCAGGGCAGGCGGTTCACGCCGCGCGTCAGGATCTTCTCGATGAAGGCCGGATCGAAGTTCAGTTTGAAGCCGGGCGTTTCCGCCGGATCGTTCCAGGCCAACAGAAGGCCGCGGCCCTCCGGGCGGTAATGGAATCCGGTGGCCATGTCCACGACCATGGGAGATTCGCGCGCCACCTTGTCGAAGGGTTCGGTGGGAACCAACATGCGGCGGAGCGGCTCGATGGGCAGGTCCACGCGCGCCAGTTTGGCGACCAGGGCGGACCATGCGCCGGCGGCGCAGACCACGGTGCGGCCGGCGATGAAGCCGATGGTGGTCTCGACGCCGCAGACGCCCTGCGAATCGGTGCGGATGCCGGTGGCTTCGCACTCGCGGAGCAGTTCGGCGCCGCGGTCGACGGCTTTGCGCGTGAAGCCGATCATCACGCTGTACGGGTCCACGAATCCGTCGGTGGGGCAGAAAGTGCCGCCCACCACGTCGTCGGAGCGGATCTCAGGGGCGATGCGGCGGACATCCTCCGGTCCGAGAAGGTCCACCGACTTGAGGCCCAGATCCAACTGGAGGCGCCGGTTGGTCCGGAGATAGTCCATGTGGCGCTCGCTGGCGGCGACGAACAGATAGCCTTGCGAGCGGTAGCCGGAGGGATGGCCGGTGACCTCTTCAAACGACCGGAAGAAGGGGATGGAGTAGAGCGACATTTGGATGTTGACGGGAGTAGCGAATTGCGCCCGGACGCCCCCCATGCTCTTCCCGGTGGAACCTTTGCCCTGCTGCGTCTCACGTTCCAGGATGAGAACATTTCGGCAGCCCGCCGCGGTCAGGTGGTAGGCGATGCCGGCGCCGGCGACTCCGCCGCCGATGACGATCACGTCCGCGGATCTCATGCCCGCTTCGCCGCCAGTTCGAGGGCCAGCACGGGGCAGCAGCCAAACCCACAGCCGGTGGAGACCGGCGGCGGTACCGCGCGCTTACCCGCGAGTGCTCGCATCGTGCTCAAAACCTCCACCCATCATACCCGCATAGCGCGCCGGCGATGTTGACCATTTGGAGTATTGGCTTCCCGGCGGTGGTGTTTTATCATTTGGAGCATGGCAGCATGGGTGCGTTTCAAAGACCACACGCTTGGCTATCCGCAAATCGATGAGCAGCATGAGCGAGTGGTGGAGTCGCTGCAGGATCTCTGCGCGGCCATCGACCTGGGGCGGCCCGACGCCGAAACGCGTCGGCTGCTGGATGCCTTCACGCGAACAGCGTCAGTGCATTTCTCCTTCGAAAATCAACTGATGCGGCGCAGCGAATACCCCGAGAGCGATGTGCACGTGGCCGAGCACCGGCGCCTGCTTGAGCAACTCGCCATATTGCAAGGCGAGCTGGCGGCAGGCAAGGTCCGGTCCTGCGGCGCTCTGGCGGAGTTTGCGAAGGCCTGGACCACGGAGCACATTCAAGGCGCCGACCGGCGTCTGGCAGAGCATCTGAAGAACCTTGCCTGACGCCGGCGGCGAGAGGCGGCGCACCGTACGGGAGCACGGCGTGGTACGATCCTCTATCATGAACAGGAGAAATGCGTTTCGAACCGTCGCCGCCGCCATGGTGGCTGCGCCTGCCGCGCTTGCGACGCCGGGGTCGGCCGGCCGGCTGAAGCAATCGGTGTGCCGGTGGTGTTATTCCAGGATTTCGCTTGACGATCTGTGCCGCCAGGCCGCCGATATGGGGATCAGCGGCATCGACCTGGTAGAGCCGGAGGATTGGCCTACCATACGCAAGTACGGTTTGGTCCCGACGGTGACGCAGGGAAAAGCGTCAATTCCGGATGGCTGGAACCGCAAGGAGAGCCACGACCGCCTGGAGGCTGAGATCAGCGACCGCATCACGCGCGCGGCGGCGGCGAAGGTGCCCACCGTGATCACCTTCTCCGGCAACCGCAAAGGGATGAGCGACGACGAAGGCAAGGCCAACTGCATTTTGGGCTTGAACCGCGTCAAGAAGATTGCGGAAGACAGCGGCGTCACGGTGGTGATGGAGCTGTTGAACAGCAAGGTGGACCACAAGGACTACCAGTGCGACCACACGGCGTGGGGCGCGGACGTGGTGAAGGCGGTCGGATCGCCGCGCGTGAAACTGCTGTACGACATCTACCACATGCAGATCATGGAAGGCGACGTCCTGCGCACGATCAAGGACAACTTCCAATACATCGGCCACTATCACACGGGCGGCGTGCCCGGGCGGCACGAGCTGGACGAGACGCAGGAGCTGCAATGGCGGACCATCGCCAAGACGATCGCCGACCTGAATTTCCAAGGCTACTTCGCGCACGAATTTCTGCCTACGCGGGACCCCATCACCTCATTGAAAGAGGCGGTGGCGTTGTGTACGGTGTAGGGGGGACGCAGCTCACGCCGCGGCTAGCCGCAGCTTGCATTCGTCGAGCATTTGGGCGGTTCGGGTGGCGCCGGAACGGGATACCCCGATAGAGCGCACTTCGAGCAGCGCGTCGAGCGTGCGAACGCCGCCGGCGGCCTTGATGCGAACATTCGGCGGGGAGTGCCGGCGCATCAGCCGGAGGTCCTCGAGGGTGGCGCCCCCAGTGCCGTAGCCGGTGGAAGTCTTCACGAAATCGGCGCCGAGTTCCGCGCAGATCTCACAGAGGCGGATTTTGTGCGCGTCTTCGAGATAGCAGTTCTCGAAGATGACCTTGACGATGGCGCCGGCCTGGTGGGTGGTTTCGGCGATGGATCGAATGTCCTCGCGCACGAAGGCCCAGTCGAGGCTGAGGACTTTGCCGATATTGACGACCATGTCCAGTTCGGTGGCGCCATCGTCCAGGGCCTGCCGCGCTTCGGCCAGCTTGACGGCGGTTTTGTGGCCGCCGTGCGGAAAACCGATTACGGTACTGGCGGCCACGCCGCTATCCGCAAGCAACTCCGCGCACCTTCGGGCGTAGTACGGCTTGACGCAGGCGGAAGCGACGCGGTAATCGCGCGCCAGGCGGCATCCCGCTTCGAGCTCCCCGTCCGTCATGACGGGGTTGAGCAGGGAATGGTCGATCATCTTGGAAATGTCGAGGTAGGCGTAATCCATGGTGGGTCCGATCTTTGTTATAGCAGCCGGATGGGGCGGGCGGGGAAGAGTGGCAGCCGAGGGGAAGAGAGGCAGACGAAAGCGTCTGCCCCACAGATGAAACACGCAATCGGAATTGGTTTTACAACAGGCGGAAGTTCACTTCGACGGTGGCTTGGACGGTCACCGGAACGCCATTCTTCTTTCCGGGGATGAAGGTCCACTTCTTGACGGCCTCAATGGCCTTCTCATCCAAACCCAACCCAAGGCTGCGAAGGACGTGGATGTTGGTGGCCTTACCGCTGGTATCGACTTCGATGTAGAGGACCACGACGCCCTGGAACTTGGCTTTACGGGCTTCTTCGGAATACTCGGGCTCGACTTTATGCTGCAAGGTGGGGGCAGTTACGCCGCCGCCAACGCGGAGCGCGCCGCCGCCGAAGCCGCCGCCCTCGCCGGGACCTAAGCCCGCGCCATTTCCGGAACCGATGCCGCCGCCCTTGCCGGAACCGATGCCGCCGCCGGACCCGGTGCCGTTCGAGAGGATTCCGCTATGGCTGAACGGGTCGCCGTAATTGGCGGAGTCCACTTGCGGCAGCTTCATGTCGGGGGGAGCGATGATGGAGGGGTCCATCATCAGCTTCGGCGCCATGTTGTTGTATACGGCCACCGCGGGCGTAAACTGCCGCAGCGACGCTTTTGGCAGCTTGCCGAAGCTGGCCGGCAGAGGCGAGCGGTCTCCACCACCGCCACCGCCTTTCATGATTTCCTTCTTGGGCTGGTCTTGCGGAGCGGTGTCCACGGGGATGAAAAGGGTGGCAACCGTCTTGGCCGCCTTCTGGCCCTGCTTGGTCATTCCGGCGAGGCACACCACCGTGAGGAGCACGGTTTGAAACCCGGTCGACATCATGAAGGACTTCTTCTGGCGGCCGTAGAGACCCCAAATATCCTTGACCGGGATTGGCTTGGAGGTTACGTCCAGCGGCGCAAGCTTAGGCGGGTGGACGAAGTCCTTAATGTTCTGCCAAAAGGAAAGGTACCACTTGGCGTCCAGCCCCATTTCGACGATCGCCACCGGCTTGGAGGTCAACTGCAGCGGTGGAAGCTTAGGGGGGTTAATGAGTTCCTTGACGCTTGTGATAAGCGTCTTGTACCACGGCTCCTCAAGCTGATTCAGCAGAAGGTGCGAGAGGTTATCGTCCTCGTTCAAGGAATTCGGATTTTTGGGTCGTTCCAGATCAGCCATCTTATCCACCAGTCCTTTAACGGTAGCGAACCATCCGGCTACAACGAATGGACGATTGCGCGGGGCACACCGTTACAGGTCGTGAGAATCTTCCACACCGATCCCACAGACGAGTGTAACACAGCAAGCGCTACTGAAGTTTCATGACGTCCGCGGGACCGCGAACGTTCCAAAGGGAGGCGGAAGCCCTGGCCGAAGCCAGCGCGGTGACGCGGTCTGGGGTTCCAGCGGTGCGGAACTCATGCTGCGTCATACGAATAGCCGTCGAGGCATCATCCGAGCGTACGACGCGGCCGATGGCCAGGAGTTTCAGCGGCTTGATGCCGTGCAGCAACGCCGGCCAGGAAACGACCACTTCCAAGTGGGATCCCAAGGGCAACATGCGGCCAGCCTCGAAGAGGACGCCATGCCTCGAGAGGTCGCGCGTCCAGCCGGACCCGCTGTCTAAAACCCGGCGGCGATGGAGCAATTTCCATCGAATTTCCAATCGGAGATCGTAGCGCCGGTTGCCGCGGCGGTCGCCGGCGATGGCCTCGACGCCATCGCTTCGAGGCTGGCGGGCGGTCGCCGACATCCTCATGCCCGTTGGTTTGCCCCGCCGAGGGAGTAAGGCGCTGGTTTGATGAGTCACTACAGTGTCTATTATGAAGGACGCTATACCGGAAGTAATAGTAACGGAGGTACTAGTATATAGCCAGAAGTACTAACAGCCGGGATCAGGCTTGAGCGGCTGCTTTTTCGGCCATTTCGGCGATTTCGGCGCCGATGGCCAGGGAGGCTGTAGCGGCGGGGCTGGGTGCGTTCAGGACGTGGAGCGCATTGCGGCGCGCGATAATCCGGAAGTCCTGCGCCAATTCCCCTTCGGGGGTGATGGCTTGAGCCCGGACGCCGGAGCCGCCGGTCGCCAGGTCGGCGGTTTGGATTTCGGGGACCAGCCGCTGTAGCGAGGCGCAGAACAACTGGCGGCTGAAGGAGCGGCGGAGCTCATACCAGCACATGGAGGGATAGCGTATGAGGAAGCGCCAGAAGCCGCGGTATGTGAGCGCGTCGATGAGATCGCGGAGGTTGAAATCGGTTTTGCGGTAGCCTTCCCGCGCGAGGGCCAGGACGGCGTTCGGTCCGGCTTCAATGCCGCCGTGAATGAGGCGGGTGAAGTGGACGCCGAGGAAGGGGAAGCGCGGGTCTGGGACTGGGTAGATGAGGTTTCGTACCAAATACTGGCGTTCGGGACGGATTTTATAGTACTCGCCGCGAAACGGCAGGATGCGAACGTCGCGGCGCTCGCCGGCCAGTTGGGAGACGCGGTCGGAATGGAGACCGGCGCAGGCGATCAGGAAATCGGCCTCAAAGGCGCCGGCCGGAGTTTCCGCCACCCATGCTCCGCCCGAGTGGCGGAGGCGCTCGACCCGCGCGCCGGTCACGACGCGGGCGCCCCGTTCGGCGAGGCGGGCGGCGAGGGCGGCGCACACGGCGGGGTAATCCACAATACCCTCCTGAGGCACGCGCAAGGCCGCCACGCCGCCGGCATGCGGCTCGATTTCGCGCATCTCCTGCGGACCCAGGCGCCGCAGGCCTTCCAAGCCGTTGGCCAAACCGCGCTCGCGGAGTGCGTCCAGGCGCTCGATTTCGCTCTCATCGGCGGCCACCACGAGTTTGCCGCATACATCGTGCGGGACGCCGTTTTCCTGGCAGAAAGCCACCATCTGGCGGATGCCGGAGACTGCCAGGCGCGCCTTGGCTGAGCCAGGCTTGTAATAGAGGCCGCAATGCAGGACGCCGCTGTTGTGTCCGGTCTGGTGACGGCAGACGCCCTCTTCCTTTTCGAGGACGACGATGCGGGCGCCGGGCAACCGCTCGCCCAGACGGTAGGCGGCCGCGAGGCCCACGATGCCGCCGCCGATGACGATGACGCGCTTGGAGTTCACATCTTCGAGTGTAACGGAGGGCGGCGGCTGGGGGCGCGCGGGCGTGAGCTACAACGCCAGCCTTCGGCCGGGGGCCGGTCAGGGGACCGGCCGCAGACGCCGGTCCCAACCAATGATGGGGCGGTCAAAGGAGGCAGACCAGGAGGTCCGCCCCACCGTCACCGGCCGGCCCGGTAATATTGGTTGGGCGCGCCGGGCGTGGGAGTATTGCTGCCGACCTGCGCTCCGCCGGCGTGGGCTTTGGTCAATGGCGCGGTCAGGGTGATGCCGCTGCCGGAGACCTGTACGCCGCCCGCGTGCGCAACGGTGAGCGGCGCAGCGACGGTGATGGTGGCGCCGCCTCTGCCGCCGGCGGTGGAGACGACGGTCGCCGTCTCATGGTTCGCGCCACTGTCAATGGCGATAGCTTGGCCGGGGGTAAAGCCCGCGCCGTTGGCGAGAGGGATCACGGTTGCGCCCACATTAGTGGCGGCGCCTACGGTGGCGGCGCCCGCCGTGCCAACCGTCGCAATGACGGCGCTTTCGAGGCTCGCGCCCGAATCGATCGTAATCGTCTGGCCGGCGGCAAAGCCCGCGACGCTGGCTACCTTGATATTGTTTGCGCCGGTGGCCGTAGCGGCCGATAGGATGGTGGCGGGCTGCAACAGGAAATCGGTGCAGTTGCTATCCGTGTCGAGGCCGTCCGGGAAGCGTCCCGCGCTCCGGTTGGGTCCACTGGCGGCAGGCCCGCCCGGCCCGCCGAAGCCGCCTCTGCCCGCGCCGGGCGCAGGTACAAAGCAGCCGCTCTGCCCCATTCCGGAAGTCGCCTGATAACCCTCGGCAGTCCATGGATCGACCAGGCCGCCGTAATTGAGGGTATCCACGACCAGGCCGGCGGCGTCGCGCAGCACCATGTTGCCGGCGGCGGGGGAAAGCGCGGGGCCACCGAACCACTGGTTGGGCGCCGGAGTTCCCTGGTAGCCCGCGGTTGTGACCGGGGCGTCGCGTACCACTGCGTCAATGGCGTGGGTCTTCGCCAGCGGGCTATCGAGCACGATGCCGGCGCCGAGCGCCTCGATGGGCTCGTTGCTCGAGTGCGCAAAGGCCGTCGCCGGAGTGAAACTGATGCCCGTTCCCCTATCGCTGAAGGGGATGTTGGCCACGTGGTTGAAGCGCAGCGGGGCGGCCAGGTCGAGGCCTGTGCCCGGCTCGGTGCGGGTCGATGCCGTGCCGACCTTCGTGACGGTGACGGTCTCAATCCCATGGCTGGGGCTGTCGATGTCCAACCTGATCCTGTCACCGGCCGAGATGTTGGCGACGTTCGTCACTTTGATGTTGGTGGAGCCGGCGGGCGCATCCGCGCCCAGGCGGGCTTGCGTGCCCGGCTTGCCGACCGCGGTGACCGTGACCACTTCGTACTTCTCCAGGTCTCTTGCGACGGCGGGATAGGTGGCGCCGTAGCCGATGGCGATCTTCTCGCCTACCGTGAAGCTGGGTTGCTCGTTCCCGCCACGCCCGCCGCCGGGGGCCGTGAAAGGCACGTTGGTTGAGCCGGCGGGAATCGTGATCACGGGACCTTCGGGGAGGGGTTGCCATAGCGTCGTGCTGGCGCCGGCCGGCGTCCCGATGCTTGCGATCTTGCGTGTCTCCACGTTGGAGCCGGTGTCGATGGCGATCGAATCGCCCGCGTTCATGCCGGCCGTGCTCCTGACGCTGATGGTGGTATCGCCCGCGCGCGCGGGTACCGCCAGCCCGGAGTTCGAGAGGCCGAGCAGGTAGAAGCCGCGAGCCGCGAGCCTGGTCCCGGTTGGGACGGTCACCTTCGAGAAGATGGCCTGCTGGGCCGGGTGCTCGGTCAGGGTCCAGTTGGAGATATCGACGCTGCCGGCGCCGGCGTTGTATAGCTCGATGAACGAGTCCGTCGAGTTGGAACCGGCGCTAACGCGGAATTCGTTGATCTTGATCGGGCTGACGTTCCGCACCTTCTCGGCGGTTTTCTCGGATTGCGCCCTGCCGTTCGCCGTCCACGCGGCGTTGCCTACCAGGTCGCCGTTGAATGCCGCCGGCCCGGAGGTGACCTTGAAGGTCGCGCTCACGCTGGCGCCCGGCGCAACCGGCGCCGCGATCGTGCTGGCGCCTGAGGCCACAGCGGTCCACCCCGTGGGCACGGAAAGGCTCAGCTTGACGCCCGTTACGGGGGCGCCCGTGGTATTCGTGAACGTCAAAGCCGCGTTCTGCGAGGACCGCGGTGCGAACGTCTGGAGTCCGGGCGCGGTTGCAATTGCCGATGCTGGCGCGAGGCTCAGCCGCGCCACGTCGTACCTGGCAGCCACCACGTTGGCCTGCACCAACTGGTCGGTCGCATTCGTCGGGAACGTGCCGCCGGCCGTCATCGCGCCTTCATAGAAGGTGCCTTGCGAGCCGTTGCTGTTGTCGCCGCCGTTGCCCAGGAGGATAGCGCCCTGCTTGCGCATCGGGTCATAGGTCGCGTTGACGCGCGGTCCGTCGAACATCACCGCCAGCGCGCCCTTCTGCGAATCGCCGCCCATCGAGGTCCAGTGGTGCGGTTCTCCCTTGGCGATCGCCGTCACGAACCGCCACGCGATGTTCGGCACGGTGGCGCAGAGTTTCGATCCATCCGGGTTCACGCAACCCACCAGGTTGTTCTCCTGGTCCGTCATGATCCACGGGCCGGGAGGATTGCCGTGAAACCAGGCGGTGGCGTCGCCGTAGTAGGCGGTTTCCATTGTGCCATTGTCGTCGTCGCGGCTGTCGGTCTCCGCGTTGCCGTAGTCGAAGCAGCAGCCTGAGTTGTAGTGCAGGCCGTTGATGACCCAGTACTGACCCTCGGCCTGGTCGTCCACGGCAGTGCCCTTGGCGTCATCCTCGCGCAGGCCCATGCCCGGCTCGATAAAGACGCCGTAGGCTTTGTGGCCCATGATCGTGATTGGCGCCATATCGGCGAGCGGGAGGTTGTTAAATCCGCCCAGGGCCGGGCCGCTGAACCCGCCGCGGGGAGCCTGGGTGAGGTCGTTATGCTTGCCGGATTGATCGTAGATGGTGGCGATCCAGCAGTACGTGTTGGCGCAGAACGCATCCTGCGCGGCCGCGTTGGCGTACCCGCCCGCATCCGGGACCGGCGACGCGGCGGACGCAACCACCCCGATGTCCAGGGTCTTGCCGTCCGACTGGCGCAGCACCTGGTAGAGCGGGCCGTTGTAGGAGGCGTACAGCACGCGCGTGGTGCTGTGGGCGGCCACGCACGGGTCGCCGGCGGCGGCGTAGATGTCGCAAGGTCCCTTCGGTCTGGGCGGAACATTGGCCGCTCCGGACTGTCCGGCCATCGTCAGCGCGCCGCCAATCAGCGTGAGCGCCAGTGCGAGCAAGAGCACAACGTGGATTCTGGTTTTCATGGTTATCCTTTGCCTTGGCAGCTTGCCAAACTCAGACCTTAACACAGCGTACGCGCGTCAGGCGCCCCAAGGCGGCGGATCCGCGGGAGTAAACTCTCATCATGGTGTTTACCAAGCGGCTTCGCGACGGGGTGCGTCGCGGAGAAATCACATGCAGCGTCCGAATATGGACGCGTCCCCACGTCAAAGTTGGCAGGCGGTACCGCATGGAGGAAGGCGAAATCGAAGTGGATTCCGTCGAGCCGATAGGCTTTCCGGATATCACTCCGGCCTTGGCGCGCGAGTCGGGGTTTCTTGGCGTCGTGGACCTGCTCAAGGTCGCGAAGCATGGCGGAGGCGAGAATATCTATCTGATTCATTTCCACTACGTGCGCCGGCGCAAGACGCGCGCTAAGCCGTCATGAAGCAGCCTCGCCTGTTCTCACTTCGCGATGAATAGCGCCAGGCCGCGGCCGCACACCCCGTACACGTACCCCTGTCCGCCGATGAGGTCCTCAGATCCGGGCGGGCGCACCTGGTTGGGGCCTTCGGCCCAGCCGCAGGTATCCACAATCCGGTACCAGTTTGCGCCGCTGCCGGGCGATGGCAGCGTGAAGTTCACGCCATCTTGCCAGCCGTTGTAGGCGACGTAGAGGGAAGGGTAGCTATCGCTCAGCGCCGCGCCATCGAGCTGGTAGGCGATCGCGTGGTTGTTGGCATTGTCAAAGTAGTCTGCACCGGCCGGCGCGCCCGCGGGCGTCCACCAGGTCAACTGCGAAGGCGAATAGAAATTGAGCGGGCGCAGCGCGGCGTGGGCCTTGCGAAAGGCAATCATGCCCCTCACGAAAGCGTTGAAGTTGCTTTGATCGCCGGTCGGCGCGTAGCTGAGCCAATTCGCGATGGAATCGACGTTATAGGGATTGTTATTGCACTGGAGGCTGCGAAGGTACTCGTCTCCGCCCGTCATCAGCGGCGTTCCGGCGCTCAGCATTAAGAAGGCGAAGCCGACGCGAGCGGCCGCGCGCTGGTCCGCCGCGGCTCCGCCCTGGTCCCAACTGTAATTGGTCGAGTTGCCGCCATCGGAAGGACCATATGGCCAGGGTTGATTGTTATTCGGACCATTGCAACTGTACAGATCCTTGAGAGTGAAGCCGTCGTGCACCACCATGACATTCGTCGAATTCCAAGGTTGACGGCCCTGGAACAGATCGGACGAACCGGCGAAGCGCGTGGCCAGTTGACCGGGAGTGACTGAGTCCACATTCAATCCATTCTGGGCTTGACGCAGTAAGTCGCGGTAACTGCCGTTCCATTCCGACCAGCCGGAGGGAAACCCACCCAACTGGTAGGAGTTGCCGCCTATCGCCCATGGCTCGGCGTAGAGGTCGATGCCGCTGCCGCCGGTGGCGGGACGCTGCGGCAGTTCCCGCAGGATGCGGCGAATAGCCGTGTTACTGTCGCTACTGCTGAAATTGAAGCAGCCGGCGGTACAAGTGTTTCCCAACACCGGGGCAAGATCGAAACGGAAGCCGTCCACGCCCATGGCGTCTCGCCAGTAAGCGAGCGAATCGACAATCAGGTTCTGCGCGATGGGGTTATCGGTGTTGTAATTGCCGCCCGCGCCGGTATTGTCCCAGGAGTATTGCATGTCAGAGGTCAGTTCATAGTATGTGGGATTGTCGAGGCCGCGCCAGGAAAGAATGTTGTAAGTGGTTGTATCTCCCGGGTTCCACGCATAGCCCTCGCCGGTATGGTTATAGACCACGTCGATGTACACCTTGAGTCCTTGGTCATGAAAGGCTTTCACCATGCCCTGGAACTCACTCGTGGGGCCGCCCGCCGCCTTGTTGGATGAGTAGCGGCGGTCCGGCGCGAAGTAGTTCAGCGTCCCATAACCCCAGTAACCCTGTCCGCTAGTCGAGTTGGGCGTGTTGTCGTTGGCGTCGTTCTGTAGTTCCTGGACGGGTAGAAACTCGATGGCTGTTGCTCCGAGACTTGCAAGGTATGGCGCCTTGAGCGCCGCGCCGGCATAGGTTCCCTGCAGCGCGGCGGGGACGCTGCTATCGTTCCTAGTCAAGCCGCGCAGGTTGACTTCGTAGATAATGTCGTCCTTCTGCGCGCGCGTGGGCTTGACGCCCGTGCTTTGGCCAGCCGGCGTCCACAAGATGCTCTTCGGCCCCATGTTGCCGCTGTCCAGATTGCGGTAGTTGGCGCCGGACGCATAGACGGTTCCGTCAGTCCATGCGGCATTGAGCGGGTCCTGGCTGATTTCGCGCGCATACGGGTCGATCAGCAGCTTATTGGGGTTGAAGCGATTGCCCTGAGCGTCGACGTCGGCGACGAATCCCACGTCCGATCCCTTGGTCCAAGCGGTGGAATACGGCCAGTTCGGCCCCCAGGCGCGGTATCCGTAATACACCGGCCCCGTGATGCCGGCAGCCTGCAAGGTCGCAATGGGTATCGAAACGGAAAAGATATTCGTGCTGGCGTCCGCATTCAGCGGGACGCTTAACGCCTCGGATGAGTTCATGGGCGCGGCATACAGGTCTACTTCGATGTGCGTGGCGCGCGAGGAATAGACGCGAAACACCACGTTGCCCGCGGAATCGTAACTTGGCCCCAGGTTTAAAGCATTAATGGCCGCGGCTGCCGGCCGCACAAGACAAAGCAGGCAGCAGATGGTGAATCCGATTCGCTGAAGCTTCGCGGCAGCGCGCATGGTCGAGCCGTACCTCAATGGGCCGTGGCGTCGCGCGCCGCCTGGATGGCCGCATGGAAAGCGGGCTTGGGCTTGCCGGCGCGGTCGAACAGCAGCGGATAGTTGGTCCGGCCCCGCACCGGAAAGTTGTTCTTCCAGGAATCGCCGTCCGTGACGCCCCAGAAAGTGACCCGCGTGACCGTACCTCGATACTTGAGGTACACGCCCATCAGGTCGGCGTAGCGCTTGGCCAGCGCCTGTTGCACGGAGTCCGGAAGCCCCGCGGCGTAGGGGTTGGAATTGGCCGCGCCGGCGGCGGTGGCGGCAACGTCGGCGGTAGGTTGGCGCCCGGCCGCGGGCAGCACATCTACGTCGAGCTCCGTAATGCAGACTTTGACGCCCAGCCCCTTGAAAGCCGCGATGGTAGCGTCCTGTTGCTCAACCGTGGGCCAATCCAGATTGTCGTGCCCTTGCAGCCCAACGGCTGCGATCGCGATGCCCTGATCCTTAAGCCTCTTAACGAGCGCCACTGCGCCATTGCGCTTGGCCTCGTTCTCGAGGTTGTAGTCGTTATAATTCAACTCGGCGTGGGGATCGGCTTCGTGGGCGTATCGAAACGCCTTGGCGATGTAGTCGTCGCCAATGATCTTCAGCCACTGCGACTGTCGCAGCGTGCCATCTTCGTTCAAGGCTTCGTTGACCACGTCCCAACTGTCGATCCGTCCCTTGTAGCGGCCCGCGACGGTCATGATGTGGTCGCGCATCCGCTTGAGCAACGCGTCCCGGTTGAGCGGCGCGCCATTTTCGTCCTGGAAAACCCATTGTGGAACCTGGCTGTGCCACACCAGGTTGTGGCCCACAATCCACATGCGATACTTCTCGCCAAACGCGACATAGCGGTCGGCTTGCTCGAAGTTGTAGACATCCGGCCGGGGATGAACGGAATCCCACTTCAAAACGTTTTCCGGGCTGATGGTGTTGAACTGTGAGGTAATAATGGGGTCGCCGCGCGCATCCTGCTCGTTGAACTGGGCCTGGTTGACGGCGCTGCCGATATAGAAGATGCCCTTGTAGGCGTCTTTCAGTGTGGCCTGGGCGTTTGCAGCCAGGGCCAGAGTGGCCGTCAGAAAGCCGGTCCGCGCAATCGATTGGATAGACATGCCTGGCCTCAGTGCCGGTCGTTCTTGTAAACCGTTCCCTCTTTCATGACGAAAATCACGTTGCCGGTCGCTTTGATGTCCGTCAGCGGGTTGCCCGGTACGGCCACGATATCGGCCAGCATTCCGGACTTGAGCGCGCCAACGGCGTCCCCAAGCCCCAACAACTCGGCCGCGGTCGAGGTCCCGGCTTTCAGCGCTTGCGCGGTGGGCATTCCATCGGCGGCCATCAAGGCGAACTCCGTGGCGTTCAGTCCATGCGGGTAGACCGCGGCATCCGTGCCCAGCGCGATGCGTACGCCGAGCGCCAGCGCGCGCCGCAGCATGGCGTCCTGCTGCGCGATGGCGCGTTCCGCCTTAGCCTGCACCAGCGGCGGGAATTTGGACTGGGTCAGCCCCACGCGCGTCGTGAGCGTGGGGACCAGGAAAACGCCGCGATCGTGCATCATCTGGAGCGCCTCGTCATCGAGAAACGTGCCGTGCTCAATGGAATCGATCCCGGCGCGGATGGCCCGCTTCGCCGCTTCGGCCCCATGCGCGTGCGCGGCGGCCTTGCGCTTCAGCGTGTGGGCTTCCTCCACCAGCGCGTTCAGCTCGGCTTGGGACAACTGCGGAACATCGACGTCGTCGGTGGGAGATAGCACGCCGCCGCTGGCGCAGGTCTTGATCACGTCGGCGCCGTACTTGATGTTGAAGCGGACGGCGTAGCGCGCCTGGTCCGGCGAGTTGATGACGCCATCCTCCGGCCCGGTTTCGCGATGGAACACGTCGAAACGGAAACCCGCGCTATCGTCGCAATGGCCGCCGGTGGAACCCAGCGCGTGAACCGAGACCAACATGCGCGGTCCGGGGACCACGCCGGCATTGATGGCGTTCCGCAGCCCAACGTCGATGAAATCGTTCGACCCAAGGTCGCGAACCGTGGTGAAGCCCGCCATCAGCGTGGCGCGCGCATTGGCCGTGGCGCGGATCGCCTGCTCCGCCGTGGGACGCTGCAGGGACGTCAGCATCTTGCCGTTGTAGTCGGCGTTGAAATCGTCGGAAAGATGCGTATGGGCGTCGATGAAGCCGGGCAGGAGCGTGGCGTCGCCGAGGTCAATCGGCGTGGATCCGGCAGGCGCCGCGCCGCCCACAGACAGAATCTTGCGCCCCGACACCACCACGAGCCCCGGCTCCGTCATGCGATCGTTAACGCCATCGAACATGCGCGCACTCTTGATGGCGTAAACGCGGTCCTGGGAGTGGAGAGTGCATAAGCCGGCCAGGAGACAGCAGAGGAGCAAGGCGGGTTTCATAAAGGTCAGGGTACCAGAACCGGGGGAGTGCTCCGCTACTGGCCGGTGATCAATCGCGCGCCACGATTGCGCGTGATGTAGTTGTACACCCACTCGACGAACACCAACATGCGGTTTTCGAATTCCACCAGGTACATCAGGTGCACGAAAACCCACAGGAACCACGCCGGGAACCCGGCCACGCGCAGAAATCCAAAGTCGGCCACGGCGCGATTGCGCCCGATGGTCGCCAGGCTGCCTTTGTTGAAGTAATGGAATGGCGCCGGTTCGCCGCGCAACCCACCGCCGGCAGAGACCGTCGGCGCTACCAACCGCTTGCGGATGAGGCGCGCGACGTAGCGCCCCTGCTGCATGGCCACGGGCGCCACTCCCGGCAAGGGCGCGCCGGTCTGATGGCTGAAATTCGCCAGGTCGCCGATTACGTGGATCTCGGGGTGTCCCGGCACGCTCAGGTCCGGCTCGACCAATACCCGTCCCGCCCGGTCGAGCCTGGCGCCCGTCCGTTGCGCCAGTACTTGTCCCAGCCCCGAAGCCCGCACGCCGGCCGCCCACAGCACGGTCCGCGCCGCAATGTGCTCGGTCTTGCCGGCGGATTCGAGCGTCACGCCGTCGCTATCGATGTTCGTCACCAGGGCGTTGTGGCGCGTGCGCACTCCGAGCGCGATCAGTTGTTTCTCGGCCTTTGCAGAAAGCTCCGGCGGGTACGACGGCAGCACGCGGCCGGTCCCCTCAAGCAACAAGATGCCCGCCTCGGCTGGATTGATGTGGCGAAAATCGTGGCGCAGCGTGTCGTTGGCGATCTCGCCCAGCGCCCCCGCCAATTCGACGCCCGTCGCGCCCGCACCCACAATCACGAAGTTCAGCAGGGCGCGGCGCGCCGCGGGATCGGATTCGCGCTCGGCCCGCTCAAACGCCAGCAGCACGCGGCTCCGGATCTCGGTGGCGTCCTCGACCGTCTTCAGACCGGGCGCCAACCTTTCCCACTGGTCGTGGCCGAAGTAGTGATCGGTGGCTCCCGTGGCCAGGACAAGCTGGTCGTACGCCGCCTCCCCGTCGCGCAGGATCGCGCGCCGGCCTTCCACGTCCAGGTCCACCACCTCGCCCAGCAGCACCTCGACGTTGCGCTGCCGGCTCAGCACCGCGCGCAAGGGAGACGCGATTTCGCCCGGCGACAGCCCGCCCGTCGCCACCTGGTAGAGGAGCGGCTGAAACAGATGAAAATTGCGTCGATCGATCAGCGTGACATCGACCGCCGCGCCCTTCAATTGCCGCGCCGCGTATAGCCCGCCGAATCCCCCTCCTACGATCACGACCCGCTGTCGCTCCGGCATACTAACACCAGCGTGCCACAGCTAGGACGCAGCCGCGTAAGCCTCCGGCGTGTTCAGGATGTAGCGGATATCGACGCCGTCAGCGGCGACAAAAGACTCAAACTCAATGGGGACGCCGCTTTCATCGGTCCACCGGCCGTAACTCAGCCGCAACTCGACCGTGTCGGCGCCCTGACGCGGAACCATACGGATGACGTTTCTGCCAATGGATAGTACCAGCGCTTCAACTCTTCGGCCGTTGGGGTATCGGATCATCGCCTGCATCGTTTTGCCCTCCTTTTCCGGGGTGATTCGATGATGCCCTTCATGCGGCGGGCGCAACAAGTAGACTTCCGATATGAACCGGAAGTCCCATATATCGGGGAATCAGTGGGATAGGGGTGGTCCGGCGTATGTTTCCGTACGAAGGGGATGGGCGGCACGAATCTACTTGGGACGCGGGGCGCCGAGGATCTCGCGCAGTTTGCGGGCGAGGGACTCGCGGGTGAAGGGTTTCGCCAGGAAAGCCACGCCCTGCTCCAGCACGCCATGCTGGGAGATGGCGTTCTCGGTATAGCCCGAAATGAAGACGACTTTTATATGCGGCTGGGTGCGGCGGAGTTCAGCGGCAAGCTGCGCGCCGCTCATGTTGGGCATCACCACGTCCGTCACGGCCAGGGCTATCTGCCCGGCGTTGGCCTCGGCGATCTTCAGCGCCTCGGCGCCGCCGGCCGCGGCGAGCACCTGGTAACCCAGGCGTTTCAGCATCTTGGTGGTGAGTTCGCGCACGCCCTGTTCATCTTCCACCACGAGGATGGTCTCGGCGCCCTGGGGGGCGACGACGCCTTCGTCGCGCAAATCGGTGGCCGCCTCGGAGACTTTCGGAAAGTAGAGCTTGAAGGTGGTGCCGCGGCCGATTTCGCTGTAAACCCAGATATCGCCGCCGGCCTGCTTCACAATGCCGTAAACGGTTGCCAAGCCGAGGCCGGTGCCTTTGCCTCTCTCCTTGGTGGTGAAGAACGGCTCAAAGATCCGCCGCCGGGTTTCGACATCCATTCCATGCCCGTTGTCGCTTACGGCGATCATGACGTACTCGCCCGGATTGACGCCCATGTGGGTCTTGGCGTAGGTATCGTCGAGGGTAGCGGCGGCGGTCTCGATGGCGATCAGGCCGCCCTTGGGCATGGCGTCGCGGGCGTTGGTGGCCAGGTTGAAAATGGCCTGTTCAAGGTGCCCGGGATCGGCCTTGATGTTCCCGGCGGCGGGACTCAGGTGCAACGACAGCTCGATATCTTCGCCGATCAGGCGGCGCAGCATCTTCTCGGTGTGCAGGAGCACCATGTTCACGTCGAAGATGCGCGGCTGCACAATCTGGCGGCGGCTGAAGGCCAGGAGTTGATTGGTGAGGGCTGCGGCGCGGTCGGCTGCTTTGAGGATCTCCTCGGCGTAGCCTCGCAGGGGGTCGAGCGCCGAGAGCTGATCGAGAATCATCTGGTTGTAGCCCGCGATGACGGTCAGCATATTGTTGAAATCGTGTGCGACGCCGCCGGCCAGCCGGCCCACGGCTTCCATCTTCTGCGCGTGCATCAACTGCTCTTCGAGGCGTTTGCGCTGGCTGATGTCGCTGACGAAGGCGATGCCGAAGACGCCATCCTGGGTGCGGACGAAGCTGAGGCTCACTTCGACCGGAAATTCCGATCCGTCCTTGCGGCGCCCGGCGAGTTCCATGCCGGTTCCCATGGGACGGACGTGGGGGTTGGCGAAGTAGGCGGCCCGATCCCCGACATGCTTAGCGCGGACCGCTTCGGGTAAAAGCATCTCAATGGGCGAACCGAGCATCTCCGCGCGATCATAGCCGAACATTTCCTCGGTGCGGGCGTTTGCGAGGACGATCAAGCCGGAGCGATCGACGCTGACGATGGATTGGGAAGCGGACTCCAGAAGAGCGGCGACCATGTGCTCGCTGTTCGCCAGGAGCCCCGCGATGTCCTTGTGGACAGCGGCGGCGGCTCCGCCGGATGCGGCCGACTTGGGCTTACCCATAAGTGCATCCCTCATGCTGCCTTATTGTTGCAGGTTTGGAGGGGGGATGGGGACTGCGCCCTAAAGCAGCCGGCAGGCAGAGCGGATGGATACGTACGTTATAGTTGCGTGCCGTCGATCTTCTGGCCGGGTAAGGTGTACTTGAGTTCACCAAAACGGAACGAGAACAGAGGACCGAGGATGGCGGAGATGCGGGCCCGAATCCCGGCGCCCAGGCTCTGGTACTTGCCGAGGAAGACGGCGCGGCTCAACAAGAAGTCTGCGCTCTGGGCGGCGGAATATCCGGTGCTGCCGCGGTGGCGCACCTGGACGGCGGGAAGCAGCAGAATCTTCTTGGATGCGCGGCGGATCTGCATGGCAAGATCGGCATCGGCCCCGAATTGGCCGTAGTGCTCGTCGATCTGGCGGACGGCCTTGATGACGAAGACGCGAATCATCAGGGCGGCTCCGCGCGGGTACTGGACGGGTTCCGGCTCCGTTCCCGAAAGCTCGGCGGGACGGTAAAGGCCATCGGGGGGAAAGCTGCCAAATTGCGGGGCTGGGCGGCCTTCGGCATCCACCAGTAGCGGGCAGACGGCGGCAGCTTCGGGATGGGCGTCCAGGGCTTCGGCCAGGCGCAGGACCGTGTCCGGCTGGACCTCGCAATCGTCGTGCAGGAAGAGGACGTAGGGCGAGTCGGCGGCGCGCCAACCGAGATTCATGGCCTTGGTGAGGCCGAAGTTCTTGGGGAGGCGGATGAACTGCGCCTTAGGAAAATCGGCGTCGAGCTGCGCGCTTCCGTCCCGCGAGCCGTTATCGACGACGACGATCTGAACGGTCTCGCGGCCCTCGGAGTTCTCCAAGGACTGCAGGCACCGGCGTAAGGACTCCACCCGGTTGTGCGAAACCACCACGACGGATGCCCGCGGCGGCTGCCTCTCTCGATCCGAGTCGATCTGGGGCGTCAAGCCAATAGCATAACGCGGGGCGCATGAGAGGGTAGCATGGAAGCAGATGGGGCGACTTTCAGATGGAGTAGACCCGGCGGAGAGATTTTCGGACCGCGTGGAGGATTATGCTCGCTACCGGCCCGGCTATCCCCGCGAACTGATTGAAACGCTGCGCACGGATTGCGGCTTGCATGAGGGCGCGGCGATCGCGGACATGGGGTGCGGCACCGGCAATCTGGCCGTGATTTTCCTGGAGAACGGGAACACCGTATTCGGCGTGGAGCCGAATGCCGCGATGCGGGCGGCGTGCCGGAAGGCGATGCAGAGGTTTCACCGGTTCCACCAGATCGGGGGACGCGCTGAGGCAACTGGCCTGCGGACCGCCAGCGTGGATCTGGTAGTTGCCGGTCAGGCCTTTCACTGGTTTGAGCCGGCGGCGGCGCGCGCGGAGTTCCGCCGGATACTGAAGGCCGGCGGTTGGGTGGCGCTGGCGTGGAACGAGCGTGGGAGCGGTCCGTCGGAGTTCCACGACGCGTATGAGGCGGTGCTGGTGCGGAATGGGGTGGATTACGCCAAAATCCGCGCGATGCGCAACGACGAAGGGGCGATCAGGGAGTTCTTCCAGAGCGGAACGGTCCGGCGAGCGACCTACACGCACGCGCAGCGGTTCGACTTCGACGGGCTGAAGGGGCGGCTGATGTCCTCGAGCTATGCGCCGCTGTCCGGACATCCGTCCCACGAGCCGATGATGAGGGAGCTGCGCGAGGCGTTCGACCGGTACCAGAAAGACGGATACGTGCAGTTTCCGTACGAAACGACCATGTGGTACGGCCAATTCGGAGGCTTGGCTACACCCTGCTAGACTATATATTCGCTATGGCTATCAGCAAAGACCTGCTCGAAATTCTCGTCTGCCCGGTGTGCAAGGCGGCGCTCGATATGAAGGCCGACCAGAGCGGCCTGAAGTGCGTGGAGTGCCATCGCGTCTATCCAATACGGGACGAGATTCCCGTGATGCTCGTGGACCAGGCGACAATCGAAGAGTAGGCGCCGTGTGGGGAGCATTCTGGAGAATCTGCCGCGGGAGGGCCGGGCCGCGATTATCCGGCTGCGCTCGCTGGGCGATTGCGTGCTCACCACGCCCGCGCTGGACATCTTGAAGCGCGCCCGGCCGGATCTGCGAGTGGCGGTGATGGTGGAAGACCGCTTCCGCGACATCTTCGAAGGCAACCCCGATGTGGAGGAGATTCTTCCGCCGCGACTGGCGGCGCTGCGGCGCTGGCGTCCGGCGCTTTGCCTGAACTTCCACGGCGGCCCGCGGAGCGCGTGGATGACGGCGCTCTCGTGCGCGCGCTATCGAGCGGGATTCGGGCACTACCGGCGGCGGTGGGCGTACAACGTACACATTCCGCGGGCGCAGGAGATTCTGGGCGCGGAGCGGAAGGTACATACGGCGGAACATTTGGCCAGCGCGATGTTTTATTTGGGCGCGGAGAGGGTGGAGATTCCGGGGGCGAAGCTGGTAATACAAGATGGCAGGCAAAAGCGCCTGCCCCACTGCTGTGCGATCCACCCGGTTGCGGCTACGGCGGAGAAGACTTGGCGGGCGGACGGATTTCTGGCAGTGGCGGAACGTCTGAAGAGCTGCGGGATGGAGACGGTGTTTATCGGCGCGGCGGGTGACGACCTTTCGCCGTTTCGGGCTTATCGAACCGTGGCCGGGGCGCCGCTTTCGGAGATTAAGGCGCTGCTGGCGGGGGCCGCGCTGTTTGTGGGCAACGATTCCGGACCGGCGCACATGGCGGCGGCGTTCGGCGTGCCGTCGGTAGTGGTCTTCGGCCCGTCGGACCCTGCCATCTGGGGACCGTGGCGGACGGCGTCGGAGGTGGTGCGGAGCCCGGCGGGCATCGGCGGCGTGGAGATTGGGCAGGTCCTCGATGCCCTTACGCGATTGAAGGTGGCCGCATGAACGGACTGAGGCGGCTGCTTTCCTATGCGCGGCGGTATGCGGGGCATTTGGCCGGGGCGGTGGTGCTCATGGCGGTGGCGGGCGCGACACAGGCCATGCTGGCGCTGCTGATACGGCCGATTTTCGACCGCGTACTCGATCCCTCCTCGCCGGACACGCGGGCGCCACTCTTGCCCCACCCGTTCCTCCACCATCAGCTCTATCTCAACCAGATTGTTCCCAGCCACCTCAAGAATATTTTCAACATGGTTGCGTTCGCCATCCTGGCGGTGTTCTTCACCAAGGGCGTCTGCGACTACGTGGGCAACTATCTGGTGAGCTATGCCGGGTTTTCGGCCGTTACCGATCTGCGAAACCGGATTTTCGAAAAGGTGTTGAAGCAGGGCGCGGAGTTTTTCGAGCAGCATTCCACGGGCAAGCTCATGTCGTCGATTATGAACGACGTGGACAAGGTCCAGGTGGCTGTCTCGCAAATCCTGGCGGACCTTCTCCGGCAAACGTTCAGCGCCATCTGGCTGGCATTCGTGGTGATGAGCTACGACTGGAAGCTGGCGCTGGTCAGCCTGACGGTGCTTCCGTTCGTTATCATACCGACGACACGCATCGGCCGGCGTATCCGGCGCACCAGCCGGCGCACGCAGGAACGGCAGGCCGAGTTGACACAGATTTTGCAGGAGACCATCAGCGGGCACATGGTGGTGAAAGCGTTCGGGGCGGAAGGCTACGAATCGCGCCGATTCCGGGATGCCGCGCACAAGCTGTTGAGGACCAACGTGCGGTACGTGCTTTTGCAGGCGCTATCCTCTCCGTTGATTGAAATGTTCGCGGCGATGACGATTGTCGTGTTGCTGTGGTTCGCCAGGGAGGAGATCAAGGCCCACCAGTTGACCGCGGCGGAGTTCATGAGCTTCGTCGTCGCGCTGTTGTTGCTCTACGAGCCGGTGAAGCGGCTGGTGGGCATTCACAACATTTTCGAGCAGGCGCTGGGAGCTTCGCAGAAGGTTTTCGAATATCTGGACCACGTCGAGGAGATTGTCGAGAAGCCCGGCGCTCCGAAGCTGGAGGCGTTTCGGCAGGCGATTGTCTTCGAGAACGTTTCGTTCTGCTACCCCGGGGCTCCGAAGGGTTTCCACATACACGGCCTCGACCTGGAAGTGAAAGCGGGCGAGATTGTCGCCCTGGTGGGGCCGAGCGGCGCCGGCAAAACCACGCTGGCGAATCTGGCGCCGCGGTTTTACGACATTACCGACGGCGCCTTGAAAGTGGACGGGCGCGACGTTCGCGAGATAAACCTGGCTTCGCTTCGGGCGCTGATCGGCATCGTGGCGCAGGATACGTTCCTGTTCAACGATACGGCTGCGAACAACATCGCCTATGGGCGGCCGGGCACGCCGCTGGAGGAGATCCGGCGCGCGGCGGAGGCGGCTCTGGCGGACGAGTTCATCCGGAAAATGCCGGAGGGTTACGACACCGTCATCGGCGACCGGGGGCTGAAGCTAAGCGGCGGGCAGCGGCAGCGCATCGCGATTGCGCGCGCCTTGCTCAAGAACGCTCCGATCCTGATTCTGGACGAAGCCACCTCGAACCTGGACACCGAATCCGAGATGCTGGTGCAGAAGGCGCTGTCCAATCTGATGGAGCACCGCACGGTGATTGTCATCGCGCACCGGCTATCCACCGTTCGACGGGCGGACAAGATTGTGGTGCTGTCCAAAGGACGCGTCCGGGAGACGGGGACGCACGAGGAACTGGTGAGGCAGGGCGGCCTCTATCAGCGGCTCTACGAGCTGCAATTCGAGAATGCCGGAACGGTGGTGGAAGGATGAGCGTGCGCAGCATGACGGGCTTCGCCATGGTGCGAAAGGCCACGGCGCAAGGCGAAATTGTCTTCAGCCTCAAGAGCGTGAACCATCGCGGCCTGGATTTGCAGTTGCACCTGCCTCCGGAGCTGGAAGCGATGGAAGGCGAAATCCGCGCGGCGGCCAAGACCGGCCTGGTGCGCGGACACGTGCAAGTCAACGTGACGATTGCGCGGACCGGCGGCCCGGGCGCACCGGTATTGAACCGCGCGCTGCTCGACGTTTACATGCGCGCTTTCCGGGAAGCGGCCGGGAAGTACCGCGTGGAAGGGCAGCCGGACCTCAATTCGGCCTTGCGCGTTCCGGGGATGCTGAGCGCCGGAGAGGCTGAGGCGCTTCCGGACGATGTGGCGAAAGCGGCGTTGGAAGCGGCCGCCGCAGCCGTGGCCGCTTTGAACCAGGTACGCGAGCGCGAAGGGGCGGCCACCGCCGATGAAATCCGGCAGCGTTGCCAGAACCTCCTGGGCCTGGTGACACGGATGGAAGAGATTCGCGCGGGCGCCGCGGCAGCCTTCCATAAGCGGCTGTCGGAGAAGCTGGCGGAGTTGCTGCAAGGGGCGCCCATCGACCCTCAGCGCCTGGCGCAGGAGGCCGCTCTGCTGGCCGACCGCAGCGACATTGCGGAGGAACTGGTTCGCCTGAGAGTTCACACGGCGCAAGTGGAAGAAATGCTGCGGGGCGGCGGCGAGGTGGGCAAGCGGCTGGACTTCCTGTTGCAGGAAATGAACCGGGAATCGAACACGGTCTTGTCGAAGACCGGCGGCCTGGGCGAGCTGGGCCTTACCATTACGGATCTGGGCCTGTCCGCGAAATCGGAAATCGACAAGATCCGCGAACAATCGTTGAATTTAGAATGACTACTGTCTTTATTGTTTCCGCGCCTTCGGGTTCGGGAAAATCCACGCTGGTGGCGCGCCTGCTGGCCGGAGATCCGGGGCTGAGGTTTTCAGTCTCCTACACCACCCGCCAGCCGCGCGGGCACGAAGTGAACGGCCAGAGCTACCATTTCGTGGCGCGCGGGGATTTCGAGGGCATGATCGCCCGCAATGAGTTTCTGGAGTGGGCCGAGGTGTTCGGCAATTATTACGGGACCCACCAGGGCGTTCTGGAACAGGCCCAGGCCGAGGGCAAGGACCTGGTACTCGACATCGACGTGCAAGGTGCGAGACAATTGAAGAGCAAGGTTCCCGAGGCGGTGACGATTTTCGTCCTGGCGCCCTCGCGTCAAATTCTGGAGCAGCGGTTGCGGGCGCGTGGGGAAGACCGGGACGATGTGATTGCCAGGCGGTTGCGGGACGCCGCCGAGGAAATCCGGAGATACAAGGCTTACGATTACGTGTTGATCAACCGGGATCTTGAAGAGTCCGACGCTACCCTGGGCGCTATTGTGAAGGCGGAGAGGGTGCGGCGGATCAGGATCGAGGGTTTGATCCGGCCCATTCTGAACACATTCGATATTTGAAAAGGCATCGAGATTTATGGCAGATAAAGCTCCGCGAAACAACGCCCACTGCACCATCCCCGACGACGCCGAACAGAGCACGTACCGCTACATCATCGTGGCGGCCAAGCGAGCCCGGCAATTGCAAGCCGGCGCGCGGCCGGTGCTGCCGACTTCGTCGAAGAAGCCCACGGTCATCGCCATGGAGGAAGTACGGCGAGGCCTGGTGAAGTATAGCCTCACCGGAGAGGCTCCGGAGGCGCTGCAGCCGGAGGCCATGGCGTAAGCCGGCCACCCCGTGGACGGCGTGGGCAGGCCGGCCAGTCCCATGAAGATCCTCCTCGGCGTCGGCGGCGGCATTGCGGCTTACAAGGCCGCGGAGCTTGCGCGCCTGCTGATGCAACAGGGGCACGAAGTGCAAGCGGTTATGACGGATGCCGCCCAGGAATTCGTCCGTCCCCTGACTTTCGCCGCCCTCACCGGACGCAAGACGTTGACCAACCTGTTCGCGATCGAAAGCGCCATCGAGCACATAACGATTGCCCAAGAGCACGAGGTCTTCGCGATTGCTCCGGCCACGGCCGATCTGATGGCCAAGCTGGCGCACGGTCTGGCCGACGATTTTCTGACCACGGTCTATCTGGCGTTCACCGGACCGGTGGTACTGGCGCCCGCCATGAATGTGAACATGTGGACGCATCCCGCAACGCAGGCCAACGTGGAGACGCTGCGCCGGCGGGGACACCGCATCGTGGAGCCGGAAAGCGGATATCTGGCGTGCGGGATGACGGGACCGGGCCGGCTGGCGGATCCGGAAACCATCGCCGAAGCCATCGTCCACGAGCTTTCCCGGCGCCGGGACCTGTCGGGGGAGACCGTTTTGATCACCGCCGGACCCACCCAGGAGCCGCTCGATCCGGTGCGCTACATTTCCAACCGTTCGAGCGGCAAGATGGGTTACGCGTTGGCGGAGGCGGCCAGCGCCCGCGGCGCGCGCGTGATCCTGGTAACCGGGCCGGTGAGTCTGGCGCCTCCCCACGGCGTCGAGGTGGTTGCGGTTCGGACGGCGGCGGAAATGCGGGAAAAGGTATTCGCGAACCTCGAACGGGCCGGCATCGTGGTCAAGGCGGCGGCGGTGGCCGATTTTCATCTGAGCAAAGTCCCGGACCAGAAAATCAAGAAAACCTCCGCGCGGATGTCGCTCGAACTCGATCCCACTCCCGATATTCTGTCCGAGTTGGGGCGTAAGAAGGGCGCCCGTCTTCTGATCGGCTTCGCGGCGGAAACCGGGAACGTGCAGGCGGAGGCTCGGCGCAAGCTCGAAGCCAAGAACTGCGACATGATTGTTGGCAACCTGGTGGGCGGCGAGACAGGGTTCGAGTCGGATGAGAATGAGGTGATTCTGGTCATGCGGACGGGCGAGACGGTGGCTGTGCCGCGCGCCACGAAACGGGTGATTGCGGACCGTATATTCGACGAGGCGCTGAAGCTGCGGCTGTCAAATGGACGCTGAGCGGCTACGGCAATACCTGGAGTTTTACAAGGACTTGGGGATTGGTACGGTTTACCGGCGGGAAGCAGGGGCCACGGACGCAGGGGCCGGGGGCCCGGGCCCGGGGGCCGGGGAAGAGAAGACGTCAACTGGGGCCGGGGGCCGGGGGCCTGGGGCCGGGGAAGAGAAGACGCCTGTAGGGGCCGGGGACCTGGGGCCGGGGGCCGGGGAAGCCAGTCTGTTGCAGATTCGCGAGGATATCGGAGATTGCAAGCGCTGCCGGCTGCACGAAGGGCGCAACAAGCTGGTGTTCGGGGTCGGAAACGAGCATGCGCCGCTGGTTTTCGTGGGCGAGGGACCGGGCGCGGATGAAGACGAGCAGGGCATCCCGTTTGTGGGCCGCGCGGGGCAGTTGCTCACGCAGATGATCGAGAACACTGCGAAGAAGGAGGGCATCCCGCTCCAGCGCGCCGACGTTTACATTTGCAACGTCGTGAAGTGCCGGCCCCCAGGCAACCGCACTCCCGAGCCGGATGAGATGGAAACCTGCGGGCAGTTTCTTTACCGGCAGATCCTGGCGATTCGGCCCAAGGCGCTTTGCGCGCTCGGCGGCACGGCGGCGCGGGCGCTACTGGGGCATAAGGAAGGGGTTACCAAAATGCGCGGCAAGTGGTTCCAGTGGAGGGACATACCGGTCATGGTGACGTACCATCCCTCATACCTTCTGAGGCCTTATAACCAGGATGCCAAGCGCGAAGCGTGGGACGATCTCAAAAAGGTCCTGCATTACGTCTACGATTGACGAATCCGGGCGTTCCGGATGGTACACTACTGGTATCCGCTAAAGCATGCTCCTTGCCAGAGAATTCGTCGCCTACCTATCACGACAACTCGTCAAGAAACTGAGCGCCGGCGTCATCGAGACCACTATGCCGGACGCGGTCGCGCAGAAAACCGCCGACGTAATCAATGAAGAGTTGGCCCTTGAAGACCGCCTGAACGACGAGGTTCGGGACATTTTGAGCCAGTATAGCGAGTACATGCGCCGCGAGGGCGTGAGCTATTCGGACATGTTCCGGAAGGCCAAGAACACCTTGATCGCGCAGCGCAAAGTGGTTCGCGCATCGGGCCGCGATACCGGCGACAACATGAAGCTCTCGCGGGACAAGCTCACGCAAATCTCGCACAAGCTGGTGGAGATGTATCGCAAGAGCCACGAGTTGCGGCTCAGGAATAAGGACACCAACGCGGTGCGCCTGGAGATCCTGCGCTTCATGACCGAGCTGCTGGTGGCGGAGGAAAAGGTGGACCGCGCCTCGCGCGACAAGGTCCGCTCGCAAAAGCGGGACATCCCGGAAGGCAGCGAGGAGTGGGATATCCTGCAACGGCGCTACTACGCGGAGGAGCTCAAGAAGCTCGGCATCGACCTGGCGAAGTAGGGCTGGAGGCACGCGCGGGCGCCCCGACGCGGAGAAGAAAAGCTACGCTGAAAGGCAGGCCAGGAGGCCCGCCCCACCCGGACGCAAAGGCAGGAGACCGGCGACCTCAGCGCTTATATCCGATCATCCTGAGGAACCCGCGGCGTTTTTCGGCATCTTCGGCTGTCTCTAGGCCCTTGGGCGGGAAGCCGTCAATCACTCCGAGGACGCCGCGCCCCTGCTCGCTTTCCGCTACCACCACCTGAATGGGATTGGCTGTGGCGCAGTAGATGGAACACACCTCAGGGACATCCCGGATGCGGCCGAGCACGTTGATGGGGTACCCATCCCGCATCGCCACCACGAAGACGTGGCCGGCGGCGAGGGCCAGCGCGTTGCGGCCGGCCATGGCTTTGAGGTCCTCGTCGTTGCCATCCACCCGTGTCAGGCAGGGGCCGGAGGCCTCGTTGAAGGCGATGCCGAACCTCATCTGTGGGACGGTGTTGACGACAGCCTCGTAAATGTCCTCGACTGACTTGATAAAGTGCGTCTGGCCGAGAATCACGTTGCCGCCCTCGGGGACTTCAAGCGGTACGAGCATCAGTTCCATAGAGAATATTCAGAATAGCGCAGACCGATTGACTTAGTACTAGTAAGATCTATACAATGAAGCCAGCAGCGGAAGTGTATGCCCGATAACAGCACGCCTGTCAAGGGGCCGCCCCTGGTTGCGGCTGACAGCCAAACGACGAAGATCCGAATCGTGGTGGCTGACGACCATCCGATCTTCCGCGATGGGCTTTGCAAGCTCCTTGCGCTGGAAGAAGATTTCGAAGTCGTCGCTCAGGCACAGGATGGCCGGGAGGCTCTGGAAATCACGCAGCAGTTGGAGCCTGACATCCTATTGCTGGACCTCAGAATGCCGGGCCTGGACGGGTTGGGCACGTTGCAACGCCTGCAGGCCGTTAAGAATAAGACTCGCGTCATTGTGTTGACGGCTTCGGACGACAAGAATGAGTTCGTGCAGGCGATGCGGCTTGGCACGTCCGGCATCGTTCTGAAGCAGACCGCGACGGAGTTGCTGATCAAGAGCATCCGCAAAGTGCACGCCGGGGAGATTTGGCTCGATTCGCACACCACCCAGGCAGTGATCCGGCAGTTCGTCGCGAACGAAGAGGCGCCGCCGCCGCTACAACAGCAAGCCCCGCCGGCTACGTCTCCAATGCGGGACCGGGAGCGCTCGCCGTTGAGCCAGCGAGAGCGGGAAATCGTGTCGCTGGTGGCACAGGGCTTCAAGAACAAGGAAATGGCTGAGAAGATGTTCATTAGCGAGCAGACGGTGAAGAACCATCTGCACAATATCTTCGACAAGCTGGGAGTTTCCGACCGCCTGGAACTGGCGCTCTACGCCATCCACAACAACCTGCACACGGGAAAATAGTACCAGCGGCGGCGGAAACCGGCAGCGGTACCGGCGGGCTAGGCCCCGTTGTACTCTTTGAGCTTATTGTGCAGGGTCTTCAGGCTGATTCCGAGGATTTCGGCGGCTCGCGTCTTGTTGTTGCCGGTATGTTCCAGCGTCCTTAGAATCAGACCCTTCTCGGCCTCTTCCACGGTGGCCCCGACGCGGAACTGGATGCACTCCGGATCGTCTCCGGCGGAGCGTTCGGGGGGCGGCGGCTGGCCCGGGGCTGCTCGCAGGAAAGCGGGCAGGTGCTTCATTCCGATGGGGCCTTCACCGGCGAGAATGACGGCGCGCTCTAAAACGTTGCGCAATTCGCGAACGTTGCCCGGCCAGTCGTGACGGTGAAGCGTCTCGGCCGCCTCCGCGGAAACCTCCGTGACGCGGCACTCGTGTTTGCGGTTCAGCTCAACCAGCAGGGCCGCGGAGAGCGCATCGATATCTTCCTTGCGTTCGCGTAGTGGAGGCAGATGAACATGAAAGACGTTCAGCCGGTAGTAAAGGTCCTCACGGAGATGGCCGCCGCGCACGGCTTCCTCGGGAACTTTATTGGTGGCGGCGAGCACGCGGACATCGACTTCGAACTCGCCCTTGCCGCCTAGCCGCCGGACTTTGGAATCTTCCAGAATGCGCAGCAATTTCGCCTGCGTCAGCAGGGGCATCTCACCGATTTCATCGAGCAGCAGGGTTCCGCCCTGGGCCGCTTCGAAGCACCCCGCGCGCCGCTCCAAGGCGCCCGTAAACGATCCCTTCTCATGGCCGAAAAGCTCGCTTTCGATCAGCGTTTCCGGAAGCGCGGCGCAGTTGATGGCAATAAACGGGCCCCGGCGACGCGGGCTCAGGAGGTGAAGCGCGCGGGCCACCAGTTCCTTTCCGACGCCGCTCTCGCCGGTGATCAGGACGCAGGCCTTGCTTGGCCCGGCCTGCTGGAGCAGGGCGAAAATTTCCTGCATTCTGGGGGAAGCGCCAACCAGTTCGCCGAGCGTCCCTTTGTATCCGAGCTGCCGCTCCAGGTTGCGCTTTTCGGCGCTCAGGCCGGCGTGACTCGCCGCGCGGCGGACCAGCGTTTCCAGGACTCCCGGCTGGATGGGCTTCTCCAGGAACCAGTAGGCGCCGAGCTGATGCACGGTCTTGACAGCGGTTTCGATATTGCCAAACGCCGTCAGAACGATGGTGGGGGGCATATCGCCGGAATCCTGCAGGCGGCGCAGGAGGCCGATTCCGTCGAGTCCCGGCATGTTCAGATCCGTGAGGATCACGTCGGCTGGGAAATCGGCCAGTTTCTGGAGCGCCTCGTTGCCGTCGCAGGCGGTTTCCGCTTGCATGCCCCAGGCGGAGACCAGGGTCGCCAGGCCACTGCGCTGGCTGGCCTCATCGTCCGCGATCAGTACCTTTATGGCTTGTGACAATGTTCTGTCCTTTAGGCGAGGGTGGCTACTCCCAGGCCCGTTTCGGGACGCCGCAGTCGCGGTCTTTGACGCGGTCGTAGAGATAAAAGGCGGATACCGTGCCTAGCGAATCGTTGTAATAGCTTTCCTGGCCAAGGCCCTCCTTTATGTCTTCCTCGAAGGAGTGCAGAGCTGTCAACTCGGCGGCGGTAGCGGGCTTCCGCTTGCCGGACGGCGTCTCAAAGAACTTCTGGAAGCCGCCGTCCACCAGTTCGCCGACCTCCGTGCCCATCGACACCCCGGCGCGGCCGGAGCCGCGGACCGCACCGCCCTCCTCCTTCAGGTCAACGGCGCAACCCTCGCGAGCGACGCGGACCCAGCCGTCTGCTACGGGAACGGTGGTGAAACCAGACCTCTTCAGAGCGTCCAGCCGGTCGGAGAAAGTGAGCGCGGGAACGGGCTTCCGGCGAAAGAACATGAATTCATTATAGAGGCGCGGCTTCGAGACAAGGCGTTCGCTTGGCCGGGGCCGTACGCCGCCGCACGGTGGTATCTTAGGCTGGAAGCTTGCCTCCCGGGCGCGAAAAGGAGCACTTGCCATGAACAAAGCAGAGCTGAAAGATGCGATTTTGAATCGACGCGGTTTCTTCAAAACCAGCGGCGCCGGCTTGGCCGTTGCCGGAATGGCGCTGGGCGAACAGGCGAACCCGGCGGCCGGAGTGCTCACGGAAAAGGAAAAGCTGGACCGGATCGCTTCCAATACCTGGCCCATTCGGGACATCTTTAAAACAGCCAGCACGCGCCCGAACGCGCAGATTGACGCCATGAAGAAAAAGTATGGCGAAATCACCATGCTGGACTTTCCGGACTTTACCAAGAGCACCTTCCCGGGCGTGTACCACATGGACCTGTTTTCAGGCCTGTTCGGCGACGTGACCGACCCCAGCATGTTCCTGCCGCCCGCCGCGCCCACCGGCGCAGCCGCGGCAACCACCCCAGCCGCAGCGGCCGCAGGGGCGGGTAGAGGCGCGGGGCAGGGCAGTGGCGGTCCGCGGCTGGGCGATTTCGATCCCTCCAGCGCCTCCGGGAAAAAGTGGCTCGAAAAGATGGCGAACAAGATGGCGGTCACGGGGACAAGGTGCCAGCATATTTCGAACAACGCCCCTACCAACATTTGCGTGGACGACGAGGCGCTGCGCAAAGCCGGCATACAAGTCGCTAAGAACTGGCTGGATGCCGGCGCCATCCTCGGGGCGAAATCGATGCGCGTCAATAGCGGCGGCCCGCGGTTCCTTCCCGACGCAATCCAGGGCAGCGATGGGTACCCGAAGAACGACGCGCTCGCCAAACTCCTGACGAATTGCATCGAGTCCTTCAAGGAGATGGCGGACTACGGCGGCAAAGTGGGCGTGAAGGTCACGCTGGAGAACCACTGGGGTCTCACGGCGAATCCGACCAATATCCAAATCATTGTCGATGAGGTGCATAACCCGTACTGCGAAGCGTCGCCCGACTTCTTCAACTGGGAGCACGACTACCTGTGTTATCACGGCCTGGCGGCGCTGGCGCCATACGCGCACACCAACGTCCATGCCAAGTACTGGAATCGCTGGGCCACCTGCGACGTGCAACGCTGCGTCAGGATCATGGAGGGCGCCAGATTCACGGGCACCTACGCGTTGGAATACGAAGACGGACCGTGGGACCGCGTGGAGGGCGCCAAGTACCTTTACAAAGAGGTGTTGGCCGCTCTTTGACAGATCCCGGCGCCTAAGCGTCCGCCGTCAGGCGGTTTCCTGGCGGTCCAGGGCTTCGAGGTTGCGCTCGCGGATTTCCTGTTCGCGCATCAGGAACTTCTGTACTTTCTTCGTGACGGTCTGCGGGAAGCCTTCCACGAAGCGGATGTACTGCGGGACCTTGAAGTAAGCGATTTTGCCGCGGCAGAAGTCGCGAATCTCGTCGACCGTGGCTTCCACTCCGGTTTTCAACTGGACCCAGGCCATAACGGTTTCGCCCAGTTTGGCGTCGGGGATTCCGAACACGTATACGTCGGCGATCTTCGGATGCGAATGCAGGAAGTCCTCAACCTCGCGGGGATAGATATTCTCGCCTCCGCGGATGATGGTGTCCTTGGCGCGGCCCTTGAAGCTGATGTAACCGTCCGGGTGCATCAGCGCCAGGTCGCCGGTGCGCAGCCAACCCTCGGAATCGACCACGGCGGCGGTAGCTTCTGGGTCGTCGTCGTAGCCTTTCATCACCAGGAACCCGCGCGTGCATAGCTCGCCCTGCTCGCCGATGGGCAGGGTTTCCAGGGTTTCCGGATGGACGATTCGCACCTCGACATTGGCCAGCGCCGTTCCCACCGTCATCACGCTAAGTTCGAAGGGGTCGTTCACATTGGACATGGTGATCACGGGCGACGACTCCGTCTGTCCGTAGGGGATGGTCATGCGCTCCATGTGCATGCGGCGGCTCACGTGTTTCATGAGCTCGATGGGGCACGGGGCGCCGGACATAATGCCCTTGCGCAGCGAAGTCAGGTCGAAGCGGTCGAACTCGGGATGCTCCATTTCCGCCACGTACATGGTGGGGACGCCGTAAAGCGTGGTGGCGCGCTCGCGCTCGACAGCTTCCAGTGTGGCGCGCGCGTCGAACTGCGCGGAAGGCAGGATGAGCGTCGCGCCGTAGACCGTGGACACCATGGAGCCGATGACAGACCCGAAGCAGTGATACAGAGGCACCGGCGCGCAGATGCGGTCGTCTTCCGAGGCCCGCAGGCAGAGGCCGATGGCCATGCCGTCGTTGACCAGGCCGCGGTGCGTGAGCATGACGCCTTTGGGCGATCCGGTGGTGCCGGAGGTGTACTGGATATTGGCCACGTCGCCGGGCGTGGCGAGATCGGCCGGGAAATCCACGCCGCGGTCCATCATCTCATCCCACGAAGCATCGCCCAGCCAGACCGTGTGCTCCAGTGGCAGGCTATCGGCATTGCGGGATTCGGCCAGAATCTCGCGATAGTTCGCGCGCGGATCCTTCTCCCGCAGGAACAACGCGCGGATGTTGGATTTTCTGAGGACGTAGCGCAATTCATGCGAGCGGTACGCGGGATTCACGTTGACCAGGACGATGCCGGCGCGCGCGGCGCCATGCTGCAGCAGAATCCACTCCAGGCAGTTGGCGGCCCAGATGCCGGCGCGGTCGCCGGGGCGAAGACCGAGACCGGCCAGACCGCGGGCGGTACGGGTGGCCTCGCGGTCGAGTTCGGCCCACGTCAGGCGCACGCCTTGATGGCACACGACCAGCGCGTCGCGGTCCGGAAACCTGCGGGCGGTATCGGCCAGCACCTGGGAGATCGTTTTCTCAATGAGGGGTACGTCCGCCCCACGGATATAGCTGAGCGTTCTGGCTCCAGCCTCGAGAACGGAAATTGGTTGCACGAAGCCTCAGTGTAAGCAATCGCTCACGGAATGAAAACTCCCTTTCGGTTAATACGGGTATTTCAGGTTTTAATGGCTTACAACGGCGTCACGGGGTCCAGGAACGCCCAGAACACCGCGCCCGTCAGGTAGACGGCGGCGGAAACATAGAACGTCAGATTCCAGTTGTTGTGGGTGGCCTCGAGCATGTAGCCGATGGCGATGGGCGAGAGCGCTCCGCCGATGTTGCCCCACATATTCATCGCGCCGGAGAGCGTGCCCGCGTGTTCGCCGCCGATGTCCGCGGCGGAACTCCAGGCGACGGGCATGACGAAATCGTTGCAGAAACTGGCCATGCCGATGGCCAGCATGGCCGCCAGCGGACTGGTCATGCGGGTGGAGAAAAAGAGGAATCCGCCGGCGCCGGCGAACCCGAGGCAAGCCACCAGGCGCCGCGCAAGGCCCGCGCTGTTCAGCCGGCGCGTCAGCCGGGTGGTGAGGAACACGCTGACCGGGTTGCCGAGCCCGCCCATGAACAGCGGCAGCACGCTGAGGGCGGCCGTGGAGGCAAGGGCCAGGCGGCGCTCCTCGCGCAGATACGTGGGCAGCCAGGTCACGTTGAAATACCATCCGTAATTGAGCGCGAAGAATTGCCAGCACAGCAGCCACAATTGGCGCGACCGTATCATGCGGCCCCAGGGGACGTTGGCGTGCCCGGCCGCCATGGCCGAGCTCCCGAGCAGCAAGTCCCGCTCGGCCTGGTTCATCTTGGGCTTCTGCAAGGGGTTGTCGCGAAACCAGAGATAGAACGCCGCCGCCCAGACCACGCCCACGCAGCCGAAGACGGCGAAACTGCGGCGCCATCCAACCAGGCCCATGACCAGCGCTACCAGAGGCGGCGTGAAAGCGCCGCCCCAGCGCGCGGCCAGCCAGAGAATGCCCTGGGCGCGCACGCGCTCGCCGGGTGGGAGCCAGGTGGTGAAGGCCTTGGTCAGGTTGGGGAAGCAGCCGGCCTCGCCGGTCCCGAACAAGAAGCGCGTGCACACCAGGGAGGCGTGGCTCCAGGCCCATCCCGTGGCGGCGGTGAAGAACGACCACCATAGGACGATGCGCGTCAGAACCCGGCGCGGCCCGATCCAATCCCCCAGGAAGCCGCCGGGGATCTCAAACAGCGCGTAGCCGAGGTTGAAGGCCGTGAAGGCCCATCCCATTTGGATCGCGGTGAGACCCAGGTCATGACGTATGGCAGGGGCGGCGAAGGAGATGGAGACCCGGTCCAGATAGGTGATTACGGCGAGGGAAACCGCGAAGGCGACTACTCCATAACGGACGCGCGTAGGCCGCATCAGCCCGTATCGGAACACTGTTGGGGGTGGGGATGCAAGGGCACAGCCCCCAGCCGGGGCCAGCAGGGCTCATGCCTCGCGCTATTTTCTAGCGCCCCCATGGCTTGGAAGAGCGTAGCCTACGCCCCGGCACCTCTCCACATGAGACATTTCCACTGAACGCCCGCAACTGCAGCGGCCTCAACCTTAGCTGCGTCCAGGTCGGTGGCCTCGCCAGCGCCGATCTGTTCGTGCGTTCTAGAGTCCGTTACATTCCAGAAATAGCGACCGTCGGTTTCCCATGCCTCCAGATGCAGACTGCGTTCGGCGTCGGCTTGATGAACACAGCGCTTGTCGCTTTCCATCGCAACCGGTACCTCCTATTGGGGGAGTTTAGCACAAGCTCGCCAAACGACTGTAAATCGGGCCTTGAACTCGGAGTTCTGCGGGTGTACCCTTGTCAGGGAAGGAAAGCCGCTGGTGCGGACCCCGCGGGGCGCGCGGCGAACGACTATGAGAATCAGGCCGAAGATCCTCGGGGCCTTTGTCCCGGCGATTCTTGCGCTCGCAACGTGCGGGACGGAGTCGGAGCGGTCACTCAAACTATCGGCCGATTGTTCTGCGGCTGGTGCGCGATCCTTTGAGCGGTTAAAGGCGCACCTGGCGGAGCGTTCGTCTAGTGTCACGTTAGTTCCCGCAACATTTCATTTCAACAAGCGGCTCAACGCCTGTCTTATGCAGGTGGAGTACTTTTCGGTCCTTGGCGGGACCCGCGAGGTGATCGATGTCTTCCAGAACAAGGCTCTGCTTGAGGCCGGCGACGTGCCAGGGCCGAACGGAACGAGAATCATCGGAGATCAGGACTCGTACGTCCGTTTCGATGAAAGGGCGAAGAAACTGATGACTGAGTGAGGCGACTCCCGCGGCGCTCTGAACCGGCCAGTTGCGCGCGTGTGCGGTTTGCCGGGAGGAGGCGGTATGGTCATCCAAAGGGCTCGATCATTAGTGGTGGCTGAGGCTCTGCTGGCTCTGGCGCTCGCCCAAGTCGGCCGTGCCCAGCAGCCTCAGACTGCGGCGACGGAGAAACCGCGGCAATCGACAGGCGCGGCCGTGATCATCGGAACGACGACTTTACGGCTCGGCGTGCCGATGGATTCTGCTATTTCCGCTCTCGCGTTGCAGTACGACGTGAGGTGTGAGATATGCGGCAAAGACCTAAGGCCGGCAATGGCCACGACCTACGTGATCCGGGGACCCAACAACGCCACCGCCGGAACACTGCGCTTCAGCGCCCAAGGGAAGCTGGTGGCGGCGTCGAAAATTTGGACGCCGGAGGAGAGGCCCTACGGCGAAGGAGAGATTGGGAGGATACTTGTCGCCTTGATTGGGACCCTGGTCAGCGAGGGCAAGAGGGAATGTTCGATTGACGCCTCGGAGGGGCATTCGGTTGAACTGAAAGGCCAACCTCCCGGGCCTCGTACGGTGTTTCGAGACGCTACCATCGGGTGCGGAGACAAGCTAATCTCGCTATCGGTCCTAACCGAAGCCGATGGAGTGGAATCGCTGACGATTACAGAGGAGATCGGGGACCCACAGGAGGCCTTCAGGTGACCCCATGTGGTGGCAATCCGGGGGCGGCCGGCGGTCCGGGGACTAGCGGAGCCTAGTCGCCGTCGGATTTCATCCCGTGGGCTCCGATTCGCGCCATCCGGACGGGGAATGGGCCTTCCTATGATGACGAGCGGCTACCCACGTGCGCGCAATCCGAAATGATAAACCAGGGCGCCGGCGCCCACGGTGGCGAAGGCGGTGAGCGAAGCCACAGGGTGCTGGATGACGCCGAATCCCATCATGGCCACGGCCACCAGGATATAAGCCACCGGGATAAGCGGCCAGGCGAAATCGATGGCGCGCAGCCGCTGCCATCCCGGCCGCGTGCGGCGGTATACGAACAGCGAGGCCACCGAAAGGGCGCTGAACAGGGCCAGGCTCATTCCAATGTAAGTCAGCAATTCCCGAAACGGCGTGAGGGTCATCACCATGGCGCACATTCCTTGGCTGAGGATGGCCACCACGGGAGTGTGCCAGCGCGGATGGACGATGGCGGCGGCGCTGAAAAACGCTTTATTCTTGGCCATGGCGTAGTAGACGCGCGGGCCGACGGTCACCTCAGCGCTGACGGTGGATACCAGGCACAGGGCCATTAGCGCCGCGAACGCGCTCGCCACCCCCGGTCCGAAAAGGTTGGTTGCGGAAAGCGCGCCCACGGCGGTTACTCCCTGCATCTGTTTGAGCGGCGTGGCGTAGATGTAGATGAGGTTCAGGCCCAAATACGCAGCGGCCACAATGCCCGTACCGGCCGCCAGGGCCAGGGGGAGCGTGCGCTCGGGGCGCCGCACTTCTTCGGCTACGTAGGTGGCCGCGTTCCAACCGCTGTATCCGAACATCACCCACAACAGGCTGACAAAAAACTGGGCGGGCAGGCTGACCGTGGAGGTGCGGACCGCGGCTTGGGAGAAGTGGCTCCAGCTTCCACTGCCGGCGGCGAATCCCAGCGTAACGAAGGCCACGATGACGAGCAGTTTCGTGGTCGTAAGCACGTTCTGCACCTTGGCGGCGCGGCCCAAACCGAAGCAGTTCAGGATGGTGAACGCGGCGATCAGGCTGGATGCCAGCAACTGTCCGCGGCCAAGGCTCAGTGAAAGCGCGCCGGTGCCTAAGGTAACCGGTGCGCTCGCGAGCTTCAGTCCGGGGGAAAAATGGCCCAGATAATCCGAAAACGCGAGAGCCGTCACCGCGATGGGCGCCGAAAATCCGGCGAAAAACGAAACCCACCCGGTCATGAAGCCCCACTCCGGACCGAACGCATGGGTCAGGTAGACGTACTCGCCGCCCGAACTTGGGAAATTGATCCCCAACTCGGAGTAGCTCAGCGCGCCGGCCAGCGCGAACAACGCGCCCACCGCCCAGCATGACAATATCAAGCCGGAGCTTCCCAGGTCTCCCGCCATGTAGCCTGTGGTGGCGAAGATGCCGGTTCCCACCATGTTCGAGATCACCAGGGCTGTCGCGCTGAAGAAGCCGAGTTGCCGGAGCAGCGCAGGCGTGGACGCCTGCTTCAGGAGAGTGGCCATCTAACGCTATTCTATTCCCGCGTCTCGCTTGCGGGTTTGGGGTAATTGCTACAATTGACCGCGTGGCGCGTCAACCGACAGCCATCGCGGCGTTCCTGCTCTCTGCGCCTTGGCTTTTCGGCGCCGGCTATTACGTGGACTGCGCCGCCGGTGACGATCGCGCTTCCGGCGGCGACCCCTCCTCGGCCTGGCGCACTCTCGAGAAACTCAACCAGCGCGAGTTCGTTCCCGGCGACGCCATCCACCTGAAGCGTGGCGCCACCTGTGAAGGCATGCTCTGGCCCAAGGGATCGGGCGCGGCGGGCAATCCCATCACGCTTGGCCCGTACGGCGCGGCCGGCGCTATGCCCGTGGTGAAGGCCAATGGCCGGGATACGGCCGTCAAGTTGCTCGACCAGCACGATTGGGAGATTCGCGGCATCGAGGCCACCGGTTCCACCGAGTACGGCGTTCACGTGAGCGGGAACGGGCTCGCGCGGCTCCGGCTGATCGACTGCGTCGTCCATGGCGTGAACTCGACCGGCAAGATGAATGCCAAGGCTTCCGGCCTGGTGGTGTTCGACGGAGAACTGGACGATGTCGTGGTGGATGGCGTCACGGCGTACGATACCAACCGTTGGGCCGGCATTTTCCTGCAAGGGCGCCGGGGCGCGCACAACGTCGCGGTCCGCAATTCCACGGTTCACAACGTTTACGGCGATGGCATCGTGGTGTTCGCGGTGCGCGACGGCGTGATAGAACGTTCCGCCGCGTGGTACACCGGCATGGAGCCGAGCTACTCGATCGGGACGCCGAATTCCATCTGGACCTGGAGTTGCGCGCACTGCGTGGTGCGCCAGACCGAAGGATTCTACAGCGACTCGCCCGGCGTCGATGGCGGCGTCTACGATATCGACTGGGGCGACTCCGACAACCTGGTGGAGAACAACTACGGCCACGATTCGCAGGCCTACTGCGTCTCGGTATTCGGCGCGGGATCGGTCACCACCGGCAGCGAAGTGCGCGGCAACGTCTGCGCGGGGAACGGCCGCAGCCCGCGCGCCGCGCTGCATCATGGCGACGTGTTCGTCTATACGTGGGACAAGGGAGCGCTCGATGGCGTTCGCATTCACGACAACACGTTGCTTTGGGACCCGCCCATCGACAGCCCCGTGTTGAAGATCGATGCGGAGTTCTCCGGGAAGGGCGCCAATATCTTCGACCGCAACCTCATCGAAAGCGGCGTCCCGTGGATGGTGGATGCCTCAAGCGGCAGGGTCTCGCTCGACGGGAACCGTTACGTGTACCCAGGCGATGGCCGTTGGATCTGGAACGGGGCGCGCGTCGAGGGCCTGGCTGCATTTCAGAAGATCGCGGGAGAAGAAGCGAACGGCAGCGCGGCGCGTACCGATCCCAGCCTTCTTCGCACGCCAAGACCCCAGCCCTTGGCGCCGGAACTGACGGCTGCGCGCGTCGATTGGCAAGCCCTTCGCGGCCATTACGCCCTGATCGGGTTTATCGATTCGTCGGCCGATTCACGCGGTGAAACCGTCGTGCTGCGAAGCGCCGCCGCGCAGTACGGGCGCATCCTGAAAACCATCGCCATTTCACCATCGCAAGTACCCGCCGAGTGGAACCTCGTAGGCGTCCAGGCGGTAGCCGGATCTCTGCCCAAGGGGAAATCGCCGCTCACATTCCTGGTGGATCCCAACGGTGGAATGCTCTATCGCTGGGAAGGGTATGCGCCTGCCAAGGAAATCGTATTCGCGATTCGAAAGCTCTGCGGACCGCCAAGCGGCCGGGAAGAGTGAGGCATAGGACGCAGGATGGTGTAACAATGATAAAATTACACCATGGCGCTCAACATCAAGAACAAAGAGGTGGAAGAGTTGGCGACCGAGGTTTCGCGCATGGCGAATGAGACCAAAACGGAAGCCATTCGCCAAGCGCTAGTCGCAAGGAAGGCGGAGTTGGAGGCAGGGGGCGGAAGGCCGGATCGGAAGAAACGGTTGCTCGAGTATTTTCAGCGCGAGGTTTGGCCCAATATGCCGCCTGGCGAATTGGGACGCGTTTTGACCCGGGAGGAGGAAGACGAGATCCTCGGATATGGGCCGAACGGGTATTAGACAATGGTGCTGGACGCTTCGGCTTTAGTCGCCATGCATCTGAGGGAACCTGGGTATGAGAGGCTTTTTCAGCGTGTCCAGGCAGCCGACGTCGTTCTGATCGGTGCTCCCACGCTGTTTGAATCGGCCGTGGTACTGACGGCGCGCAGCGGACACGGGGCCCGCGCCGTCCTGGACGCTGCAATTCGTCAGATGGCGGTGCTGGTCGTGCCTTTTTCGCACGAGCACTTCGACCAAGCCACGAGCGCTTTCCTCCGCTTTGGCAAGGGCCGCCACCCAGCCGCCCTAAACTTCGGCGATTGCATGTCGTACGCGGTCGCCAAAGTCGCCAACATGCCGCTGCTCTACGTCGGCAACGACTTCTCGCAAACTGACGTTGCGTCAGCCTGACGCTGGCCCTCCGCCGACCATTCCCTACTTCTTTGACAGGGTTTGGGGAGATGCTAAAATGGACCGTAGCTCCGAACCACGGTAATTCCTTCGCCTGCAATCAGATACCTTTTGCATCCCAAGTGCCGGCGAGTGAATCCAAGGAAGGGAAAGACAATCCATGGCGTTCATCGCACCGCTACCGCGTCTAGCTCGTACCGAGGCGGAACCGTTGCTGGCCACCATCGGCAATACGCCCTTGCTGCGCCTTGAGAAGATTCCACGGGAATTTCCTGGCATTGAGATCTTTGCGAAGGCCGAGTACTTCAACCCGGGCGGGTCAGTGAAGGATCGGGCCGCGCTCAACATGATCCTGGATGGCGAGCGCTCCGGCAAACTGAACCGGCGGCGCGTCATCATGGACGCCACCAGCGGCAATACGGGCATTGCTTACGCCATGATCGGCGCGAATCGCGGCTACAAGGTCAAGCTCTGCCTGCCCGCCAACGCGTCCATCGAACGCAAGCGCATCTTGAAGGCCTACGGCGCGGAGATGGTGTTCAGCGACGCGGCGGAGGGTTCCGACGGCGCCATTCGCTTATGCCGGAAGCTCTACCTTGAGGATCCGGATTTGTATTTCTATCCCGATCAATACAACAACCCGGCGAACTGGAAAGCGCACTTTGAGGGCACCGGGCGGGAGATCGTAGAGCAGACCGCGGGGCGTCTCACGCATTTCGTGGCGTCCATGGGTACCAGCGGCACCTTTACCGGCGTGAGCCGCCGTTTGCGCCGCGACGTGCCGGACGCCAAGTGCTATTCGGCTCAGCCGTCGAGCGGTTTTCATGGCCTCGAAGGGTTGAAGCACATGCCCACGGCGATCGTCCCTGGGATCTACGACGAGACGCTTGCGGACGGCAATCTCTGGATCGAAACCGAAGATGCCTATGCGATGGTGCGGCGGCTGGCCCGCGAGGAAGGCTTGCTGGTGGGGATCTCTTCGGGGTGCAACGTGCTGGCGGCCACCATGCTGGCCAGGGAACTGGCCGCGCGCGGCGAAGGCGCCATCATCGTCACCATGCTATGCGACAGCGCCGACAAGTACCTGAGCGAGCACTTCTGGGAAGAGGCATGATTCGGATCAAACTGGACGCCTGGGCGTTCATGGTGGCGCACGCCCAACACACTTATCCCAACGAATGCTGCGGCGCCATGCTCGGATCCACGGATGACGGTATCAAGCTCGTCAGTGAGGCCCTCCCTCTCAGGAACGCCTTCGCGGGCGAACAGGCCGCGCGGTATGAACTGCGGCCTGAAGATCTGCTGGCGGCCGACCGCGCCGCGCGCGAGCGCAAGATGGAACTGATCGGCATCTACCACTCGCACCCCGATTGCGACGCCTATTTCTCGCAGACCGATTTGAAGAATTCGTGTCCGTGGTACTCGTTCGTGGTGCTTTCCATCCAAGGCGGCAAGTTTCACCACGCCAATAGTTGGCTGCCCAACGTCGAACAGACTGCGGCAGAGAAAGAGGAGCTGAGTTACTGAAATGCCCAAAGTCTTGATCCCTACGCCCCTGCGGCAGTTTACCGGTAAGAAGGATGCCGTCGCCGTCTCCGGCGCCACTGTGGGCGAAGCGCTGAACGCGCTGACCGCGCAGTTCCCCGATTTACGCAAACAGATCTTCAACGACGAAGGCAAGGTCCGCAGCTTCGTAAACGTCTACCTCAACGATGAGGACGTTCGCTATCTCGGCAAAGACGCCACGGCGGCCAAGGATGACGACACCATCTCGCTGGTGCCTTCCATCGCCGGCGGCTCGGCCCTGGCCACGCCGCCCGCCGCGCGAGAAGCCGCGGTTCTATCGAACGAGGAGATTCTGCGCTACAGCCGGCACTTGATCATCCCGGAAGTCGGCATCGAGGGCCAGCAGAAGCTGAAGGCCGCCAAGGTGTTGCTGATCGGCGCCGGGGGACTGGGCGCTCCCTTGAGCCTATACCTCACCGCCGCCGGCGTGGGCCGCATCGGCATCGTCGATTTCGACGTGGTCGATTCCACCAACCTGCAGCGCCAGGTGATTCACTCGACGGCCGACGTGGGACGCAAGAAGATCGATTCGGCGGCCGAGAAGATGCGGGCCATCAATCCCAACGTGACCGTGGTGAAGCACGAAACCGCGCTCACAAGCGAGAACGCGCTGGAGATTCTCAGGGACTACGACTTCGTTGTGGACGGCACCGACAACTTTCCCACGCGGTATCTGGTGAACGACGCCTGCGTGCTGCTGGGCAAGCCGAACGTGTACGGGTCCATCTTCCGCTTCGAGGGGCAGGCCACGGTGTTCGCCTATGAAGGCGGCCCGTGCTACCGCTGCCTGTACCCCGAACCGCCTCCGCCGGGACTGGTCCCGAGTTGCGCCGAGGGAGGCGTGCTGGGCATTCTTCCAGGGACGATCGGACTGATTCAGGCCACCGAGACGGTAAAATTGATCCTTGGAATCGGTGAGCCGCTGGTGGGCCGGCTGCTGCTCTACGATGCGCTGGGCATGCGCTTCCGCGAGATGAAGCTGCGCAAGAACCCGGAGTGCCCGGTCTGCGGCGAGCACCCGACAATCACGAAGCTGATCGACTATCATCAATTCTGCGGCGTTCCCAACCCACAGAAACCGGCGCCGGCCGAGGAGAGCAAAGTGAACGAAGGCGAAATCGACGTCACGGAAGTGAAGCGCAAGCTCGACAGCGGCGAGAAGTTCGTGTTGATCGACGTGCGCGAACCGCACGAGTACCGGATTGCAAGCATCCCCGGCGCGAAGCTGATCCCGCTCGGCGAGTTCCCCAAGCACATCGGCGAGTTCGACCCCGAATCCGACATCGTGATCCACTGCAAGAGCGGCATGCGCAGCGCAAGAGCCTGCGGCATCCTGCGAAGCGCCGGCTTCCAGCACGTCCGCAACATGAAGGGCGGCATCCTGGCCTGGAGCGACCAGGTAGACCCGCGCGTGCCGAAGTACTAAGTGGGGCGGGCCTCCTGGCCTGCCTTCTTAGGTTCTGCGCGAATTCGGCTTGCGTAAGGAATCAGGAGGGCAGCCATCGGCAGTACGTCCATCCCTCGAAGCCGGGCAAGGTGACCGTCGCGGGACACCCGTCCGCGGAGTTGGACCCCAAAACGAAGAAGTCTATACTGAAACAAGCAGGCCTAATATGAGCAGGTACCCCATCCTGATTGCTCCTACCCGGACAGGGTTCAGCGCGCACGTGCCGGACCTCCCAGGCTGCATCGCGGCTGGCCGCACTCTCGCCGAAACCAAGCGGCTCATGACCAAGGCCATCGAAATGCATCTCGCCCTCATGCGCGAAGATGGAGACGAAACTCCCAAACCGTCCCGCGTCGAGCTTGTGGACGTTGCCTAGCGGCCGATCATTTCGACATCGAAGGCGGCGCGGCTTCCGGCGCACTGCCCCATGCCGTATTCGGCTGCGGCCCCATTACCAGAACCAGCGTGCCGCCGCCCGCCATGTCGGAGTGCTCGAACCACGGCTTGTTCAGCGGCTTGCCGTTCAGCACGGCGGATTGGATGTACTTGTTCCTGGCCGACACATTCCGGGCGGTGATGGTGAAGACTTTGCCCTTTTCCAGGGAGATTCTGGTCTCCGCGAAAATCGGGCTGCCCATAACGTAAACGGGCAGGCCGGGGGTTACCGGATAGAAACCCATGGCCGTCAGAACGTACCACGACGACATGGCCCCGCCGTCATCGTCACCGCAGATCCCCAACGGGGTGTCGGTGTACCAGATGTCCATGATCTCTCTCAGGCGGCGCTGGGTCTTCCAGGGCTGGCCGCAATAATTGTAAAGGTAGGGAATGTGGAAGCTCGGCTCGTTCCCTTGGGCGTACATGCCAATCAAGCCCGTCATGTCCGGAAATTGGCCCAGGAATGAGTATTTGGAACCGGCCGGCTCGGTGAACAGCGCGTCCAGTTTGGCGGCGAGCTTTTCACGGCCGCCCAGCAGGTTGGCCAGGCCCGCCACGTCATGCGGCACCTGAAACGTATAGATCCAGGAGTTGCACTCGGTGAAATAGTCGCGTCCGCCCTGGCCGCCGCCCATCTTGGGATCTAACCCCTCCACCCATTTCCCGTCCGCGCTCTTGGCCGACATGAAGCCGATGCGAGGATCGAACACGTTCTGGTAATTGTGCGCCCGTTTCATGAAATAGGCGTAGTCGTCGTCTTTCTTGAGCGCCTTGGCCATCTGGGCAACGCACCAATCGTCATAGCAGTTTTCGAGCGTCACTCCCGTGGCCTGACGCCGTTCGCCCGGGTTCACCGCCGCCACGGTCTCCGTTTCCCCTTTGGCCAGGGCAGGGAAGAAGCCCTTCTCCAGATAGACACGGTCGAGTTCCGTGAGCGGGCCGCGGCGCCAGGGCAGCATGGTGGCCTCCATCGCGTTCTTCTTCATCCCCTCGTAGGCCTTTTCCACGTCGAAATCCCGGTAGCCCTTGGCGTAGGTATCGGCAATCAGGGCCGAAGAATGGTGCCCGATCATGACTGCCGAGTCCGCTGCGATTGTCGGGAACGAAGGCAGCCACCCACCCTGCTCGTACATGCGTATATAGGAGCGAACCATGTCCTGCTGCCGCTTCGGGTCCAAAATGAGTTGGAGAGGATGCATCGAGCGGTAGGTGTCCCACAGGCCGTCTCCCGCGTAGAAATCGTGCCCGCCGGCGTCATGCACCTGTTGATCGTAGCCGCTGTAGTATTTGCCGTCCTCGGTGTAGTCGGTCATGCGGCCGAGGGAGCGATAGAGCGCCGTATAAAAGATGGTGCGTTGCTTTTCGGTTCCGCCCGTGATGGCGATCTTGCCCAACTCACGGCTCCATACCGCTCGCGCCCGGGCCTTCACCTGGTCGAATCCCCACTCGGGGATCTCTTCCTGAAGACTCTTGTGGGCCTGCTCGATCGAGATATCGGAGATCCCGATCCGCACGCTGATCTTCTCGCCCTTGGCGGTGGCTCCATTCGTGATCAAACCGATGTTGGCGCCGGACAACTTGGACTCGTGCCCCATCGTGCTGCCCTGCCACGTGCTGTATTCGCCCAGCGGTTTGGAAAACTCGGCGTAGAAATACGTCGTCACGCCGCCCCTGCCGCCGCCTCCCCGGCCGCCGCCGCCGCCCGATTGCCCGGCCACCGCCGCGGGTCCCGTTACTTCGAATGAGCCGCTATCGCGCATCAGAAGGTGCGAATGGCCGTTCGCGGGAAACGTGAAGCGGTAGTACGCCGCGTGTTCGGTCACGGTGGCTTCCGCTTCAATTCCATAGCGTTCCAGCATGGCGGACCAGTAATAGGGCGTGGCCGTTTCCTGGTCGTGGTCAAACGAGGACGCGCTCTTCGTCAGGTCGGTATCCGGTTCGCCCGTGGTGGCCATCAGCGTGGCTGCGCCCGCCGGAAAACCGGAGATATCGTGCGCGAAATACCGGTCCCCGCTCCTGGCCGGAGTGAGCGGCGCGAGCCGCACCATGCCGAAGGGGTACTGCACGGTGGGTTGTGTGGATGTCAGCAGGTGTCCGATGCTGCCAATATAAGGGTCCACATAATCCACGGGTTCCTTGGCGCGCTGCGGCGTCGCGCTCACAGCCGCGCTTGTGGCCAGGCACGCGCAGCAGCAGAAACGGACGAAGAAGTCAGGCATAAGTCCTCTCGTTGTGAATCTCCATTGGCCTTCGCGGTAAACAGCGAGTATACAACCAATCGCACGGAGGACTCGGAATGTTCACGTGGTCGCGATGTGCTTGCGAATCCAGGCGGCCAAGCGGCGCTCGCCGATAGTCCCGGCGGCAACCGCCATCATGGTTTCAGCGGCGGCAGCTTTTCCAACCTTGAGGCGGCATTGGTTCAAAGCCAGGAACAAACCGATGGCTAGAAAGGCCATCCTCTTGTTTCCATCCACGAAAGGGTGGCTCCTGGCGAGGCCGAAGCCATACTTGGCAGCCAGTTCCGCGATCGTCCTGCTCCCGCCGCCATACGCCCAGGCGTTACGCGCACGAGCCAACGCGGAGTCCAACAACCCCTCATCTCTCAGACCGCGGGCTCCGCCGAATTCCGCCAGGCTCTCTTCGTGCAGCAGCAGCAGGGCCCGCTTGTCGATCCACCTCGGCTCCGCGGTCATTCGGCGAGGGCCTTAAACGTCTCGCGATACTCCTTCATGAACTGCCGGCCGGCCTTGAGTTGCTCGGCGACCGCGGGATCGTACGGCGTGAGCAGATAGCCTTCCGCCGTTTCGATGGCGAACAGCGAGTCGCCCTTCTCGACCTTCAAACGGGCGAGCATCTCCTTGGGGATGACAGCCCCCGTGGACGTTCCAACCGCAGTGAGCTTCAGCGTTTGCATAGTCGGCCCCTCGCCATAATTATACATATTATAATGCCGATTTGACGGTGTGGAAGAAAATGGGTGAAGGACCGGGGGGCGGGCCCATAATTGCGATTGCGGAACGCCGCCATTTCTGCCGATACGCTCGAAGGACACGAAGCCGGAGGTGATTGTCAGGAGTTTCGTGCACCGAATGGGCTATCGTTACCGGCTGCACGACCGGCGCCTGCCGGGAAAGCCGGACATCGTCTTGCCGAGCAGAGGTAAAATCATTTGGTGCACGGATGTTTCTGGCACAGGCACGGGGAGCGAGGCGGGTTCACACGCCGGGCCGAACCGGGGCCAGAACTCAGGTGGCCGGAAGATGCTTGATTCTCTGGTCGTCGGTCGCCTTTATTCGAACGAGGAGATCTTTAAATCTCTCAAGGTGTCGAATGCCGGTGGTATCCGCCTTTCGCTGCAGGACAAGGCGGTTCTGAGAGCGGTCATCATGACCTCCGTGCAGGGCTTGCATGGCACGGGTGAGAATCCCTACCACGACAGGCTGGAGGCGGGTATCCTGACCTATACGGCGGCCGGAAGGGTCGGCCAACAAACGCTTGCTGGTGCGAACTGCCGGTTGATGGAACAGGCGATATTTCATTTTCCGATCCACGGATTTGTTCTAACTGCCAGCAGAAGAGATGCTTCCGTCGGGCCGAAACGCTGGCAGTACCTGGGTTTGCTTGAATACCTTCGACATTACCCGGACACTCAACTCGACGCAGATGGCAGGGTTCGCAAGGTCTGGCTCTTCGAATTCATAATTCATCGCGACCAGCAAGTCTTGCCGCTTTCGAGCGAGGCGTCCATCTCGAGTCAGCTGCTCATCGAGTCGCGGTTCCGTCGCGGCGACGATTCCGACGATAACGAGATCACTGATCAGGACGGCCGTCAACAAGCTGAGGATTTCGAGAAGGTCGAGCAGGTTCGCCGCAGGCTGCTGGCGATGGAGCCGAAGGGCTTCGAGTTTTTTGTCAAGGATCTCCTCCTGCACTGCGGATACTCGGACGTTTGCGTCACGAAGTTCAGCGCTGACGGTGGTATCGATGTGAGCGCCAGGGCTGGGGGGCGGATTTGGATCTTCGAGAACGCCTTGGTCCAGGTGCAAGCAAAGCGTTGGCTGCACTCCGTTGGGCGCAAGGAAGTTGCCGAGCTGCGTGGAAGCCTGCAGCCGTTCGCTAGGGGCGCTGTTCTAACAACGGGCCATTTCTCAAGGGCGGCGATCACCGAGGCCAGCGAAGAGGGCAAGAATCCGATCACGCTTGTCGACGGCTATAGGCTATCGAGAGTTGTGCTCGACGAACGGTTTCAGCTAGCGGTGTGAAATGCTTCTCTTAATAGCGATGATTGGGAATCCGATGGCGAGTTGGTCCGCGCCTCCCGCCACAAGGTTTGCTGCCGCGCGGGCCTGCGGACCAATGACAGGAGACGGGCATGAATTTCGACGAGATGAGCGAACTGGATATGGACAGTTGGTTTCGGCGCCGCGCGAAGGAACTGTACGGCAGGGACGGTGAAATCGAGGTGGACAGCAATGCGGTCATCTCTTACGGCGATGATCCCGGAGCGTATGTGCAGGCATGGGTCTGGGTACCGTACGGGGAGGAACAGGGCGACTCAGAGGATGGATGATGGGTCGGTCCCCGAAGGGCACTCAATCTACAAGCTGTGTGTCGTCATCTGGCCTGCGTGATCAAGCGGCCCGGTTCCGGCCGGCCCTATCCCATCATCTCATTCACCTTCCGCATCACTTCAAACGCGTCAGCCACGTAGAGCACATCGGCTTTGCCGCGCGCCCACCCGCAGTTTGGGTCCAGGTTGATGGCGCGCCGCTGGTTGACAAAGCGCCACCCAACCACGTGCGGCTCTTCGCCGTGGCAGCAGGTGGACAATCCCTTGGGATGCCGCGGCGTGGCGCCGGTCTGGCCGATCTGGTTCAGGTGCGTCATGAACGGCAGCACGGCCTCGCCTTCACCGCTCAGGTCCACTAGCGACTTGCTGCCGCCGAGCGACGCCTTAGCCGCGCGCAGGAAGCCCAGAATCAGGCTGGCCGCCTCAGCCGCGTGCGCGGCGCCATCGGCCTGCTTCTTGGTCCAGCCCGCTCCGGCCACAAACAATAGGTCGGCTTCGGGCCGTATGGTCTGCTCGTCGGCTTTGGGCGCCCGCACGCCGACCACGGTTGTGCGGCACGGCGGCGCCTCCACCGCGACGGCTTCCACCGTGGCCGTACCGGGAGCGCCGCTCCACGGCGCGTAGCAGCCGGGGTCCACCAGCATAACCCAGGGCCGTTCGGTCCGCATCAGCACCGCTTCCATACGCTGCCGGTAGAACCATCGCGTTACGGCAGGCGCCCCATCGCGAACTGACAGATTGGCGGCGTGCGTATCGACGCGCCCGCCCAGCCGGTAGGCTACGCCTGGAAGCGCGCGCGCCCAACGCGTGGTGGAAGGCGCAATCACGATGGGCGCTGCCGCCGCGCGGCACAGCGCCTCGGCGGCGGCCGCGTCCGTACAATACCGCGACTGCGTGAAGGCGTCTCCCGTTACAGTCAAAATGCGCGTGGCCCCGCAACCGGCGATCTGGTCCGCCGCCGCTTGCGCCTCGCCCCCCACCAGTCCAACGACGATCTCGCCGCCCAGACTCCTCGCGGCTGTCAACGCTTCGAGCGCCGGCTTCCCTAATGCGCTATCGGCTTCCACATGAGCCAGTACGAGTACGGTTTCCATGCTACTTCTCCCCAATCCAGGCGACGATTTCGCTCGCGATCTCTTTCGCCGGCATATTCTTCACCACGCGCGTTTCACGCTGCTGCTTGGGCAGGCTCACCGACGCGTAGGTCAGCCCTGCGCCGGCCACGGGAGCGGCCTTGGCGCGTTGCAGCGCGGGCATGACGGTCCGCATGTTGGCCATACCGACCTGCGGATTGTTGCGCGGTTCGGGCAGATTGCCGGTGGCCCAGCCAAGCACGGCGGGCGGGCCGGCGCACACCGAAACCTGGTGCTTGCCGCCCTCGATGCGCTCCAGGATCTCCAGGCCGCCGTCCTCGCCCACCGTAAGCCGGTCGACGCCCAGGAATTGCTCGCCGATCCCCAGCCGTTCGCCTACCATCTGCAACGTCGCGCCCGCGCCGCGCGAAGCGGATTCCCAACCGCCAAACAGCAGCAGCCTGGACTTATCCAAGCCCGGAATGGTCTCGATTGCTCCGGCCAGCGCGGCCGCCGTGCCGAAGGAGTCCGCAAAGCCCGAGGCGGGTCCGTCAAGCGCCACCAGTTCGAAAGGAACTTTCTGCGCCACCGTCATCATCACCTGCTGCAGCTTGGCCTTCGGCCCCAGGCTGACCAGCCAGACCTTGCTGCCGGGCGCCGTCCGCGCGAGGTTGGCCGCCTCGTATAGGGCATGGCCGGCCCACGGGTCCAAAATGGCCGGCAGCATCATTTCATTCTTGAGCGACGGTCCGGCGGGTCCCGTTACCGGCTCCAGCGTTTGCAGAGGGTCCGGGACAATGCTCCCGCACACCACAATTTGAAAGGGGATACTCATGTGACTGACTCCCAGTATAATCGGGCGACTTTCTCGGTTTCCACTAGCGCGGAATATTTCGTCAGGGCGTGGAAGATGGCGCCAGCAGGGCAGCCCCGCGGACGCGGCCCTGGTTAGATTCCTGTGCGAAGACCACGATGCGCTGCGCGGCGGCTCCGTAGGGCAGCTTAACGGTCAGGCTGAACGCGGCGCCGGCTTTGATTGCGCCAATCTTACGGATACTCCGGACGACGGCCACGTGGTGCAATTGCCGGCCCTTATTTTCGCCGGCGGAAACCTGCGAAACGTCGCTGTCGTCGGCCAGCGCCAAGAAGACACCCCCGGAAATTGAGGACGCATCCGCTTCCACCTGAAGCCCCGGCCCCGCGCGCGTCAGGCGCAAGTCCGCCTTAGGCTGCCTTGCCGCGAGCGCGATTTCCTGTGTGGCGCGATCGGCCATCGAGCCGGCGAACTCCACCGCGCCGTCCACAATCATCTCCGGTGTGTAGACGGAAGGCAGGGCTAGCCGGCGGGCATAATCGTTCTGCCTTAGCGTGGATTCGGCCGAGGAAAACGGGTCCTTCCAGCCATCATGGTTCCAATAGTCCACATGTTCGCTGAGAACAATTGCCTGCGCGTCGAGCTGCTCCAGCAGGCGATCCGCGGGCGGGCAGCTTGAACACCCCTCGGAGGTGAACAACTCCACCAGCACGGGCGCACGGGATAGCGAAGCGCCTTGCAAGCACAGCGCCGCTCCAAGAAAGATAAGAGAGAAACAGCGGCTCATGGGAACCCCCTTCCATCTATTTTACTCGGGGAGCAACTTCGACGCGGAGACGCGGAGGCGCGGAGAGAACACTAGATGAGGTAGATGGGGGTTCGACGGGTAAACAGGTTGAGCACCCGTGGCCACGATTCATTGCGCGGGGGCATACGGACTTCTCAGCGTCTCCGCGTCTCCGCGTCAAGCGCAGGTCCACGGCTATACTAGAGTTCTTGAAGGAGGATCTCGTGAACATCAGAACCGCAATTCTTGTTTTCGGCGCGGCGGCATCGGCGGTCTTCGCGCAGAATGCCCCCGTTCCCAACGCAGCCCCCTCGCCAGCCGCCGCTCCGGGGCGTGGACGGGGCGGTTTCGGCGGCGCTGCCGTAAGGTCTCCCGAAGTCTCGCCGGATGGCGCCGTGACGTTCCGCCTTCGCGCGCCGGCCGCACAGGAAGTGTTCGTCACCGGCATCGGCCAGCGCCTGACCATGGTGAAGAACGAGCAGGGCGTCTGGACCGCGACCACCGAGCCGCTGAAACCCGATATCTACACGTACTCCTTCTCGGTGGATGGCGCCACTGTCAACGATCCTGGCAATCCTCTCTTCAAGACCGCCTACGGCAGCGCCGGCCAGAGCGAGGTTCTGGTGCCGGGGTCCGGACCGGTCAGTTGGGCGCCAGGGAAGGACGTGCCGCGCGGGGCTGTCGCGCGCCATTTCTACCACTCCGAGGTGGCCGGCGACGACCGCGATTACTGGGTTTACACGCCCGCGAATTACGATCCGAAGCGTAAGGAACCCTATCCCACGCTGTACCTGCTGCATGGGCTGGGCGACGATTCCAATTCGTGGATCGAGACCGGCGCCGCGAACGTGATCCTGGATAATCTGATCGCGCAAGGCAAAGCCAAACCTATGGTCATGGTGAATCCGCTGGGGTACGGCCTTGCCGGCGGTCCCGCCACGGCCATGGGACCCACCATGATTCCGAGCTACGCGCGCACCCTGCTGGAAGAGGTCATGCCGCGGGTGGAAAAGGAATACAACGTCTCGAAGGATCGGAATGAGCGCGCCATCGCAGGCCTTTCCATGGGCGGCGCGGAAGCCTCGTTCGTCGGACTGAACCACCTGGACAAGTTCGCGTGGATTTGCTCCATGAGCGGCGCTTACGTGATGTGGCCTCGCGCCAATGCCGGCGCGGGGGCTGAGGCTGGCGGACGTGGACCCGCGGGAGCGCCGGGCGCCGCGCCTGGGAATCCCGCGCCGCCGGTACCTCCGCCCGCGCCTGGCGCCGCTCCCGCCGGAGGGCGAGGGGGCGGCCGGGGCCAAACTGTCGATACCGCGACAATCGAGAAAAATTTCCCGGCCCTCGATGCCAAAGCGAACTCGCAGATCCGCCTGCTGTGGATCCTTTGCGGCGCGGACGACGGTTTGCTAGGCGTCAACCAGGCGTTCGAAGCGTGGCTGAAAGCCAGGGACGTGAAGTTTGAGTCGCGCGAAGTTCCCGGCTTCGCGCATGTCTGGCCGCTCTGGCGGCAAAACCTGACGGAACTGGCGCCCGTGCTGTTTCAGGCGAAGAAGTAGATGCCCTTCGTGCAGACCGCAAACCTGCGGACCTATTACCGGTTGGATGGCGACGGCGGGAAGCCGGTGGTCATGTTCGCCCACTCGCTTGGGGTGGATCACGCCCAGTGGGACCCGCAGGTCCCGGACCTTCTGCCCCATTTTCAGGTCCTGCGGTACGATATCCGCGGCCATGGCTCATCCGGCGTCACGCCGGGCGACTACACCATGGAACTCCTGGCCCGCGATGCGCTGGCGTTGGCAGACGCTCTCGACGTCCGTCGGTTTGCCTTCTGCGGCCTCTCTCTGGGGGGCATGATCGGCCAGTGGCTGGGCGCCAACGCGGCGGATCGCATCACGCATCTGGCGCTCGCCAACACGACGGCCCGTTTTGCCGACCCGGTCCCCATGGAACAACGCCGCCTGACTGTGCTTAGCGAGGGCATGGGCGCGGTCGCCGGCGCGGTGATGGGCCGTTTCTTCACGCCCGAGACGCTGGCCGGCGAGTCGCCCGCGGTTGCCATTGTCCGCCACAAACTGCTGGCTACAGATCCGGTAGGGTATGCCGGATGCTGCGCGGCCGTTCGGGATATGGACCAGACGGAACTCTTGAGCGGCATCCGCACGCCAACTCTCGTGATTGGAGGCGACTTCGACCGTTCGACGCCTTGGGCGGGCAACGGCGAGGTCCTGGCGGCTTCCATCCCGGGCGCGAAGACGGTGCGCCTGCCGTCCGCCCATCTTTCCAACGTCGAATGCCCGCGCGAGTTCAGCGCGGCGCTGCTTGGTTTTCTCGATTGAGTGGCGCAAGCCGCCAGGCTTGCAGAGTCGGCCTGCCTAGCCGACTTTTCTAACGCACTCCCGCCGTCTCTTCCACCGGCTGAAACGGGCTCAACAGATTGCCCCCGCGGTCGAAGGCGAACTCCAATTCGGATTCGATCGAGAGCGACGAATTGCGTTCGATCTCTTCGCGCAGGTTCGCGCTCAGCGCCAGCCGGGAAAGCTCCAGCGTATTTCGAATCCAACCGTACGTTACTTCCGCCAGGTCGAATTTGCCCACGGTGGGGGCGAGCCGTTCCAGGCATTCGCGGTCGGTCGGATAATGCAGCGGAACGTGCGCGCCTCCGAGCGAATTGGACGTCAGCACATTCACCGCCGTGGCTTCCCAATTCACGGCTTTCAGCAACCGGTCGGTAGTCATGTCCGTCATGCCGATTCCCAAGCCGTTGCCGTAGCTCGTGGGGCTGAGATCCCGCACGAAGATGCGCCGGATGGCGGCCGTATTGGGCCAGGGGTTGTACGCGCCGATCACGCTCCGGTTGACCACCTTGGTGTCCATTCCGGTCCCGCTGATATCCTTCCCCATTTCGTCGACCACCAGGATGTCCAGGTCCACGGGTATCTTGGCCATCCAGGACTTCACCAGCGCCAGATCTTCGCGCTCGCGCCGCTCCAAGTCCTCGGCTGGAATCGCGTCCAGTTTCCCCGTGTTGTGGAAGGCGTCTTCGAGGATGGCCAGGCCGCCCACCACCTTGCCGGACCGCAGCACCTGGCGGCCCGCGCTGGTAACCACCGCCTCCAGGCCGATATTGAAAGCGTGCGTGTGGTAGTTCTTGGCCCCTGCGAGTTTGCCGAGCCCAATGGCCATCATCTTGAACAGTCCGCTTTCGATGCCGCCATCGAAATCCGTGTGCCACTTGACGCGGTTCACCGGCATGACGGCATCCGCCTCACTGGCGGCCTTGTCCATGAAAACTTCGATGCCTTCGACCGTCTTGCCCAGCGAAACCACGTCTAACTGGCTCACAATGGGGCACCCCATGGCGGCCTCGGTCACGCCATAGTGAGCCAGTACGCTGGCCTGGCCCTCCGCGGTGGCGGCGCCGTGGCTTCCCATGGCCGGGAAAATGAACGGCCGCATCCCCGCATCTTTCCAATACTGGACGACGTTCCAGACAACTTGCGCGAGATTGTTAATCCCGCGGCTTCCCACGCCGATGGCCACGCGCGCATTGGGCTTCAACCGGCCGGCGAACCCGGCGGCGGAGAGTTGCTTCCGCACCTCTGCGGCGATGTCGCGAATCGCGCGGTCGGGAAAATTCTGGCGGACTAATAGAAGGCGAGGAGGTTGCATAGCTGTTTCCTATTGTAACCGCGTGCACCCGCGCCGGCTCAGGCTTCCCCAACCACCGTAACCACCACCCGGCGCTCGCGCGGCCCGTCGTCGAAATCGCAAAGCACCACTTGCTGCCACGTGCCGAGGAATAGCCGTCCGCCGGAAACGGGGTAGCTCTTGGCCGTCCCCATCAGCGCGCTGCGCAGATGCGAGTAACCGTTCTCGTCGCCCCACCGGGCGTTGTGCGCATAGTCGGTATTAGATGGCGCAATCTTCTCCAAAGCGCGCTTGAGATCGGCCACACAGCCCGATTCGTATTCCAACGTGGTAACGCCCAGCGTGGACCCGATGCCGGAGACGTTGGCCAAGCCTGTCTTAACGCCGCTTTCGGCAACGATGCGCCCGACCTGCTCGCTGATGTCCAGCACGTCGCAACGGCCGTGCGTGGAGATGCGGAACTCGCTTTGGACGACTGTCATTGTGCTTGGCGGAACGGCTGGGCGTAGTACCCGGATTGCGTGCGCACCGTCAGTTTGGGCTTGTCGACCTTGACCTCAAGCTCATGGTACTCATTCGGACCGTCTCCGGGAAGGCCCTCGAAGCCGAGCACGTAATAGGCAGTCCCGTCCTGGACGCAGATTGCGATTTCGCCGGCAAGGTCGTTACTCGCTTCGAGAATCCGGCCGCCGGTCCTGTGCGCAAGCGGCTGCAATCCGAGGTCTCCAAGGGCCACCTGGCCCGGCTTCTTCACTCCCTTGAAGAACTGCTCAAAATCCGACATGTGCATTTCGCCCTCCGTGGCGCCGCCTGGGTCGACGTTGGAAAGCGTAATGCGAGCCCGTCGCATCTCGTCTGAAAAGGCCACCACGGAGCTGAAAATCCCCTGTTGATCCTTGGAACTTAGTTGCGTACTCAAGCCGAAAAAGAGAGGCCAACCCGGGCTGAGCCAGACCACCAGCTTCCGCCCCGGCGTAGCCGTTTCGTAATCGGTGAGCTGGCCAAGCCCTTGGAGAGATATACGCTGCTGGTCCTCGGCCCCGAAAATTCCCTGTACCGACTTGCGAATCGAGCGCAGACCGAAATCCGCCTGCTCCAAATCCGCAATCAGCGCCTTTCCGTCGCGCGTAACGGGCGTGCGAACGATCTTTCCCGAATCGTCGAGTACGGCGACCGATACGGGAAGGGCGAGCGCCCCGCCGTTCTGCCCCAGAAACTTCTCGATTTGCTCGCGCACGATCGCCACCCGTGAGAATGGCGTGTTGACTTCATCGACCATCAAAACGACTTCCACGGGCGGACCGGCCGGTGCAGCCCCGCCCACGGCTTGAAAGGACAGGATCTTCTGCGGCTGTTTGTTGTCCAGCAGCGTGAAGTCCTGTTGTTCGAGACCGGCGACCGGTTTCCCGGCCTTGTCGGTCACGGCCACGTCGAGCGTAATGGAATGGTCGGCCGGCCGGTTCTGCTGTGCAAATCCGGAAAGGAGCGAAACGCTGAAGAGACAGATCCAACTTCCGCATCGAGTACGCATGCCATTCACCTCCCCTTGGTTTTGGCGCGCAGTCCTACCCGCCCCGATTATATATCGACCCGCGCCTCGTGGAGGCCCGCGGGCCGGCGCAATGGCTTACCATGGCAGCTTAGCGGGGGTCCAATGCGAAAATCTACTCGACGTGAATTGCTCCAAGGCGCCGGCATGGCGCTCGCCGTCCTGCCGGCCCGCGCGCAAAGGTCCGCCGCCGTGTCCGCCGGCGCCGGCCTGCTGACCCTCTGGTATCGCGAGCCGGCCAAGGTCTGGACCGAAGCGCTGCCCGTGGGAAATGGCAGCATCGGCGGCATGGTGTTTGGCGGTTTGGACCACGAGCGCATCCAGCTCAACGAGCATAGCGTGTGGTCCGGCCATCATACGGAAGAGGACAGCGCCGAAACGCGCGACATCATCGCCCAGATGCGCACGCTGCTGCTCGATGGCAAGTTCGCGGAGGCCAACAGACTCGGCCGCGCCTGGCACGCGCCGCGGCAAACCGGGCGGCCGTCGTATCAGACGCTCGCCGATCTGCTCCTCGATTTTCGCCACGGCGGCGCGGCCGAAGACTACCGGCGCGAACTGGACCTCGATACCGGAATCGCCCGCGCCGAATACCGCGTGAACGGCGTGCGCTACACGCGCGAGATCTTCGCCTCAGTTCCAGACCAGGCGATGGTGGTGCGGATCGCGGCGGATAAGCCGGGCCAGGTGGGGTTCACCGTCAGCCTCAAGCGGGAAGCGGCCGCGAAGGCGGAGAGTTCGGGCCAAAGCATCGTGCTGCGCGGGCAGGCGGCCAACGAAGGCGTAGTCTTCGAATGCCGCCTCGAAGCCCGCGCCGAGGGCGGACAAGTGAGCGCCACGCCGGAAGGCCTGAGCGTGGAAGGCGCCAGCGCGGTCACGCTGCTCCTCACTGCCGGCACGAACTACAAGCTGCACTACCCCGATTACAAGGGCGACGATCCAACCGAGGGTTGCAAACGGCGCCTGGCCGCGGTGGCGGCGAAGCCTTACGCCCGCGTCCGCGAAGCGCACATTGCCGATCACCGCCGCCTCTTCCGGCGCGTCGAACTCGACCTCGGCGGGACGGACCGGTCGGCGGTCCCCACCGGCGAGCGTCTGGCAGCCGTGCAGCAAGGCGGCGAAGATCCGCAGTTGCTCGGCATCTACTTCCAATACGGGCGCTACCTGCTGATGAGCAGCTCACGCCCCGGCACGCTGCCGGCCAACCTGCAAGGCCTTTGGGCGGAGGGTCTGACGCCGCCCTGGCAGGCGGATTATCACGTCAACATCAACATCCAGATGAATTACTGGCCGGCCGAGGTTTCGAATCTCTCCGAGTGCCAGCAGCCGTTATTCGATTTCGTCGATATGCTCCGCGAGCCGGGCCGGCGCACGGCGCGCACCGCCTACGGCTGCGGCGGCTGGGTGGCGCACTATACCACTGACGTATGGGGCCACACCGCCATCGAAATGCTCTCGGCCTACGCCATGTGGCAGGGCGCTTCGGGCTGGCTGGCGCGCCATTTCTGGGAACGCTACGCCTTTTCGGGCGACCGCCAATTCCTCCGCGAGCGCGCCTGGCCGGTGATGAAAGAGGCCGCCGAGTTCTACCTGGATTACATGGTCGAGGACCCCAAGACCGGCAAACTGGTGGCCGGCCCGTCGCAGTCGCCGGAGAACAGTTTCATCGCGCCCGACGGCACGCATTGCGATATCGATATCGCGCCGGCCATGAGTCAGGAGATTGTCTACGATCTGTTGACGAACATCATCCGCACGGCTGAGACCCTGGGCATCGAACCGGAGTTCCGCGAGAAAGCCGCCGCCGCGCGCGCGCGGCTCACGCCCCTGGCGATCGGCAAGTACGGCCAGATCCAGGAATGGTCGCAGGATTTCGTGGAGGTCGAACCGGGGCACCGCCATATGTCCGCGCTTTTCGCGCTGCACCCGGGCGAACAGGTGACGCTGCACGGTACGCCGGAACTGGCGGCGGCGGCTAAGAAGACGCTGGAGCGGCGTCTGGCCAACGGCGGCGGCCAGACCGGCTGGAGCCGCGCCTGGATTATCAATTTCTGCGCGCGCTTGGAAGATGGCGAACAGGCCCACGAACACATCATGGCTCTGCTGCGGGGATCGACCCTCCCCGACCTGTTCGACACCCACCCGCCGTTTCAAATCGATGGCAACTTCGCGGGATGCGCCGGAGTCGCCGAAATGCTGCTGCAGAGCCACGGCGGCGAGATCGCGCTTCTGCCCGCCCTGCCGAAGGCGTGGGCCGGCGGCCGGTACAAAGGCCTGCGCGCGCGCGGCGGCGTCGAAGTGGAGATTGCCTGGAAGGGCGGCAAACCCGTGGCCGCCACCCTCACCGCGGCCATCGATGGCAGCCACAAGCTGCGTCCGCCGAAAGGCTCGCGGATCGCCGCCGTGACCTCGGGAGGTTCGCGCGCGCCGGCGCCGGCCACAGCGGATGGGGCAGTGCAACTGGCGGTCAAGGCGGGGCGAACGTACAAGGTCGCGTTCGCCTAGCCCTAGCCGGTGGGGCGGACCCCCCGGTCCGCGCGGGTCCCCCTGAACCCGCTCTTCGCTCAAAGAATCAAGCTGCTGCCAAGCCGAAGAGGCCGGCCAGGGGGCCAGCCGCGGACCAGCGGTCCGCCCCACTTTCATCCGCGAACTTCAGGGCCCAGTCCGCTGATTTTGGGCATTTTTGCCCAAATCGGATGCGACGCTCCTATAGAATCAGCGCGTTACAGATTCGGTTTTGGGCATTTTGCCCAAATTGCCTAAAGCCGGTCTTCGGGGCAGGCTCGGATGCCGGAACCTTGTCGAGCGCGGCGAGGAAGCGGTCGCGGCTGGCGCGCCCGGCCATTTGCTCATCCGTTTGACACCCCACCGGCGCAGATGCTAAATGTGGGATTCCCGCGAGGATAATGCATGCCCGACGAGCAAAAACCCGAGGGCTCCGAGGGGCCTCCTCCCGCTCAGGGAGGGGCCCCGACACCGCCGGCGAAGCCCGCCGCGCCCGCCGCCAAGCCGGCTCCTCCTAAGCCCGCCGCGCCCGCGTCCAAACCGCCGGCGGTCATGATGGCCACGCCGTGGGACAGCGATCTGGCGCGCGATTTGACAGACCGGTTTCCCGGCCGCGTCCTGGCGACGTCCACCTACCTGGGGCAAAATTTCATCGTCGCCACGCCCGATGGCGCCATCCCCGTGCTGGAGTATCTGAAGCTCGAAGCGGATTTCGACTACCTGGTGGACATTACCGCCGTCGATTGGCCCAAGCGCCCCGAGCGTTTCGATCTGGTCTACGTGGTTTACAGTTTCGCGCGCAACGAACGGGTGCGAATCAAGACCGCCCTCCCCGAGAGCTTCCATCCACAGACCGCCATTGACGTGCACCTGACGGCCAACTGGTTGGAACGCGAGGTGTTCGATATGTTCGGCATCGAGTTCGCCGGGCACCCGGACATGCGCCGCATCCTCATGCCCGAGGAGTGGGAAGGCTACCCGCTGAGAAAGGATTATTCTATTATTCAGCAGGACCAGCGCTGGGTTCGGGAGAACCTGGGCATCGAAAGCGGACAGTGACCCCAGTATGCCTGACGCCACCTTTTTAGATTCCACCGAACTGGTGCTCAACATGGGACCGCAGCACCCGTCCACGCACGGGGTTCTGCGCGTCATCCTCAAACTGGACGGCGAGAAGGTTCTGGGGACCGACTGCGTGATTGGCTATTTGCACCGCGGCGTGGAGAAGATCGGGGAAAACCGCACGTACGCGCAGTTCAACCCGTACGTGGACCGCATGGATTATGTGGCCGCCGTCTCCAACGGGCTGGGCTACTGCCTGGCGGTGGAGAAGTTGCTGAACGTGGAAGCGCCGCCGCGCGCGCAGGCTGTCCGCGTGATCCTCACGGAACTGAACCGCATTGCCAGCCACCTGATCTGGCTCGGTACGCACGCGCTCGACATCGGCGCGGTCACGCCGTTGTTCTACTGCTTCCGCGAACGGGAGGAAGCGCTCAAGATATTCGAAAACTACTGCGGCGCGCGGCTCACCACGCACGCTTTCCGCATCGGCGGGCTGCAATATGAGACCTACGAGGGCTTCGAGCGGGAAGTCAAGGCGTTCTGCAAGATGTTCGGACCCAAGGTGGACGAGTACGAGGAGTTGCTCACCAATAACCGGATCTGGATCGGGCGATTGAAGGGCGTTGGCGTTCTCTCGGCGGACGAGTGCAAGGAATATGGCGTGACCGGCCCGCTGCTGCGCGCCGCGGGCGTGAAGTGGGATTTGCGCAAGGCGCAGCCGTATTCAGGCTACGAGAAGTACGATTTTGAAATTCCCACACGGGAAACCGGCGACACCTACGACCGATATGTGGTTCGCATGCAGGAAATGCGTCAGGCGGCGCGCATCATCGAACAGGCCGTCGAGAACATCCCCGAGGGACCCATTATGGGCAAAGTGGGCAAGGTGATCAAGCCCCCGGTGGGCGAGGCTTACGTTTCCATCGAAGCGCCCAAGGGCGAGTTGGGATATTACATCGTGAGCGACGGTTCCACGCAGCCATACCGGGTACGCGTGCGCCCGCCATCGTTCGTGAATCTGCAAGCTTTGGACCGTATGGTGCGCGGCGGCCTGATCGCCGACGTGGTGGCCGTGATTGGAACGCTGGATATTGTGTTGGGAGAAGTGGATCGGTAGGGGTCGGAAAGGGTCGGGCGGCGCCTGGCCCTTTCGGGGTTTGTTATGGTCAAGCTGCTTAAAAAAATCTTTCTCTGGGACCTGATTGCGGGGCTGAAGGTTACGTTCCGGAACCAGAATCCGAAGTATATCTGCACGGAGCAGTACCCTGCGGAGCGGCCCAGGGTGGCGGAGCGGTATCGCGGGGCGCCGCGCCTGAACATCAACCCCGATAACGGCGAGACCCTGTGCATTTCCTGCAACCTGTGCGCCCTGGCCTGCCCGGAAGAGTTGATCGTGGTGACCAGTGAGCGCAACGAACAGACCAAACGCAAAGACCTGACCACCTTCACCTACGACTTGTCGCGCTGCATGTTCTGCGGGCTGTGCGAAGACGCCTGCCCGGTGGACGCCCTGGAGCTGACCCAGGATTTCGAGCTGGCCACCTACACCCGCGAAGGGCAGATCTGGGACCGCCAGATGCTCGAAGAGGGGCCCAGGCCCACCCGGTACAAATGCTGATGGATACCGTTCTGTTCTACGCATTCGCTGCCCTGGTACTGGGTGGCGGCATTTTCACCATCACCTGCCGCAACGCCGTCCACAGCGCCATCTCGCTGATTGTTTCGCTGCTGGGCGTGGCCGGACTGTACCTGCTGCTGCAGGCGGAGTTCCTGTTCGCGGTGCAGATCATCTTGTACGTGGGCGGCATCATGCTGCTGTTTTTGTTCGTGATCATGCTGGTGAACCTGGACCGGGAAGCCAAGGAGCGCCAGTTCAGCAGGCGGTGGGTGGTGGCGCTCGCGGCGGTGGCGGTGGTGGGCGCGGAGATCGCCTACTTCCTCTATCGCGGCCGGGATGCGTTCCACATCGCGGAGGCTGGCGTCGCCGTGCCTGTCGCCGCCGCGCTCGGCAACACCGAAATGCTGGCCGACTCCCTGTTTTCCGAATACCTGCTGCCTTTTGAGATCGCTTCGCTTCTGCTGCTGGTAGCGGTGGTGGGCGCGGTGGTAATGGCCAAGAGAAGGATTTGACGATGCATCCGGTCACGACGATTCATTACCTGGTTCTGAGCGCGGCGCTGCTGCTGATTGGAACCGTGGGCGTGCTGACGCGCCGCAATATCGTGGTCGTGCTGATGTCCATCGAGCTGATTTTGAACGCCGTGAACATCAACCTGGTCGCGTTTTCCCATGCTCTGAACAATATTAACGGACAGGTTTTCGCCGTCTTTGTGATCACCGACGCGGTGGCCGAGGCGGCCGTCGGGTTGGGCATCCTGATCGCGCTGTTCCGCAATAAGGAAACGGTGCGTGCGGACGAGATCGACTTGCTGAAGTGGTAGGAATACTGTGAACTTCCTCGACCAGATTTGGCTGATTCCGCTGTTTCCGCTCTTCGGGGCGGCGCTGATGTTCCTGTTCGGCAAGAAACTGGATCCCCAGCCGGCCTCGGATGTGGCGCTGGCGCCGGGCCTCGCCGAGCCGCATGGGCATGGGGCAGGCGCTCACCATCACCCGGCTTCGCCGCTCAAATGGCTTATCGATGTGATTTGCCCCGGCATGGTGCTGCTCTCATTTCTGTTTTCGGTGGGCGCGGTGTGGCAGCTCCGGCAGCTTCCGGTTCGCATCCATCAGGTGATCCAGTTCACCTGGATCGCCGGGATGCCGTTCCACATGGCCAACGGGCATCTGGCCACCTTTCAGGCCGATTGGGGGTTCCTCCTCGACCCCCTCAGCTCAGTGATGATTCTGGTGGTAACCGGGATCGGCTTCCTGATCCACGTGTACTCCACCGGGTACATGGCCCACGACAACGGGTACTACCGATTTTTCGGATACCTTAACCTCTTCGTCTTTTTCATGCTGATGCTGGTGCTGGCGAACAACTACATGCTGCTGTTCGTCGGTTGGGAGGGCGTCGGCCTGTGCAGCTACCTGTTGATCGGCTTCTACTTCCATAAGAAATCGGCGGGCGACGCGGGCAAGAAGGCGTTCATCGTGAACCGTGTGGGTGACGCAGGCTTCATCCTGGGGATGCTGCTCATGATGTCGGTGCTCGGGACGGTGCGGTTCATCGACGTCAAGTCCATCCTTAGCAGCGGCCAGTTCCACGCGGAGACGGCGGGCTTCGGCGTTTTGAGCGCCATGGCGGTGCTGCTGTTCTTCGGGGCCACCGGGAAATCGGCTCAGGTTCCGCTCTACATCTGGCTGCCGGATGCCATGGAAGGGCCGACGCCGGTATCGGCGCTGATTCACGCGGCCACCATGGTGACGGCGGGCGTGTATATGGTGGCGCGGTCGGCGGCGCTGTTCCAGTTGACGCCATCCGCGTCGACCGTGGTGGCGGTGGTGGGCGCCTTCACGGCGATTCTGGCGGCGACCATCGCGCTGGTGCAGAACGATATTAAACGCGTGCTGGCCTATTCCACCGTAAGCCAGCTCGGCTACATGTTCCTGGCGCTGGGCGTGGGGGCGTATTGGGTGGCCATCTTCCACCTGTTCACGCATGCGTTCTTCAAGGCCCTGCTCTTCCTCGGTTCCGGCTCTGTGATCCACGCCGTGGGCGGGGAACAGGACATGCGGAAGATGGGCGGGCTGAAGGACAAGATTCCCATTACGCACTGGACCATGTTCATAGGATCGGTGGCCATCGCCGGCATCCCGGGCCTGGCGGGGTTCTTCTCCAAGGATGAAATTCTGTGGCAGGCTTACAGTTCGCCGGGAGGGTCGAAAATGCTGTGGTTCGTGGGCCTGGCGACGGCGGGGCTGACGGCGTTCTACATGTGGCGGCTGATGAACCTGACGTTCTACGGCAAGTCGCGCGTGGCGGCGGGGACGCACGTGCATGAGTCGCCAGCATCCATGACCGTGCCGCTGATCCTTCTGGCCGCCGGGAGCGTGCTGGCCGGGTGGCTGGGGACGCCCAAATTGTGGGGGCTCACCTGGAGGTTCCACGCGTTCGAGACATGGCTGGCGCCCTCGTTCCGCGCCGCCGCCACGGAAGCGGCCAAAGAGGGCCCGCACGACGCATCACTCGAGTGGGTTTTGATGGGGCTTTCCGTGGCCATCGCGATTATAGGGATTACCATCGCGAGGTATTTCTATCATCACAAGCCGGAGATCCCGGACTCCATCGAAAAGGCCGTTAAGCCGCTGCACGCCCTGCTTTACAACAAGTGGTACGTGGACGAGATCTACGACTTCCTCTTCGTCAACGGCCTCTGCAAAGGCGGCGGGCTGGCGCTGGGGGCTTTCGACCGCAATGTGGTGGATGGCGGCGTGAACGGCGCCGGATGGCTGACCCGCTTCAGCTCCAAGGTCTCCATCTGGTGGGATACCTGGATCGTGGACGGCACGGTACGCTTCACGGCTTTCTTCGTGAAGCTGCTTTCCTACCCGGCGTGCCTGCTGCAAACCGGACGCGTGCAGTCCTACGCCTTTTTCGTGGTGTTGGGGGTGTTGGCGGCCTTCGGATATTACATCGCGCGGTGACCCTATGGACCAGCATTTACTCAGCATCGTTCTCCTGACCCCGCTGGCCGGCCTCGCGGTCTTGCTCCTGCTTCCGGGGAAGAGCAAGGGGCTGATTCGCGTTTGGGCCAACCTGGTTGGGCTGGCGGGATTCCTGGTTTCGCTCCCCCTGGTCCATCGCTTCAGCCTGGACACCCCCGGCTTCCAGTTCGAAGAGCGGGCCGATTGGATTCCTTCGCTCGGCGCGCACTATCACCTGGGGATGGATGGCATCAGCCTCTTGCTGGTGATGCTGACCACTCTGATGGGCTTCCTGGCCATCCTCTCTTCCTGGAACTCGGTTCAGGACCGCGTAAAGGAATATTACGCCATGTTCCTGATCCTGCAGACAGGCATGATTGGGGTCTTCATCTCCCTCGATTTCTTCCTGTTCTACATCTTCTGGGAACTGGTGCTGGTCCCCATGTACTTCATCATCGGGGTGTGGGGCGGGCCGCGGAAGCTGTACGCCGCCATCAAGTTCTTTCTCTACACGCTGGCCGGCTCCGTGCTGATGCTGCTGGGCATTCTGACGCTCTACTTCCAACATTTTCAGCAGTTCGGCTTTTACACCTTTGAGATTGCGGACCTGATGAAGGTCTCCATGCCGCTCGCGATGCAGCAATGGGTGTTCTGGGCGTTCTTCCTGGGGTTCGCCATCAAGGTGCCCATGTTCCCCTTCCACACCTGGCTGCCCGATGCGCACGTGGAGGCGCCCACGGCGGGGTCGGTGATTCTGGCGGCCGTCCTCTTGAAGATGGGGACCTACGGCTTCCTGCGCTTCTCGCTGCCACTGCTGCCCAAGGCCTCCGTGGATAAGACCATCGTCATGATCCTGGCTGTTCTCTCCATCATCGGCATCGTCTACGGCGCGCTGGTGAGCCTGATGCAGAAGGACTGGAAGAAGCTGGTGGCGTACTCGTCGGTGAGCCACCTGGGCTTCTGCACGCTGGGGATCTTCGCCATGAACCCCAACGGGATCGCGGGCAGCGTGCTCCAGCAGCTCAACCACGGCATCTCGACGGGCATGCTCTTCCTGATCGTCGGAGTGGTTTACGAACGCCGCCACACGCGTGAGATCTCCGAATACGGCGGCCTCGCTCACGTCATGCCCAAGTTCGCCACGGTCTTTGCCATTGCCATGCTGAGCTCCGCCGGGCTGCCGCTGCTGAACGGGTTTATCGGCGAGTTCACCATCCTGCAAGGCGCGTTCGAAGCCAACCGGGCGTGGGCCGCGTTCGCCGTGACGGGCGTGATTTTGGGGGCGGCCTATTTGCTCTGGCTTTACCAGCGAACCATGCTCGGCCAGGTGACCAACGCCAAGAACCTGGGGCTCCCGGATATGAGCTTGCGCGAAATCGCGATCTTTGTACCGCTGATCGCCTGGTCGGTTTGGATTGGCGTCTACCCCAAGCCGTACTTCGATGTGCTGCGCCGGCCCGTAGCTGAGATTGTCCAGCGGGTCAGGCCGGAATACTACGCGGCAGTACCGCAGCCCGCGCCTCCCGGCAGTATTCTTGTGGCCAAAGCGGGAGGCGCCCAGTGAACCCGTTCAGCCAGTACTACACATCCATGGACCACTTCACCATCATCCCCGCGGTGATGCTGGCCCTGTTCGGCTGCGCCATTCTGCTTTTCGATTTTCTGATTTTCCCCGACCCGCGCCAGCGCAAGTTTCTGTTGATCTTCGTGGCGCTGGCGGAAGGATTCACGGCATTCGGCCTCTACCGGCAGCAGGCCTGGCTGAGCGCCAACGGCTTGACGCAACTGGCGGGCTTTAACGGCTCCGTTACCGTGGACGGCTTCAGCATCTTCTTCAACTGGATCTTCCTGGCGGCGGCCCTGCTGGTCGCGGTAGCTTCGTATCAGTACCTGGAAACCGCCGGAGAGCATCACGGCGAGTATTACGGACTGATCTTGCTGGCTCAGTGCGGCATGTACTTCCTGGCAACCGGCACGGATCTGGTCACGCTCTTCATCGGCCTGGAGTTGATGGCGCTGTGCTTCTACGTGATGGTCGGGTTCCTGCGCGGCGATAAGCGGTCGAATGAGGCCGCCATGAAGTACCTGCTGCTAGGCGCATTCTCCTCGGGCTTCCTGGCGTACGGCTTTTCGGTGATGTACGGTCTGGCGGGGTCCACCAAGCTGGCGGACATCGCCATGGCGATCGAGGCCCGGCCTGCATGGGACCCGGTGGTGTTTCTGGCGCTCGCCACCACGTCGGTGGGCCTGCTGTTCAAGATTGCGGTGGTCCCCTTCCACATGTGGGCGCCGGACGCTTATGAGGGCGCGCCCACCACCGTCACCGCCTACTTGTCGGTGGCTTCCAAGGCGGCCTCCATCGCGTTTCTGCTGCGCATCTTCCTGGGACCGCTGGGTTCCATCCGCCAGGTTTGGGAGCCGTTGCTCGCCGTGGTAGCGGTGGCCACCTTGACCATCGGCAACCTGGCCGCGATCAACCAGACCAATATCAAGCGGCTGCTGGCTTACAGTTCCATTTCCCACGCGGGTTACATGCTGCTGGGCCTGGTGGCCGGCAACCAGACCGGCATCAATGGCATTGCGGTCTACATCATGGTTTACACGTTCATGACCTTAGGCGCCTTTCTGGTGGTGGTGGCGCTCCGTCGCAAGAACATTATCGGCGAAGATCTGGACGATTTCGCGGGCCTCATGCACAAGAGCCCCGGCTACGGGGTCCTCATGCTCATCTTCCTGCTCTCGCTCTCAGGCATCCCGCCCACCGCCGGTTTCCTGGGGAAGTATTATATTTTCCTGGCCTTGATCCAGACCGGGCACTACGCGCTGGCGGTGGTGGCCACGTTGTACGTGCCGGTGGCCATCTATTACTACTTCAAGATTGTGAGAAGCATGTTTACCCGCGAGGAGATCGAGGCCTCCCCGGCGGCATCGGGCTTCGGACTCCGGCTGGCGCTGGTCGTGAGCGGCGTGATGACGCTCTTTATCGGGATCTACCCGGAGCCGTTCCTGAGGCTGGCGCAAACCTCGCTGGTGCGGTAAGGACACTATGCACGCCATTGTTTCCAACCCATTGTTTGCGCCCGTCCTGATCACCCTGGTGATCATCGGGGTTTTTCCCCTGGTGGCCGGCTACCTCACGCTGGTGGAGCGCAAGGTGCTGGCGGATTTCCAGGTGCGCCTGGGCCCCATGCGGGCAGGTCCGAACGGTCTCCTCCAACCCATTGCCGACGCGCTCAAGCTGCTGCTTAAGGAAGATATCATCCCGGCGGATTCGGATAAGCTCTTATTCTGGTTCGCCCCGTGCGTTTCCACGTTCGCATCGCTGACGGCGTTTGCGGTGGTGCCGTTCGCCAAGAACATCGCCGTGGCGGACGTCAACGTGGGGCTGCTGGTCATCTCGTCGATGTCGGCCGTGGGGATCCTGGGCATCATTCTGGGCGGCTGGGCGTCCAACAGCCATTACTCGCTGCTTGGCGCGCTGCGCAGCGCGGCCCAGTTGGTGAGTTACGAAGTGGCCCTGGCTTTTGCGCTGCTCTCGGGCGTGATGGTGGCGGGCACTCTCAGCATGCAGGGCATCGTCAAGGCGCAGTTGGAACACGGCGTCTGGGGCGCGTTCGCCAACTACGGCTTCATGCTCGTACCGTTCGCGGTTTACATCATTGCGGCCACCGCGGAAACCAATCGCGCTCCTTTCGATCTGCCGGAAGCCGAATCGGAGCTGGTGGCCGGTTTCCACACGGAATATAGCGGCTTTCGTTGGGCGCTCTTCTTCCTGGCCGAATACACCAACATGGTTGTCGTATCCGCCGTGGCGGTGACCCTCTTTTTGGGCGGCTGGCTGCGGCCCTTCCCGAACGTGAGCTGGCTGGCCTGGCCTTTCAACGCGGCGTTCCCGGGCATCGTGTTCGCCGGTACGGGGGTCCTGACCTTCACGCTCGTCAAGAAACTGAAGAATCCGGCGCAACGGATCTGGCTTGTCCTGGTGGCGGCGGGCCTGATCCTCTGCGGCGCGGCCTTCTCCGTACCGGCCGTAAGCCAGGCGGTGGGCGGCCTGTTTTGGTTTCTTTTCAAGGTTTCCGGCCTTATTTATCTTCTTATCTGGTTTCGTGGCACTTTCCCTCGTTTCCGGTACGACCAATTGATGAACATCGGCTGGAAAATCGCGATTCCGGTGGGCATGGCGGCTGTCTTGATCAACGCCCTGCTAGGCATGATCCACTGACCTGCGACAATAGGGGTGGAAGGATGATCGCTCGAAGGCCTCAGTTACCGCGTCCACCGTGGCTCTTTGGAGCTATCGCTCGGGGTTTCTCCCCCTGCCTCCATCCGTACGATTTCCCACACGAGTTTGTAAACCCCCTGGTAACCTGCTTGTTAGCCGCTACGCCTTTCCAAGCGATAGAGAAGTCTGCGGGCGCCGGCGCAATTGGATCGGCATGCTGGTAGACTTCGAGGTAATTAAGCGCGCGCAAACCGGTGATAGCGCGGCTTTTAACGAAGTTGTCCTGGCCTATCGGAAGCGTGTTTTAGGGACCATCGCCCGGTCGATTGCCCGTCCTGAGGATGTCGAGGATGTCGCTCAGGAAGTATTTTTGCGGTTGTATTTTTCGCTCGAGCAACTCCGGACGCCGGAGGTTTTTGAGCCTTGGCTGTATCGCTTGACGGTGAACGCGGCGTACGACTACCTGCGAAAGCAGCGCCGCCGGATGGAGTTCCGGATGTCCGACCTGTCCGAACAGCAGGTCATCATGGCGGACGCCGTGGCGGGCGGCAAGATCGAACGGGATGTACAGTATCACAAGAAGATTCGGGAGTCTGTGGATTCGATCCTCGGCGCGGTTTCCGAGGCTGATCGAATCCTGCTGATGCTGAAAGAAGTTGACGGTCTTTCGTTGAAAGAGCTTGAAAAGATTTATAAGGTAAACGAAAATGCTCTTAAGGTCAGGTTATTCAGGGCCCGTCAACGGGTTTTGAAGGCCTTTGGAGCTGCGAGCAAAGGCAAGTCGCCGGATAACGGAGGCTAGCAGAGGACTTATGGACGCAATGCGTGGCAGCGACGAAGAGAGACTCGATGCCTTGTTCCGGGCGTTTCGCGATTGCCCCACGCCGGAACCAAGCGTGAATTTCATGCCCACTTTGTGGGCCAGGATCGAATCTCGTCAACGGTTTGCCTTTTCATTTCGACGCATGGCCGGCGCTTTTATTACGGCGGCTTTGGCGCTTTCGGTTGCGCTCGGGATCTATCTGGCGCTTCCTCAGTCCAACCAGGCCTATTACTCCCAGACCTACATTGAGGCGACTGCCAACAGCAACCTGAATACCTCGGATATCGTTGGCCCGGTGCTCTCGGATCTTTCCGATCCAGGCCGGTGACCTGACGATGTTGAAAACCAAGATCTCCGCGGTACTTTCCTTAGCACTGGTCTTCGTCAGTGGTGGGCTGGTTGGAGTCCTGGCCTACCGGGCGTATACCGTGCGCGCGGCGTCCGTGAACCCCGAATCGAATCGCAAGCTTAGTCCCGCCGACTGGCGCAAGCATGTTCTGGCCGAAATGCGGACCAAGCTCAAGCTGGATGACGGACAGGCCAAACAACTGAACGCCATCTTCGACCAGATGGACGAGCGGGTCCGCGATCTCCGCGAGAAGCGGGACAAGCAGAACCTGGAACTCCAGAACGACCTGGTGGTGAAGATCACCGCCATGCTGCGCCCCGATCAACTCGAGCTCTACAAGCAGTATCGAGAAGAGCGAGAGAAGGAGCGGGAGCGCCGCAAGATGCAGGGTCCGCCGGGCGGTTCGGGCGGCCCACCGCCGGGTCCGCCGCCGCCGGAAACCAAGTAAAGCCTGCCTAGGCCGTCGGCTGAGTTGCCTTCGCGCCGCGCGTAGCCTTGTACTTCCTCTCAAACCGCTCTACGCGGCCAGCCGTATCGATCAGCTTCTGCTTTCCTGTAAAAAACGGGTGGCACGAGGAGCAAATTTCCACACGGATATCGCCCTTGTGCGTGGAGCGCGTCTTAAACGTGTGGCCACAGGCGCAAGTGACGTTGATCTCGTTGTAAGCGGGGTGAATACCGACCTTCACGGGGATTCCTTTCAAGAAAACTCAGTATATCAGACACAGAAACCCCCGTGGGCCCCAGGGACCCACGGGGGTGGTAGCCTTCGAAGTAAACCTGAGGCTTAGCTGACGCTAGAGAGGCAGCCGGTCCACAGGAACCTGATCCCGCGACTGAACGGGATCGCTACGTTAGAAGGTCGACTTTAACAGTCGGCCACCTCTCGCGGTCGTATATGACTATCCATGTTGCTGGACCACCTCCTTCTTCAGTTCTCTCCTATGCTCGCACGCAAGCAAAAAGTTGTCAAATCCGCGTTTCCCATTCTCCGTAGTACCGCCGCCGGTCTCCGCCAGCGGTGGTTTGGATTCCGGCGGACGAACACCGCCGGCAGAGACCGGCGGCGCTACAGATTCTTCGCCGCGAACCTGCACATGGCCAGACCGTCGATCAGGTTGAACGGGTATTGGCCCGTCGTGTAATGCCCGCAGGGCAGCGTGAACACCTTGTGCGGCAGTTTCAGCGTCCGAAAACTCTCCAGAACCTGCTTCGAGTACACCGGCCGGAATGTCGTGTCGTAGCGCGCCCAAATCAACAGGCTGCGCATATCGCGGCCCTGCAGGCGGCTAAGATAAGAAGCCGGACTGATTACCGACCAATACCGCCGCAACTCGTCCTGGGTCACGTGGCCGCTAAACCCCTTTCTCACATTCTGAGTGGAAAGCCCCGTCCAAACTACATCCGAGAAGTACATCGACACGTGATTGAAGATGCCCGCGCGCACCCGCGCATCGTGGGCCGCCGCAATGAAAGCGATGCAGGATCCCAGGCTGGTGCCCAGGATGCCGATCCGCGTGTACCCCCGCTGCTCCAGCCAGTCCAGGCAGACCCGCGCATCGATCACGGATTGCCGGCAGGCGTGGATGGTGCGGCCGACATTGGCGGAGCAATGATAATCCGCGCGCTCCAGTCCGGCCGGCATGCGTTCCGCGTGGTACGCCATGGTCATGCGCAGGGCGCTGACGCCGAAGCGGCTCAGCAGCTTCGCGAGCCCAACATGGCCCTCCGCGTCCGAGTTCCATTGCGGCAACACCACCAGCGCCCGTCCGCCGTCCTCCGGCGCCGGGAACCAGCGCGCATGGACGGTATCGTTTTCGGGATCTCCCGAGGGCACCGGGCTGCTGAAAGTCAGCCGGCCGTCTCGCAGGCGGTAGTCGCGCACCGGACGGTAGGAAAAAAATCGGTCCGAGTCCTCCAGGGCTTCCGTCACGAAACCCGTCAACCGGCTGGCGGCGTCGCCATTCGCATCGAGCGGGAATGCGGGGAACCCCACGGCGTGCAGCCACTCGCTCCCCCAATCGAAGGGGCGCACCACGCGGTTGGTGTCGCGCGTGGCCAGATTTCGCTCCCATCGGTCCATCCAACGCGTGTAGAGTCCCAGCATGTGGTGAGAACCTTAAGTTTAGCGGAAAAAAACTGGAGCGCCACGCGCGTCTACCGCATCCAGCCATCGTAAACTGGAAATTCATGGCTTATCAGGGACATTACGTTGTCACGGGCGGCGCCGGCTTCATCGGCTCCGCCATCGTGCGCAGCCTGCTGCGCGAAGGGGCCGGCCCCATCGTGGTGCTCGACAACCTCTTGACCGGGCACGAATCCAATCTGGAGGAGGTGCGCGCCCGCATCGATTTTCAGCGGGCCGATATCCGCAACTTCGCCGAAATCGCTCCCCTCATCCGCGGCGCCGCGGTGGTGTTCCATGAAGCCGCCATCCCATCGGTTCCGCGCTCCATCGACGATCCCGTTCCCTCCCACGACGTGAATATCGATGGAACGTTTAACGTGCTGCGCGCCGCTCACGAGGGCCGCGCGGGCCGCGTCGTTTATGCGGCCTCCTCGTCGGCCTATGGAGATACCGAAGTTCTGCCTAAGGTGGAGGACATGACGCCGCACCCGAAATCCCCCTATGCCCTGCAAAAACTGGTGGGCGAGTACTATTGCGGCGTTTTTTCCGGGGTGTACGGCCTGGAGACCGTGGCCCTGCGATATTTCAACGTCTATGGCCCCCGGCAGGACCCCTCCAGCCCCTATTCCGGAGTGCTGTCTCTCTTCATGAAGGCGATTATCGAGCGGCAAGCCCCCACCATGTTCGGCGATGGCGAGCAATCGCGCGATTTCACCTTCGTCGAGGACGTGGCGGAGCTGAATCTCAAGGCCGCCCGCGCTCCGCACGCGTCGGGAAAAGTCTATAACGGGGGCAACGGCGGCCGCATCACCCTGAACCAGGCCTGGGCCCTGCTACAGGAAATCGAGGGCGTGAAAATCCCAGCCCGCTATGCTCCGCCGCGCGCCGGCGATGTCCATGACTCGCAAGCCGATACCGTCGCCGCCACGCGCGACCTTGGACACGCGCCGCGGTTTTCCTTCGAGCAGGGGATGCGCCAGACGCTCGAATGGTACCGGCAGGAACGCCTCACCGTTGGCGCCTGAATTGCCTTGTCCGGTAGCGGTGCCTCGGTTTTCAACAGCTTCCGGCCATGAAGGTGCGTCCCTAACCCCTAACGTGGGCGATAAGACGCTCGTTTCGGTACTACGCGCCCACCCGTTCACGCTCGGGCTCTCGGATCCCCAGGTGGAGACTCTTGCCGCGCTTGCCGCTCTCGTTACCTTCGAGGAAAACCAGGTTGTGCTGGAATCGGGCGAACGCTCGACTTCGTTTTACCTAATGGTGGAGGGCAGCGTCGCGATCGAATTGCGGACTCCGCGTTATGCCGTCTGCGTGCAGGCGGTTGGACCGGAGCAGGTATTCGGCTGGTCCGCGTTTCTCGATCAACAGGACACCGTATTCCAGGTCCGCTCGCGCGAACATTGCACTGCGTTACGCCTGGACGGAGCGGATCTCACCGCGGCCTTTCAGACCGACCCCCAACTTGGCGTCGAAATGCTCCGCCGCACCCTCCGGGTGGTCGCCGGCCGCGTGAAGGCCACCGAACTGCGGTTCGCCGAAATGTGCGGCGTAAAAGCGTAGGAACCACCGGTGGCTGGCCGCTCCTCGCGGCGACAGCCTTGCACCACAACCTTACGCTCGTCACAAGAAACGGCTCGGATGTGGCCGGAACCGGTGTTCCAACCCGGAATCCGTGGCTGTAGGGGCGCTCCTTATTGAGCAAGCGGCGTCCCGCTCGACAAGTCTCCCGGCGGCAGGCCCGAGAACACGGGAAAGGCTTCGGCGTTCAGCGACAGGCTGATGATCGGCGCCGTGGACACGATCTGAACCGATCCGGTGAAACTGGCCAGACCGAGCAGCGGGCCAATGTTGTTGGCCGTGTGCGCATTGGGTGACAACTCGAAGCTAGTGCTTCCCAGAGCCAGTCCCGCCGAGCTAAGCGCAGTAACGGTAACGTTGGCCGTAGCGGCGGAAGGGTTGCCGTATGCGATCCCCGTCGAAGCGCTACTCGACGCCTGCGCGAAGGTGACGAACTCGGTGGCGGGTTCGACCGATGCATTCACCCCGGCCTCGCCTTGCGCCACTCCCTGGGCGTTGTAATAGCGGTAGAGCAGGCTCGCCTGGACCGGGTAGCTGCACGTTCCCATCGCCCAGCCCTCCACGTTGGCTGCCGTCGTAGCGGCGGTGGTCTGCACATGCAGGTCCGCTCCTGGCGCGAGGGCGTCGGTCCGGCTGGAAGCCGGGGCTCCGCCAAATGGGACGAGCAGTGGCGTGCCCGGATCGCCATAGAACGTCGTGGTGCAGCTCACGCTGACTGGCGAATAATTCACATAGGTCAGAGTGGTCTGCCAGCCGGTTCCGAACGCCAGTTGGGGAAAGTAATAGGTAGCGCCGGCGGTCTGGATTTCGGTTACGTAGCCACCGGGGCTCAAGGTCCCAGTCGACTGGCTGGGAGTGCCGGCCACGGAGACGATCGTACTGTTGGTGGTATTCGGGAACCCCTCCGCGTCAAAGCTTCCCGTCGATCCCGCGACTGCGCCCGACGCAACAATGTCCATGAGCAGGTTGCCTTTGGTCGGGTCGAAAGTGAACGGAGTCGTGAATTGGATCACCAGGTTGAAAGGGCAGGGCGCCGGTCCGCTGCAGCCGGGCGCGGAACCGAAAAGCGTCCCGCTGAATACCTGCGTGGCATCGGGTCCGACGTTGTTGGCGAAGGTGGTGCTCAGAAGCGCGCCGCTCTTGGTGTTGGCGCTCGCCTGGGTGGTCGACAGCGTAATCTGCTCCGAAGCGGCCTGGAAACTGACGGGTCCCGTGTTGACGGCCGAACGGAAGCCGAGGGCGATAATCGTGATCGGGCTGGTGAACTGGCTGAACTGGCTAGCCGCGACCACTTCCTGATAACGGCTCGGCGAGTTATCTTGGGCTACCGTCGAATTGCCGGCGACAGTCGCGTTGGCATTCGGCAAAACGTCGGTTCCCGCGAAGACCGCGACGCTTCCCGCCAGGAGCAAGAAAGGCGTCAGAAGTTTTGACATCCCCGGCAAGTGGCCCTCCCCTCAGCCGGGCGGCGGCAGCACGGCTCGCCGCGGCTTGCCTGCTTGGATGCCGAATGCCTTCCTCAAGCTTCGTTTTTTTTCGGGCCGGTTGGCGACGCCGGCTTGCACGCCCTCGCGCCGGCCGATTTTGGGCGTTTGCCCAAAATCGAGGAATCGCCAGCCTGGAATCAATACGTTACAAATCGATTTGGGCGTTTTGCCCAAATCAGACCCGACAGGAGCCGGTTCTCGGCAGCCGTTTCCTTCAGCGCTGAGATCCGGCGCTCATCCCAGACAGCAGTTGCAGTGTGCGCTCGGGCGACCCCACAAACAGATTCACCGGAGCCTGGCGGTACTTCATCATCTGTTGGTAAATGACGTCCTCCTGGCTTGAGTTGATTCCCCAACCGGCCAGGTATTGCAGCCGCAGATCCCCGTCGTGGTTAATATCCGCTCCAGCCAGCCACGGTCCCAGATCGGACTTTTGGCCGGAGTATCCGGAGAACAGGTCGTATGCCGAATTCACGGAGATTTCCCGAAGCGATTGCGCCACGGGCGCATAATCCGGGCGGTCCATACGCGCCTGCACCTCGCCCAGATCGATCTTGAGCGGACCGTTCTGGCCCAGGAAAACCATGTCGTAGCCCCGTCCGTCGATCGTGTTGGCCCAGATCGTCCCATAGGGGAACGCCTCGAAGAAGGTCGCGATTTCGCTCCTCACCGTGCGTTCGTCGCTCTCGTATAGGGGCACATAAAGCGAAAAGAATCCCCCCGGATTCAGGTGCCGCTTCACCGCTTCGAAGTACTCCTCCGAATAAAGGCCTGCCGTGCCTTTGACGAAGACGTCCAGCGGGTCGGATGCGATAATGTCGAACGTGTCCGTGGTCGTCATCAGGTAGTGGCGCGCATCGTCGTATATGATGTGCGTCCGCGGGTTATGCAAAACGTCATAGTCCTGCGCCGCGAAATAGCGCGTGGAGGTCGGGGGGATCACCGGCTCGATCTCGCACACGGTGATCTTCCGAATTCCCGGGTAGGTGGTAAACGTGCCAGCCGAGACTCCCGCGCCGAATCCGATTCCCAGCACCGACTGCGGATTGGGGTGCAGTATGGCCGGCAGGTGCCCGACAGTCCGCTGCAGCTTCATATCGTACGGCTCTGTGGTAGCTTCCACGTGGCCGTTCACGTCCACCTCCCATGCGCCGTCGGGCCATTGGGAAATGGCCACAGAGGAGTTCCTGCCCTCGGCCGTGTACACCACGTTCCCCGTGGAAACGGCCATCTTGCGGCCATACGCAATGAGCTTGCCCGGGACTGCGTCCACGCTCCACGCCAGCAGGCCCGCCATCAGCATCGCGGCCGCCATCAGCGGAGCCCCAATCATCGAACGGCGCTGGTTGAAGTACGGCGTCAGCGCGAACAAGCCGCTGACGGCGGAGATAATCAGAATCACCCGCATGGTCTGCTGGGTGCCGATCCACGGAATCAGCACCAAGCTGGTGGCCAGCGCTCCCACAATGGCGCCCACCGTGTTGGCCGCATAAACGCCGCCCACCACTTGACCGGGATCCTCACCGGGCCTTGCCGCCGCGGCGCACGCCAGCGGAAAGCTGGCGCCCCACAGGAGCGTGGGCGGCAGGATCGCCCACAGGCAGCGCACCATATCGAGCTGGAAGATGTGCCAGGGGCTGATGGTCAGCATGGGGTTGATCGGCCAGAACGGCAGCGAGTCGGCGATAATCCAGGCCGTCCACCCAATTCCCGCCGCCAGCAGGACCTGGCACCAGCCGAGGGCCGCTCGCGGCGAGGTGACCCGCAGCAGCCATGACCCGCAAAGACTGCCGATAGCCAGCCCGATCAGGAAGACCGCCAGGATCACGGAGAACACGTAGACCGTCGCGCCCAGCAACATTCCCATCAGGCGCGTCCAGACCACCTCGGCGCCCAGCGCGCCCGCGCCCGAAAGCGCAATCGTCACGTAAATGGTCCAACGGCTTCCGTCTTCGGCCGTGACGGTCTCGCCGCCGCCGGACGGAGCAGCCTCATCCGACCGCGCCGGAGTTCGGCCGGCCAGCCAAAGGCTGACCCCAGCCACAGCCAGGTTGATGGCCACCGCCGCGAAGGTGCCCATCGCCATGTTATAGATTCGCAGGATGTAGAAGCCCGCCAGCAAACACCCGAATACCGCTCCCGCCGTGTTCCCGCCGTACAACATGCCCCACCAAGAGGCGCCGCGCGGCGTGGACTCGGTCCACCGCACGATGGCCGGCAAAGACGCGCCCATCAGCGTGGTGGGCGGCAGCAAGCAAATCACGCAGAAGAACCCCCGCAGCAGCATGCCCGGCAGGCCGTGCTCCGCTCCGGCCACGTACACCCGGTCGATCAGGGGAATCGCGCCCATGACCACCAATCCCAGGACGGCGATGCCCGCTTCGAGCGCCGCATAAACCCGAAGCGGATGTTGCCGCAGCCGCAACCGCGGCAAAGCCAGACTCCCCAGGCACAGGCCGCCCATGTAGGTTGCCAGCAACACGCCGAGCGATACTGCCGTGGAACCAATGGCCAGTTGCAGCAACTGGAACCAGACGATTTCATAGATCAGCGCCGAACAGCCGCTGCCTGCGAACAACAGAATCAGCAGAGGCAGATAGCGCGGCGCGCCGGCGCTTGCGGGTTGGGTTTCGGTTTGTACCATTTCGCACTCCTGGGGTTGGGGAAACCACATTCTACTACCCTTCACCCCCCCAGCCGAATTGCGGTTCCTCCCCTGTTACACTGAATCCGGGAACGCATCTCATCCGGTGGTGGGCTTGGTCTTCAAAACCACTGGGCGGTTCGAGAGGATCGCCGATCGGTTCGACTCCGATACGTTCCCGCCATTGCCAACCCGCGACGGCGCCGAAAGATACCGAAACCTGGAGGCCTCCGCATACGTTTAAAGAGTAGCCGATTCGGCCTGGGGTAAGGCGTATACTAGTGTTATTAGGAGTCCCGGTCCCATGAAACACCTTGGCATCCTGCCCGTAGTCTTGCTGGCCGCCCTCGGCCTGTTGGTTTCTGGAATGCCCGCCTTCGGTCAGGACGCGCCGGCCGCGGATAAAAACGCTCCGGCGGCCGACAAAACCTCGCCCGCACCCGCCCAGGACGCGGACAAGACAGCTCCCGCGGCGGATAGGGATGGCTCGTCCGCGGACCAGGACGCTCCGCCCGTAGCTACCAACATCACGCCCGAAGAGCAGAAGAAGTTGGATCAGCAAGCCGCTGCCAAGGCCAAGAAAGAGGCGGCGGATCAGGCGGCCGCGGACAAGAAGAAGGCGAGGAACTCGAAGAACGATCCGGATGCGATCGGTTCCCGTGAGGTGGATAAGGGCGCCGTTGAGTTCTATTCGCTGGAGAAGGAAATCGCGCTCGGCAAGCAGTTGGCCCAGGAAGTCGAACGCCAGGCCAAAATCGTCGACGACCCCATCATCGCCGAGTACGTGAATCGCGTGGGCCAGAACCTGGTACGCAACTCCGACGCCAAGGTTCCTTTTACCATCAAGGTTGTGGACTCCGAAGAAATCAATGCTTTTGCGCTGCCGGGCGGGTTCTTCTTCGTCAACACCGGCATCCTCCTGAACGCCGATAACGAAGCGGAGATGGCCGGCGTGATGGCGCACGAAATCGCCCACGTGGCGGCGCGGCATGGCACCAGGCAGGCTAGCCGCGGTGAGTTGATGCAAATCATGACCATCCCCCTCTGGATGATGGGCGGCTGGACCGGGTACGCCATCCGGCAGGGTATGAGCATCGCCATTCCGCTGGGCTTCCTGCAATTCAGCCAGGGATTTGAGAAGGAAGCCGATTATCTCGGCCTGCAATATATGTACAAGGCGGGTTACGATCCGACCGCGTTCGTGGATTTCTTCGAAAAGATCCAGACCCTGGAGAAGAAGAAGCCCGGCAGCATGTCCAAGGTCTTCTCGTCGCATCCTCCCACAGACACCCGCATCAAGGCCGCCCAGGACGAAATCCAGAAGATCCTGGTGGCCAAGCCGGAATATGTGCTGAACACCTCCGAATTCAACGATGTGAAGGCCCGCGTGGAGATGCTTCACAACCGCCGCAAGGTGAGTACGCCGACCGATCCTACGCGGCCGCAGTTACGCCGGGCCACCGGGAGTTCGACCGGTACGGATACCAATCCCGACGCCACGTCGACCAATACGGATTCGGACGATCGTCCCACGCTGAAACGCCGCGACAATTAAGTGGGGCGGACCTCCTGGTCTGCCTTCTTCATTTCTTAAGCGCTAACGCGCCGGAACCCGTCGATCTCGGCTATTTCCTCAGCGCCCAACCGAAACTCCAGCGCGCCAATCACTCCGCGCGCTTGCGCCGCCGAACGCATCCCCACAATGGCCGCCGTAATCGCCGGATTCCGAAGCACCCACGCGATCGCCACCTCGCCGGCCGAACGGCCGTGGCGCGCGCCGATCCGCTTCATCAACTCCGCCAGTTCCAGGTTCCTCGAAAGCCGCGGCTCAAGGAAGGCCAGCGCCTTGCGCCGGAAATCGTCTTCCGGAAATGCGGCCACGCGCTCCCTGGTCATCGTGCCCGTCAGCAGCCCCGATTTCATGGGCGAATACGCAATCGCGCCGATGCCGCGCCGCTGGCAATAGGGCAGGGCAGCCTCTTCCACTTCCGGCGAAACCGCGGAGTAGGGCGGTTGCAGCGAAGTCACCGGAGCGATCTTGCGGCAGCGTTCCAACTGATTCGCGTCGAAATTCGAGACGCCGATCCACCGCACCTTGCCTTCCTCCTGCAGCTTGGCGAGCGTGGTCCAGCCTTCCTCGATGTCGGCATCCGGCTCCGGCCAGTGGATCTGGTACAAATCGATGGCGTCCACGCGCAGCCGCCGCAAGCTGTTCTCGCATTCGAGCCGCACGGATTCTGCCTTGAGCGACCCGCGGATCTGCCGCTGCTCGTTCCAAACGCGCTCGCATTTGGTGAATACATAGGGCCGGCCGGAACGCTCCGCCAGCGCCCGCGCCACCACTTCCTCGGAATGTCCCAGCCCGTACACCGCCGCCGTATCGATCCAATTCACGCCGGCGTCGAGCGCCGTGTGGATGGCCGCGATGGATTCGCCATCGTCCTGCGGCCCCCATGCGAAAGCCCAACCGCCTCCGCCCATGGCCCACGCGCCAATGCCTATCGGCGTCAATTCCATATCGCTATTTCCGAGCCGTCTCTTCTCCATGTCTTCTTATAATATATGCAGGGATCGAGGGAGTCATGTTGCGCATCTTAAGAGCAGCGGGAGTTCTGGCGATAGCGGCGCCGGCCATCGTGGGCGCGCTGGAAGCGGAATCTCCGGCGGCGTTTGAGGTCTCCTCCATCAAACTCTCCGCGCTATGGAAGTCGGGAGGCGAAGGGAGCCGGCGTTCCCGGGTCGAGTATTCTCCGACAAGCCTTTCCATGTGGAATGTGGACCTGAACGAGTGTGTGCAGTGGGCGTACGCCGTGAAGTTCTATCAGGTCTCAGGGCCGGCCTCACTGGATTCGGAACGCTACGACATTCTCGCGAAGACCGGGAGTCCCGCGGCCGTCGCGCAACTGAGGGTCATGCTTCAGACCCTGATGGAACGTAGGTTCCAGCTCAGGCTGCACCGCGCGACAAAGATGCTTCCGGTATACGAATTAGTGGTTGCAAGGAACGGGCCGAGACTACCCGCGCCGAAGGCCGGCGCCGATAGCTCGCCCGTTCACGACGCCGAATCTTTGCCGAGGGTGCAGGATGGCAGCTTCGTTTTCGAGGGCGCCTCCATGATCGATTTCGCGGCGCAACTGTCGGAGCTGCGAGGAATCGACCGGCCCGTGGTGGACAGGACCGGCATCCGCGGAGTCTTCGACATCACTCTGAAATCCGCCGCGGATGCGATCTTACAACCCGATGGTCCCTCGCTATTCAACCTTCTTGAGGAACAACTCGGCCTCAGGCTGGCGCCTGTAAAGGCTCCGGTCGAGGTACTGGTTGTAGACCATGTCGGCAAGCCTTCCGCGAATTGACCGGGCGGCGCCGTAGCCTGTAATATTCCCGAAGCCATGGACACCTTCACCGCCGCCGAGCGCGCCGCCATCATGCGCCGCGTGCGCGCCAAAGACACCAAACCGGAAATGGCCGTGCGCCGCATGGTCCACCGCATGGGCTTCCGTTACGCGCTGCATCGGGCGGACCTTCCAGGCAATCCGGACCTTGTTTTCCCGTGCCGCGCCAAGGTGCTCTTCGTCCACGGCTGCTTCTGGCATGGTCATAACTGCCGCGCCGGCCGGAACCGTCCCAGTTCCAACCGAACCTACTGGATTCCCAAGCTGGACCGCAACCAGGCCCGCGACGCCGCCAACCGCCGCCGTCTGCGCGCGCTGGGCTGGAGCGTGCTCACGGTTTGGGAGTGCCAGTTGAAAGACATGGAGCGTCTGCATCAGAGAATCGGCAGGTTCCTTGCCCCTGACCCCCGGCCCCCGGCCCCCGGCCCCTACCCCTGATGCTACATTGGGAAAATCGAAACCGATTCCACCGCGGGTGACAAATTCCAACAACTGGTCGCGCTCATGGCGCGGCTGCGCGCTCCCGGCGGCTGCCCTTGGGACCGCGAGCAGACTTTCGACTCCATCAAGCCCTACACCCTGGAGGAGACCTACGAAGTCCTCGACGCCATCGACCGCCATGATTGGAAGGACCTGGCGGAGGAGCTTGGCGACTTTATTTTGCAAGCCGTCTTCTATGCCCAGATGGCCGGCGAACAGAAATTGTTCTCCATCGGGGACGCGCTCGACGCCATCAACGCCAAGCTGATTCGCCGCCATCCCCACGTCTTCGGCGAACAGTCCGCCGATACTCCGACCGACGTCTTGCGCATCTGGGGTGAAGCCAAAGCTGCCGAGAAGGAGCAGAAGGGAACTACCTCTGCCGGGCTGCTCGCCACTGTTCCGCGGGCCTTGCCCGCGCTGGTGGAAGCGCAGCAGATCACCTCGCGCGCCGCGCGTGTCGGGTTCGATTGGGAAAATCCCGAACAGGTCCTCGAAAAGCTTCACGAAGAGCTCGGCGAATTCGACCAGGCCCGGCGCAACGCTTCGCCGCCGGAGCTGGAAGACGAGCTGGGCGACCTGCTGTTCGTGCTGGTGAACCTGGCGCGCTTCGTCAAGGTGGACCCGGAGCAGGCCCTGCGCCGGACCAACGCCAAATTCCGCGACCGCTTCGGCTACATCGAACGCAAGCTGGCCGAGCGCGGCCGGAAGCTCGAAGACTCCAACATCGAGGAGATGGAAGCCCTCTGGCAGGAGGCCAAACGGTAATCGATGACCGAGGCCGCTAACAGCCTTGCCGGCCAGGTGGTGCTGGTCACCGGCGCCGCCAAGCGCATTGGCCGCGGCATCGCCTTGCGCCTCGCCGAAGAAGGCGCGCGCGTAGCCATCCACTACAGCCGCTCGGAGTCCGAAGCCCGCCGCACCGCGGAGGAAGCCGGCGGCGCCGCGCTATTCCGCGCGAATCTGGAAAGCGTCCCCGAGATCGTCCGCATGTTCGCAGAAATCGAGGAGCGCCTGGGCCGCCTGGACGGCCTGGTCAATAACGCCGCCCGCTTCACGCGTTTCGACCCGCTCGAAATCACCGAGCAGGATTGGGACTTCATCCACTCCGTGAACCTGAAGGCCGTCTTTTTCTGCTGCCAGAACGCCGCTCGCCTGATGAAGAAGACCGGCGGCGGACGCATCGTGAACATCAGCTCGCTGGGCGGCATTCGCCCGTGGGCCGACCATGCGCACTACTGCGCCTCCAAAGCCGGAGTCATCATGCTGACGCGCGCCCTGGCGAAGGCCTTCGCGCCGGCAATCACCGTGAACTCCGTGGCGCCCGGCGTCATCCCGTTCGACGATATCGACGAGAGCGGCAAGCGCATGATCGCCGCCACCCCCGCCCGCCGCGGGGGCACGCCCGCCGAAATTGCCGGCGCCGTGGTGTTTTTTCTGAAGGCCTCGAATTTCGTCACCGGCCAGATTCTGGCCGTGGACGGCGGCCTGAGCCAGAAGTAGTACCGCCCGGCAAGCGGCAGCTAAGCTATTGGCCCGGTGGGTGGTCCAGAGAAACCACGATCCCGGCAACGGTGAGGTGCTTTTGCCACCGGGTTCGATCTCGGGTATAGTTTCCCTTGCCCGACCGGTTGAGCCGGAGGAAACGAGCCAATCCGTCCGGACCGAGCTCTCGTTGCAGAACTCCCAGAGCGTGACGTTCGAACTCCTCATCGGTCATGTGGTCGACGGGCGTCATACCTCTTGCTCCCATAACCACTCTACCGGGTTCAGAATCCGAACGCGCGGCGAGCCAACGCCACGCGCAGCCCGCCTGACGAATCGGTCGTCGGTGGTGAGCAGTACGTCTGCGCCTCCAGCTTCGGCGCTACTCACATGCAGCGCATCGAATGCCCCGTATCCAAGGGCCTCCAGTTCCTTTGCGCGCTGAATGATCTCGCTGTTCAGAGGGATCGAATCCGTCGCCAATAACAAGAGCGCTTCAACTTCGCGCCGCCGCTCCGCGTCCGGGTTGCTGCCCGTTTCAGCCTTGAACGCGGTGCTGGACGACCACTGAACCGTCTTGGCGCGAGCAAGGAGCAAAACTCCTTCCACAGCCTCCGCCTCTTTCGCTATGCGCGGCTGCCTTTGGTCGTCGGTCGGGCGATTCAGGCAGCAGGCGTCCAAGTAGACTCTCACGCCTCCTATCCCCCTATTCCTGCGCCGGAAACCCCGCCACCGTCGCGGGCTCAAGCTGGTGCAAATCGAGCACCACGATGTCGTTTTTGCCGGCCTTCAGCCATGGGGCGGGGCAGTACAGGCGCTTCTGCGGACCGATGTCCCAGTACCGCCCCAGATTGTGGCCGTTCACCCAAACCAGCCCTTTGCGGTACCCCGAAAGATCCAGGAACGTGTCGGCCGGCTCGGTCAAATCGAACGAGCCGCGGAAGAAAACTCCGGGCCGCTCATCCACCTTGCCTTCGGGCAGCCGCACGATCCAGTCGTCGTCTAGCGGCAGCTGGTAAACGCGCCAGTTCATGAGCGTCATGCCGGACAGCGTCACGCGGTCGGTGATCCCCTTGCGGTCGATCATGGATTGCGCGAAATTGATCCGCCCCATGGCCTCCACCAGGATCGTCAGCACCGGCTTGGCATTCTGCGTCCGCGGCAGCGCGATGGTCTGCTCTCCCGCACGCCGGTCGAGCTTGCCGATGTAGTGGCCATCCTCGAATACCGTCGCGTAGTCGTGCAGGTCCGTGATCAGCAGCGCGCCGCTCTTCTGGCCGACCAGCGTGGTCTCGTACATCATCATCCCGTGGTACTGGCCGAACGTCTCCATGGGTCGCGGCTGCACCGTCGCGATAGGCGCCGGCAGATTCGCCCAAACCGATGCATACGGCCGCATGGCGATCGGCGGAATGGCCACCGCCGGGATCGCCGCGGGAATCTCCGGCAAAGCTGCGCCCCCAGCCTGGTAGCGGCCGAGCAGCGCGCGCAAGGCCTGGTACTTGGCAGTCGGGCGGCCTTGTTCATTGACCGGCGCGTCATAGTCGTAGCTGGTGATGTCCGGCTCGTACCCTTTACCGCCCGAGTTGGCCCCCGCCCAGAAGCCGAAGTTGGTCCCGCCGTGGACCAGGTACAGGTTGAAGGACCGATGGCTGTCCAAGAGCGTCTGCAATTGTTTGAGCACGGGGCCGATATCGGGACGCTGCCACTGTTCTCCCCAATGCGTCAGCCAGCCCGGATAAATCTCGCTGCAGAACACCGGCACGCCCGGGTTCATGCGGCGGGCGAGAGCGAACTGCGCGTCGCTCGTCCCCGGATCGAGACCCACCGCCGCGCCCGGCAGCGTCCCGGCTTCGAGCATGGTGGTGGTTGCCCCATCGGCGGTGTAAAACGGCCCGTTGATGCCCGCTTCCTGCCAGACCTTGCGGAGGCGCTCCAGATAGTTCCGGTCGTTGCCATAGCTGCCGTACTCATTCTCGATCTGGACCATCAGAATCGGACCGCCCTCGCTGGTTTGTAGCGGCTTCACCACCCGCGCCAGGGCGCGTATGTACCGTTCCGCCGCCGCCATATACCGCGGGTCCAGGCAGCGGACTTTCAAATCCGGAATGCGCAACAGGTACGGGGGCAGACCGCCGAAATCCCACTCCGCGCAAACGTATGGGCCGGGGCGCAGCAGCACCCACAAGCCCTCTTCCTGGCAGATCCGCATGAACCGCGCGATATCGCGGCTGCCGGTGCTGAAGTCGAAGCGCCCCTCCGCGGTCTCGTGGTAGTTCCAAAACACGTAAACCGCGATGGTGTTGCACCCCATCGCCTTGGCCATGCGGATTCGCTGCCGCCAGTAGGCATCCGGAATGCGCGCGGGGTGCATTTCCCCGCTGATCATCTGAAACGGCTTTCCATCGAGCAGGAAGTCGTCGCCGGCCAGCGCGAAGGTGTGCCGCTCCGCGGCCCCAAGGCATGCTGCACTGGCCAGCAGCAGCAGCGATAAGAAGATAGCGCGATGCATCGCTCCAGAATAACTCCGGGTGGGGCGGGCCTCCTGGCCTGCCTTCTTGCCGGCGAGGACGGATGTTATGATTGTCGCCAAGACATCGTATGAAATTCGCCGTCCTCGGACTCGGCTTCATGGGAAGCACTCACCTGTTGGCCCTGCGCGCCATTCCCGGCGTTGAAGTGACCGCCGTTTGCAGCCTCGACGAGCGTGCGCTCACCGGCGACCTTTCCGCCATCCAGGGGAACATCGGAGGTCCCGGCGAACGCCTGGATTTTTCCGCAGTCAAGAAGTACCGCGACCCTGGCCCGCCGCTCGCCGACCCTGAGATCGATGCCGTCGACATCTGTCTTCCCACCAACCTCCACGCCGCCATCGCCATCGAAGCGCTGCGCGCCGGTAAGCACGTCCTGGTGGAGAAACCCATGGCTCTCGATGGCGCCACCGCGGATGCCATGGCGGCCGAGGCCGAAAAGCAGGATCGCATTCTCATGGCCGCCCAGGTGGTGCGCTTCGTGCCGGCCTACGCCGCCTTGCACGACCTGGTGCGGGGCGGGGGATTGGGCGCCGTGCGCTCAGCCGCGTTTCGCCGGCGATGCGCCGCGCCGGCCTGGGGCGGCTGGCTGATGGACCCCAAGCAGAGCGGCGGCGGCATTTTCGATCTGCTCATCCACGACGTCGATTTTTGCCTGCACCTCCTCGGCAAGCCCGAAGCCGTTTTGGCGACGGGCTATGAGAATCTCGCGTCGGGAATCGACTGCGTCCATGCCCAGTTGCTATATCCGCGGTGTGTAGCCACCATCTCCGGCGGCTGGCATCATCCCAAGTCCTACCCGTTTTCGGCCGATTACACGGTGGTGGCGGATGGCGGAACGGTGGAATTCAACTCGGCCACGCCCGCGCCGGTGCTTTACGCGCAAGATGGCGCCTCGCGTGAGTTGCCGATCACGGGCGTGGATGGGTACGCGGCCGAAGTTCGGTACTTCGTCGAATGCTGCCGCGCGGGGAGGAAGCCCGCCCTCTGCCCGCCGGCCGAATCGGCGGATGCCGTGAAAATGATGCGCCTCATTGAGGAGGCGCGCGCCAGGAGCGGAGAGACAATCGAATGCAGGATCTGAAGCCGTTGGAACCCGGAGTCATGTTCTGGGCCGAGCGTGACAATTTGGAGGAGATCGAGTCCCTCGGCGTACGATGCGGCCAGTTGGGCTTTTTCGGAGCCACGCCGTTGACCGAAAGCGCCGCCGCCCGTTGGCAGGCGGACCTGGCCCGCGAGAGTTTTACCGTGGTGACCGTCTTCGCCGCGTATAACGGCGAAAGCTACGCCGACATCCCGACCGTGGCGCGTACGGTTGGGTTCGTTCCGCCCGATACTCGTGAGGAACGCGAGCAGCGCACCTTGGACTTGAGCGATTTCGCCGCGCGCCTCGGCGTCGGAAGCATCGCCTGCCACATCGGCTGCGTGCCTGAAGACCCGGCTCACCCCGATTACGCCGCCGTGCGCGACATGGTCCGCCGCGTCTGCGATCGAGCCGCCGGCCATTCCCAGACGTTCGCGCTCGAAACCGGCCAGGAACCCGCCCAGGTGTTGCTGCGGTTCTTCAAGGATGTGGACCGGCCGAATCTGCGGATTAACTTCGATCCTGCGAACATGATTCTCTACGGAACCGGCGATCCTATCGAGGCCTTGCGCACGCTGGCGCCGCACGTTGTCTCGGTCCACTGCAAGGATGGCGATTGGCCGCCGAAAGGCGTGCCGGGCGCCCTGGGAACGGAACGTCCGCTGGGGGCGGGCTCCGTAGGAATCGAGCGCTTCGTTGCGACCCTCCGCGCGATCGGCTTCCGCGGCACGCTCAACGTGGAGCGTGAAGCGGAAGACCAGCGGGAGCGCTTAAGCGACATCCGCAAAGCCGTCCAGCTCCTCCGTTCCCTGTAGGGGTCGGGCACGCCCGGGGCATGCCCGGCCCGCCCTTGCATTATTTTTTTCATCGCCGCGTTAAAGAACCCCCAACACCGGCCGATAAGTCCCAGAACAAGCGCTTCAGCCTCGGCCCTATGCTCACACTGATTGGCATTGTCCTCGTGTTTGCCGCGGTGTTCGGCGGGTATGTCCTCGAAAGGGGAAATCCTTATGTTCTGATGCAGCCGGCGGAAATGCTCATTATTTGCGGAGCAGCCATGGGAACCGTCCTGGTCGCCAATCCGCCTTCGGTCATCCGCAAAATGGCCTCGGGACTGGTCACTGCATTCCGCAACGCTCCGCTAACCCCTTACGCATTCCGGCAAAACCTGCTCATGCTCTACGAGGTCATGGCTTTCGCGCGGCGAGCCGGAATCAACGAACTGGAATCGGACTTTGACAACCCCGCGCAAAGCCGCATCTTCTCGCATTATCCGGCGTTCCTGGCCGACCCCCTGACCTGCAATTTCGTCTGCGACACGCTGCGCATGATCGTGATTGGAGATACCAAGCCGTACGCGCTCGATCGCCTGATGGATTTGGACATGGAGGTCCAGCGCCGCGGCCATCAGCAGCCGGTAGCGGCCTTGGCGGCGGTGGCCGATAGCCTGCCCGGACTGGGGATTGTCGCGGCAGTGCTCGGCGTGGTCCTCACCATGGAGTCCATCGGCGGACCCGCCGCGCAGGTGGGAGAGAAGATCGCCGCCGCGTTGGTCGGGACATTCCTGGGAGTCCTGCTTTGCTACGGCGTCGCCGGCCCGTTGGCCATGCGCCTGGAACACTTGAACGAGCGCCATGCACAGCTCCTGGAGACAGCGCGCGCGGGCATTCTAGCGTTCGCCGGCGGCGCGTCGCCCATTCTGGCGGTCGAGTTCGCCAGGCGCTCCATTCCCGTGGAACTGCGCCCGTCGTTCGCGGAGATGGAAGCAAGCATCCGCCGCGACGCCCGGGTGCCGGCTGTGCCTGGCCCGTCCGGGGTGGTCGCGCCGGCGCCTGAGGCCCACGCTGTCTAACCTAACTCAGCCCGAGTCCGCTCCGCCCGTCTCCCGGCGCCGCAGGTTCGATTCGGCGCGTCGCAGCGGCGCCTGGAAAGTGGCATACGCCGACTTCGTCACCGCGCTCATGGCGCTATTCATTGCGCTTTGGGTCATGAACAGCGGTCCGGAACTGAAGCGGGCCGTGAGCGGCTACTTCAAGGATCCCCGGGGGTATACCGTCCGATTGGGCGCCGGCCCGGCCGGATCGGGTGAGAGCCTGAAAGTGACCCGCGCCAACGTGTCGGAGATCCAGTCCGAGATAGAACGTGCCCTCCGCGCAGCCCCGGAGTTCCAGCGCATTGGGCGCAACGTCATACTCAGCGTGACGGGTGAAGGCCTTCGCATCGAACTGGTTGAGACCGAGCAGGGGATGTTCTTCGTCACCGGCAGCCCCACCCCGACCGAAGCCGGCAAACTTCTGCTCAAGGTGTTAGCCGCGGAAATTGGCCGGATGCCAAACGACGTAGTCATCGAAGGGCATACCGACTCCCGCCCTTTCCGCGGTTCCGCGCCATACGGCAACTGGGAGCTTTCCACCGAGCGCGCCAACGTCGCGCGGCGCCTGCTGTGCGCCTACGGAGTCCGCGCCAGCCAGGTAATGGAAGTGCGCGGCTTCGCCGAGCGCCGACCTATGGACGCCGCCGACCCAAGCGGCGTGCGCAATCGCCGTATTTCGCTGGTAGTGCAATTCACCCCTTAGTGCCTTTCGAGTATTGCGGGAAACATCCTCCGGCACTATCCTTCTCCTATACGCCGGGAGGGCGATCGCATGGCTGGCAAGAGTCCCAATGAGGAACCGATGTTTCTGCCCGAAGTGGAGCGCAACCCGAAGCCTTGTGCCTTCACCGATAGCATCCAGGCCATGCAGGCGGCCGGCGCCGAGTACCCGCGGATCTGGCATCTGTTTGCCTATCTTCCTCAAGCTACCGCCCACCTGGCGCGGTTCACTCAGGAGATCCTGCGCGGCCCAGCTCCACTCAGCCCAGGCCTGCGCGAATTGATTGCGGCCTATACCTCATACCGTAACGATTGCCCGTTTTGACTGAAGTCCCACGCCGCGGTCGCGGCGGAATTGCTGGGCAGCGAGGACCTGGTATGGGGAGTCCTGCGGGACCTCGAGACCTCCGCTTTGGACGAGAAGCACAAAGCCCTGTTCCGCTTCGTCGACAAGGTCAATCGCGATTCTCCGAACATCGAGCGCCGCGATATCCAGACCCTCAACCAGGCCGGCTGGGAAGACGACGCCATTTACTTCGCCATCACCGTCTGCGCGCTCTTCAACTTCTACAATCGATGGATCGACGCCAGCGGCGTGCCTGCCCTCTCGTATGAAGCGCACCGCCAGGGAGCGAAGCGCTCCGCCGCCACCGGATATGCCCGCGATTAGCATGGTGGAGCGGACGCCCCCGTGGCGCAAGCTGACTGATCCAAGGCCGAGACGACTCCCGGCCCAGCGGGCGTGGCCGCCCGCGCCACACCCTGGTCGCGCTCTTCCTCTTCTTCTTATTGGATCTGCACCAGCCCGCCCGGCTGATTCACAGCCAGCGACGGCGCCAGATCCTGTTCACCGCGCCAGAAATCCAGATAGGAAACCTGGTGCACACACGCGACCGTGCAGCGCGGCGCACAACTCTTGGCCGTGCGGTATTCGCGGCGTATATCCTCGAGCGTGTACTCCATCAGCGGCTTGGCCGGGTAGCCGCGCTGCTGGGAGCAGTAGTGTACCAGCCCGTCTTCGCAAATGTAGAGGTAACGCGATCCCGCGCGGCACCGCCACCCGTTCTCCTTGCCTTGCGCGATGTTGTCCTGGAAATAGTTGATCCGCGCGTAACTGCTCTTTTCCATGGAGCGCATGGCCTGGTAGACTTCCCGCTCCCGGTCGCCCAACGGCTCCAATTGGCCGTCGCCATCGTGGATGATGCCCACCGTGCTGGTGAAACCCAGTTCCAGCGCCCGCCGCCCTACCGTCAGGGCGTCCTCTGGATCGCGTATGCCGCCGCCCACCACCGAATTGATATTCACATGAAATTCGGCGTGTTCGGCCAGAACCTGCAGCTTCCGGTCCAGCACCTTCAAGCTTTTCTTCGACACCTGGTCCGGCAGCACGTTATCGATGGAGATTTGCAGATGGTCCAGGCCTGCGCGGTTCAGGCGCTTCACGCGATCGGCCGTCAGCAGGTAGCCGTTGGTGATCAGGCCGGCGATCATGCCGCGGCGCCGCACGTGTGCGACGAGCCGGTCCAGGTCCGGGTGCAGCAGCGGTTCTCCGCCGCTAATGGTCACGATGGACGTGCCGAGCTCGGCCAGACGGTCCAGCCGTTGGCGCATGGTTTCCACCGCGACCGGCTTGGAATGGTCGTCGAATTCGTTGCAGTACGCGCACGCCAGATTGCAGCGGCGCATGGGAATCACGTGCGCCAGCACCGGATGGTCCGCGGAGAGCAGACCCTTCGCAATCATGCCGATCTCTCGCACCCTCAGACCGGCGCTCTTCGATGCCCTACGGAAGCGCTTGATAGGTTCCCTCATTCCCAGTAAAGTGGTTCTATTACAACACAATCCAAGCCTCCCGACGAGCTTCTGAGACTGATCGGAGCGTATCGCGGGTCGAACGGTAGAGAAGCGCAGTCCAGCGCCTACCCCACGGAACCGCCTTTAGGGGCTTGGTGTTAGACTAACCATCAGCCGGTCGAAGCCCGGCCACGAAATCGGAGAACAAGTATGGATATCATCACCCGACGCGGAATCATGAAGAGGGCAGCGGGGGCAGGGGCGGCAGCCGGCCTGTTCCAGATGTCCAAGACCCAGGTGGACGCGCAAACCCTGCAAAGGCCCGTGCAGACCAACTCGGCGCCAAGCAATCTGAAGATCACCGACATGCGCGCTCTGACCATCGCCGCCAACTACGACTATCCGTTCATTCGGATCGACACCAACCAGGGCGTATACGGCCTCGGCGAGGTGCGCGACGCGGGCGGCAAGGACAACGCGCTCATCTTTAAGGGCATGATTTTGGGAAAGGACCCCACGCAGGTTCAGCAGATCCTGAGAAGTTTCCGTGCGTTCTCCAACCATGGCCGCGCCGGCGGAGGCTACAGCGCCATCGATTTTGCGCTCAACGACATTCGGGGCAAGGTTCTGGGCGTTCCGCTGTGGAAGCTCCTGGCGGATACGAAAAAGCGCGACAAGGTACGCATGTATTGCGATACCACCGAATCGCCGGACATCAAGATCTACGAGGAGCGCTTCCGGAAGCGCTTCGCCATGGGCTTCACGTTTATGAAGATGGACTTGCCCATGTCGCTGGTCCGCGATAAGCCGGGCGCCTTTGCGAACGGGTACCTCACGGAAAAGGGGCAGGATTACCTGTGCGAGTTCCTGACCATGGGGCGCTCCGTGATCGGCCCGGACATCCCGCTGGCTCTCGACCATTTCGGCGCTCTCACCGTCAAGAACGCCATTCGCCTGGCGGATTCCTTCGAGCCGTACCATCTCGCGTGGGCGGAGGACATCATTCCCTGGACCAACTGGCGGGGACTGAAAACCATCCACGACTCCACCAATACGCCGCTCGGCACCGGCGAGGACATCTTCGGCCTGCGCGGCGGTTTCGATTCGCTGATCGATAGCCAGGCGGTGGACGTGGTTCACATCGACCCCGGCACGTCGGGCGGCGCCATCGAGACGCAGCTCATCGCGGCCGCCGCGGCCCAGGCCAAGATGCATACCGCCATCCACATGGCCGGCGGACCTATTAACACCGTCGCCTCGGCGCACGTTGCCTGCGTGATGGAGGATTTTCTGGCCATGGAGCACCATGCCGCCGACATGCCCTGGTGGCAGGACCTGGTCACCGGCATTTCGAAGCCCATCATCGATAAGGGCTACATCACCGTGCCCGATAAGCCCGGCATCGGTTTGGAGTTGAACGAAGACGTGGTGAAGCAGCACCTGCGCGAACCGGGTTACTTCGAGCCCACGCCGCAATACGACAACATCAAACTAATGAACTTCCACGGCGGGCAGGGCTGGCCGCACTTCGACGACGACGGCAAGTGGTGCGACAACTGCGTGTCGTATCAGTAGCAGTACCGCCGCCGGTCTTTGCCGGCGGCGCTTCTTCGGCTAGCGCATCCCGAACCACTCGCGATGGTGCATTACGGCGCAGCTCAGATGACCTAAAACGAACCAGAATGCGGCTTGCAGAACCCTTTTGACTGTTGGCGTCATCAGGAAAGGGTATCAGATCCGCATTCTGGTTTCACCAGCGGCTTGTGGTTGCGGCCTTCCTTCGAGCCACCCCCGTGCTATCATGGAACTTACGCCATCGCTTCTTTCCAGAGGTCAATCCCTTTGCCTTTAGTCGAAGGTTGTCGGCATTCGCTCGAAATCTCCATCCCCGTTCAAGATGTGGAACTGGAGACTAGCCGGGTGCTCCAAGACGTCCAGAAACGCGCCAAGCTCCGGGGCTTCCGTCCGGGCAAGGTTCCTGTTGCCATCCTCCGTAAGGAGTACGCCGCGGAGATTCGGCGGCAGTTATTGGAGAACCTGATTCCCGTGCATCTCCAAAAGCGCATGGAAGCCGAGAATCTATCCGCCGTCGCCACTCCCGACGTCAAGGACGTCCACTTCCACGACGGCGAGCCGCTGCGCTTCACCGCCGAGTTCGAAGTGGTTCCGGAAGTCGAATTGCTCGACTATAAGGACGTGGAAGTCCCTTACCACGAACCCGAAGTGACCGAAGCCGACATCGATAAGCGCGTGGAGGAGGTCCGCAACCAGAAGGCGCAGTACGTCAATGTGGACCCCAGGCCGGTTCAGGACGGCGATCACGCGGTGCTTTCGATTCGTAGTATCGGAGGGATTGAGGGCGAACCGATCAGCCAGGACGAAATGGTCCTCGAAATGGGTGGCGCGGACACGCTTCCGGCTTTCACTGAGAACGTGCGCGGCCTTTCCCCGGGCGACGAAAAGGAATTCGAAGTGGCCTACCCGGAGGATTTCGGCTCCCCGCGCATGGCCGGAAAGACCGTGAAGTTTCAAGCCACGGTCAAAGGCATCCGCCGCAAGGATCTGCCTGACCTGAACGACGAGTTCGCGCAGGACCTGGGAGACTACCGAAACCTGGAGGAACTGCGCGAAGCCTTCCGCAAAGACATATTCGCCCGGCGGCAGTATGAAGCGCAGCAGGCAGCCAAGAGCCTGATTGTCGCCAAGCTAGTGGAAATGCACGATTTTCCCGTACCGGAAGCGTTCGTCGAGCGGCAGATCCACAATCGCGTGGAACAAAGCCTGCGCGTGATGGCGGAGCAAGGCCTCGATCCGAAATCCATCAAGATCGATTGGGAAAAGGTGAAGGAATCCCAGCGCCCGAAGGCAGTCGAGGAGGTCAAGGCGTCGCTGCTGCTCACCCGGATCTCGGAGCGTGAGGCGATCGCCGTCACCCGCGATGAGGTCGATAAGGAGATTGAGCGCGTGGCGCGCCAGGAGAGACAGCCGGTGGCCGCCGTGCAGATGCGCTTTGAGAAGGATGGCACATTAAGGCGCATTGCCGACCATATTCAGACCGAAAAGACGCTGAGTTTTCTTTTCGAGCACGCGAGGAAGACCGCGGAGTGATCCGCGCGGCCCATATGACCCTTTATTAGGGCAACATTGCTAAGGATATCCGTTCAGGTGATAATAGAGTCGAAGCACATTGACGTTTCCGGCCCGCAGGAACTTGACGAGACGGCCGCCGCTAGCGGTGGAACAGGAGATGCCAGGTGAAGCGTGACGGGTCCGCGGAAGCTCTACGCTGTTCTTTTTGCCACAAAAGCCAGGACGTAGTCGGAAAGCTGATCTCCTCGCCCAGCGATTATCCTCGCGCTTATATCTGCGACGAGTGCATCGCGGTTTGCAACTCGATTTTAGAGGACGATAAAGTCGAGCCTCAGGCCGGGGCCCCCAACCGGATCCCCAAGCCGCTTGAGGTCAAGGAGTTTCTCGACCAGTACGTCATTGGACAGGACGCCACCAAGAAGAAGCTGTCGGTCGCCGTCTACAACCACTTCAAGCGCGTCCACATGAACCGCATGCGCGGCAGCGATGTGGAGCTGCAGAAGTCCAACATCCTGCTGATCGGTCCCACCGGAACCGGCAAGACGCTGATGGCGCAGACCCTGGCCAAGGTCCTCGAAGTTCCCTTCGCCATTGTGGACGCCACCACCTTGACCGAGGCCGGCTACGTCGGCGAGGACGTCGAGAATATCATCCTGAAGCTCTTGCAGGCCGCCGATGGCGACGTGCAGAAGTGCCAGCAGGGCATTATCTACATCGACGAAATCGATAAGATCTGCCGCAAAGACGAGAACCCCTCCATCACCCGCGACGTGTCGGGCGAAGGTGTCCAGCAGGCCTTGCTGAAGATTCTCGAAGGCACGGTGGCCAATGTTCCGCCGCAGGGCGGGCGCAAGCACCCGCACCAGGAATTTACGCCGGTCGACACCACCAACATCCTGTTCATCTGCGGCGGCGCGTTCGTGGGGCTGGAAAAGGTGATTGCGCGCAGGGCGGGGAAGAAGTCCATCGGTTTCCTCCAGGAAGAGGAACGCAACGGCATGCGCCTCTCAAGCGCCAGCGGACGCCGCGATATCGATTTGCTTTCGCAGGTGCAGCCGGTCGATCTGATCAAGTTCGGTTTCATCCCAGAGTTCATCGGCCGCCTGCCTGTAGCCGCCGTGCTGGAGGATTTGGAAAAGTCCGCGCTGGTGCAGATCCTCACCAAGCCCAAGAACGCTATCATCAAGCAGTATCAGAAGCTTTTCGAGTTCGAAAACGTCCGTCTCAAGTTCAGCGATGAGGCTCTGGAGGCCATCGCCGAGCTGGCCATGGAGCGCAAGGTGGGGGCCCGCGGGTTGCGCATGATCCTAGAGGATCTGATGCTCGATCTGATGTATTACCTGCCGTCTTACAAGAAGGTGCGGGAGTTTTTAGTCACCAAAGACATGGTGCTAAATCAGAAAATCAGTCTTACACTATTGGAAAAGGCCGGATAACTGGGAATTATTGAAACCGGCGTTCAGGGGCCCAGGGGGCGAGACCGTTTCCCCCTGATGGAACAATGCTGACTTCTAAGGAAAAATCCGATACAAAACGTCTGCCGATGATGCCTATCCGCGACGTCGTCATCTTCCCGTACATGATGACTCCGTTCGTGGTCGGCCGGGAATCGAGCGTGCGCGCTCTGGAAGAGGCGATGGCTGGGGATAAGACCATCTTCCTTGCCACGCAGCACGACGCCTCCATCGACGAACCCAAGCCGAATGAAATCTTCAGCGTGGGTTGCGTCGTCAAGATCGTCCAGAGCCTCAAGCTTCCGGACGGCAACATCAAGGTGCTGGTTGAAGGCGTCGAGCGCGCCAAAGTGGTCTCGGTTTCCGATGACGAGGGTTTCTTCCGCGCCACGGTTCGCACGGCCGCTTACAAAGTGGAAGCGGGTCCGCAGCTTGAAGCGCTGGTCGGCCGCGTAACCGGGCTGTTCGAACAGTACGTCAAACTGAGTCAGAACCTGAATTACGAGACCATGCTCGCGGCCATCCGCGTGGACGATCCCGGCAAGCTCTCCGACACGGTCGGCGGCAATCTGCCCATCAGCCTCGAGGAAAAGCAGGATCTGCTGGAGGTTTTCGATCCGGTAGACCGCCTGACTCGCGTAGCCGAGATGCTCGACATCGAGATCGAAAAGCTCAATGTCGACCGCACCATTCAAGGCCGCGTGAAGCGGCAGATGGAAAAGGCCCAGAAGGAATATTACCTCAACGAGAAGATCAAGGCCATTCAAAAGGAACTGGGCCGCGGCGAAAAGAGCGAGATCGACGAGCTGAAGAAGAAGATCGAAACTTCAGGCATGACCAAGGACGCCCTCGAAAAGGCCCTGGCCGAGCTGAAGCGCCTCGAAAACATGCCGCCTATGTCGGCCGAGTCCACCGTATCGCGCAATTACCTGGACTGGCTCCTGGCCGTGCCGTGGAAGAAGCGGTCCAAGGAAATCCGGGATTTGAAGTTTGCCGAGAAGGTCCTCGAATCGGATCACTACGGCCTCGAAAAGATCAAGGAGCGCATCCTGGAGTTCCTGGCCGTGCGCCGGCTGGTGAAGAACCCCAAAGGCTCCATCCTGTGCTTCGTTGGCCCTCCCGGCGTGGGCAAAACCTCGCTCGGAATGTCCATCGCCGCGGCTACCGGCCGCAAGTTTGTCCGCCTGTCGCTCGGCGGCGTCCGCGATGAGGCGGAAGTCCGCGGCCACCGGCGCACCTACATCGGCGCCTTGCCCGGCCAGATCATCCAGATGATGAAGAAGGCGGGCACGCGAAATCCGGTCTTCATGCTCGACGAAGTGGATAAGATGTCCATGGATTTCCGCGGCGACCCCTCGGCTGCGCTACTAGAGGTGCTGGACCCCGAGCAGAACTTCATGTTCGTCGACCATTATCTGGACGTCGAGTACGATCTCAGCCAGGTTTTCTTCATTGCTACCGCCAACGTTCTCCACACCGTGCCCCCGGCTTTGCAGGACCGCATGGAAGTGATCCGCCTTTCGGGCTACACCGAATTGGAGAAGATGGAGATCGCCAAGCGCTTCCTGGTCCCTAAGCAGTTGGAGCAGACCGGCGTTTCCAAGGACCAGATCGAGTTCTCCGACGAGGGTCTGAACGGCGTCATCCAGTATTACACCCGCGAGGCCGGCGTCCGCAATCTGGAGCGCGAAATCGGCAACCTGTGCCGCAAGGTAGCGCGCCAGGTGGTGAACAGCAAGAGCGGCAAGGACAAGAAGGCGCTTTCGAAGACCGTCATCGATGGCGCCAAGTTGCCGGACCTGCTCGGTCCCTGGAAATTCCGCGACCTGGGCGTGGAGAAGAAGAACGAAATCGGCGCGGCAACCGGCCTGGCGTGGACCGAGGTGGGCGGCCAGATTCTGACCGTCGAGTGTACCTTGATGGACGGCAAGGGTAAGCTGACCATCACCGGCAAATTGGGCGACGTGATGCAGGAATCGGCCCAGGCGGCCATGAGCTATATCCGCTCGCGGGCCCATGCCTTTGGCCTGCCGCGCGATTTTTATCGCAACCTGGACGTTCATATTCACGTCCCCGAAGGCGCGATTCCAAAGGACGGCCCTTCGGCGGGCATTACGCTGGCCACTACCATCTGCAGCGCGTTGACGCGCGTCCCGGTGCGTTGCGACCTCGCCATGACCGGCGAAATCACCTTGCGCGGCAAGGTGCTCGGGATCGGCGGGCTGAAAGAGAAGTTGATGGCGGCCCATCGGTATGGCATCCTGGAGGCAATCGTGCCCCGGGAAAATGAGAAGGATCTCCCGGACATTCCGGACGCGATCAAACAATCCATGAAGCTGAATTTCGTGGAATCCATGGACGAAGTGCTGAAAATCGCCCTGGAGCGCGAGTTGGTGGCGCTTCCCATGCCGCCGGGTCCCGCCGACGTGGTGGTTCAGCCCGTACTGGAAGAGAGCCGGGCGCACTGAGCCGTTGCATACGGAATTTGTAGTTAGCGCGGGCAAGCCGGAGATGTTTCCGTCCGACCGGCTGCCCCAGGTCGCGTTTTTGGGGAGAAGTAACGTAGGGAAATCCAGCTTGCTCAACGCCCTGGCGGGCCGCAAAGGGTTGGCTTTCACGAGCAATACCCCGGGTCGAACGCAAACGATCAATTTTTATCGCGTCGACGGCGCTTTCTACTTCGTCGATCTGCCCGGTTATGGATATGCCCGCGTGCCCGTGCGGCACAAGCTCGAATGGAAGATACTGGTCGAGCAGTATTTGGAAAGCGCGGAAACCCTGAGACTTTCCTGCCTGATTCTGGATGCCCGCCGCGGATGGACGGACAAGGATCTGGACCTGAAGCGGTGGCTCGAGGATCGGGGCAGGCAGTTCCTGGTAATCGCCACGAAGTTCGACAAATTGAATCGATCTGAACAAGAGCGCAGTCTTCCCGCCATCCGCCAGGAGGGTGTGGAACCGCTGCCATTCTCGGCCGTAACCGGCCGGGGAGTGAGGGAAATTTGGCAAGCAATAACGACAACACTCCGACCACGGTAGGAAGCCTCCCGCCGCAGGATAAATCAGACAAGCCCACCGAAGAGCAGACTGGAGCGCCCCCCGCGCCGCCCGTCCGCGAACCCGCCATCCCGGCGCGCGCCACCGGGGACAACGCCCCCGGAGATGGCCCCGCCGTCGAAAAACCCGTCCGCCCGGAGCGATCCGCCGGCAGACCCTTGAACGATCCGGAGCGCGCCGGCCGCAATCCCATCCGCCCGGTAATCGCGGCGCCGCCGCCTCCCGCCGAGCCTAAGCCGGCCCCCGCGGCAGAGAGCAAGCCGCCCGAAGACAAGCCGGCCGAGACTCCCGCGCCGCCTCCCGCCGAGCCTCTGCACGGCGGACTGGGAATGCATCGCCGCAGGGCCGTGCAGAATCTCAAGAACGGCACCCCCACCCTCGATCTGGTCGAGCTCAAGGACATGAGCATCCAGAAGCTCAACGAGGTGGCCAAGGGCATGAACATCGCCAACTACGCCGGCCTCCGCAAGCAGGAGCTGATTTTCAAAATCCTCCAGACGCAGGCCGAGAAAAGCGGCCTCATCTTCTCCGAGGGCGTGCTCGAGTGCCTCCCCGACGGATTCGGCTTCCTGCGCGCGCCCGAGTACAACTACCTGCCCGGTCCCGACGACGTGTATGTGTCGCCCTCGCAGATTCGCCGCTTCGACCTCCGCACCGGCGACACCATTTCCGGCCAGATCCGTCCGCCCAAGGAAGGCGAGCGCTACTTCGCCCTCATCAAGGTGGACGCCATCAATTTCGAGCCGCCCGAGGAGGCCCGCAACAAGATCTTCTTCGACAATCTCACGCCGCTCTATCCCGACGAACGCCTCAAGCTCGAAACCACCCGCGAAAACAATTCGGGTCGCGTGATGGACCTCCTCACGCCCATTGGCAAAGGCCAGCGCGGGCTGATCGTCTCGCCGCCCCGCACCGGCAAGACCATGCTCCTGCAGAGCATCGCCAACTCCATCACCACCAACCACCCCGACGTCAGCCTGATCGTCCTGCTCATCGACGAGCGCCCCGAGGAAGTCACCGACATGCAGCGCAGCGTGCGCGGCGAGGTGATCAGCTCCACCTTCGACGAGCCCGCCACGCGCCACGTTCAAGTGGCCGAAATGGTCATCGAGAAGGCCAAGCGCCTGGTCGAGCATAAGCGCGACGTGGTGATTCTGCTCGATTCCATCACCCGCTTGGCGCGCGCCTACAACACCATTGTTCCGCCATCCGGCAAAGTGCTCTCGGGCGGCGTGGATTCGAACGCTCTGCAGCGTCCGAAACGCTTCTTCGGCGCCGCGCGCAACATTGAGGAAGGCGGCTCGCTCACCATCATCGCCACCGCCCTCATCGATACCGGCAGCCGCATGGACGACGTGATCTTCGAGGAGTTCAAAGGCACCGGCAACATGGAAATCCACCTGGAGCGCAAGCTCGTCGACAAGCGCGTCTTCCCCGCCATCGACATCAACAAGAGCGGCACGCGCAAGGAAGAGCTCCTGCTCCCCAAGGAAGAACTCAACCGCGTCTGGATTCTCCGCAAAGTCCTGAACCCGTTGTCACCGGTAGAGACCATGGAGATGATCCTGGACAAACTTGGCAAGACCCGCAGCAACGCGGAATTTTTGTCGTCCATGAGCGGGTAAGCGCACTTTCTCGCCGCAGCGGATTGACGGGTCAGCCTTGCTGGGACAGCCGTCTGCTAGACTTCTAGCTTATGCGCACGAGCCGGTACGCTGCCAGTAGATTCGTAGTCGCCGCCGTCTGCATAGCCTGCTCGTCCGCGGCACTGGTCGGCCAGTCTCCGACGGGAAAGTCGCAGCACGTAATGGGCGACCCTCTTTTCGGGATGAGCTATGACACAACCAAGGTTCGCTTTGAAGAGGCTCCAGCGTTGGTCTCCCAGTTGTGTTCGGAGTTGCGCGGCCTAAAGCTCTGGCTGTACGCGGCGCAGAGGACGGCTGATGCACAGTTTTATATTGTCTCCGGTCTTGTCCTCGTCCGTCCGGACGGCCAGGGGCCTACCGATGCGGAGCCCGATGGCGGGGATGCTGTCGAGATCCGTGGAACAAAGTGCCATCTGAGCACGCTGGATTGGCTGCTCTCGGAGAAAGTCAACCCGAGTCCGACGGCGCCGAAGACCTCTAAGCAGGTAGTGGAAGCACTGCTCTCGGATGCGTTAGCTCGGTATGTTAGAGCGTTTGGGGGCAAGCAGAATTTCGTTCGCGCACTTTCCGATAGTCGTGTTTCCCCGGCCGATCTCCCACCGATTCTGCGTAATCAACTCCAAGCATTCGAGAAGTCTGACGTGGGCGCCGAAAGGTAGCCGCTGGGTTACCGGCGGGTGACCGGTGAACCGAGCGAGTTCTCACGCCGCGATCATGCGCCGCCGGACCTGCCTCTCGATGGTACTCAAGGACTTCTGCCGGGTCAGAATGAGTTCGTAGTCCCGCTGAAGATTCATCCAGAAATCGGCGCTCGTGCCGAAGTGCCGCGCCAGACGCAACGCCGTATCGGCGGTGATGCCACGGCGTTCGTTAACGATCTCGCTGATACGGGTGACCGGTACGTGCAGCTCCAAAGCGAGGCCGTTGATCGAAATCCCCAATGGCTTCATGAATTCCTCGCGAAGCATCTCGCCCGGATGAACCGGGGCGCGAGTGACGTTCCAGCCCCCTTCAGGACGCTTTATGCTCATGTCCTTACTCCTCTCGTCTAGTGGTAATCGACAATCTCCATGTCATACGCCCCATCGTCTTACCAACGGAAACAGATCCGCCACCGATCGTTGACGCGAATGCTATGCTGGCCGCGGCGGTCCCCCTTCAGGGCTTCCAGCCGGTTTCCAGGAGGCGCATTCAGTTCGTCCAGGGCCGTCGCCGAGTCGATCTGCGCCAGTCTGCGCACCGCGGCGCGGGCAACCGAGTTCCAGCGGCGGCTCCTACCGGTCTCGAAAAGGTCCGAAGTTCGTTTCTCCGCGAAGCTCTTGATCACGCGTCTTCTTGTATAACGATTTCCATTATACCGCGAGCGTTATGCGCCCAGCCCGGCGCGCGGCAGCCGGTTCGTTGTATCATGTCTCCAATACCAGGGAGGCATCCATGATCACCAGACGGGGCTTCGCGGCGCGCTTGGGTCTGTCCGCCGCCGCCATTCGCATGTTGCCGGAGGCGGCTTACGCACAGCGCGCCACGGTGAACGCCGCCAACCTGCCCGCCAATATGGTGTGGCTCAACGCCAACGAGAATCCTCTCGGCCCGCCGGAAGTCTCGCTGGCCGCCATGCGCGACGTGCTGCCCACCTCGGGCCGCTACCATTTCCAGGAGTTCCGCGATATCGAAACCGCCATCGCGGCGAGCGAAGGCCTGCAACCGGAGCAGATCGTCACCGGCGCCGGTTCGAGCGAGGTTCTGCACCTCGTCATCGACCAATTCACCTCGGCCGCGGCGCCGCTGATCTTGCCCAATCCCACCTTCGAAGGTCCGTCGGAGGTGGCGCGCGGCATGGGCCGTCCCGTGGTCCGCACAGGTTTGCGGCCGGACTATTCCGTGGACGTTCAGCAGCTTGCCGAGGCCGCCGGCAAGTCGCGCGGCGGTTTGATCTACCTCTGCAATCCGAACAACCCTACCTCCGCCATCACCACCCGGAAGGATTTGGCGTGGCTCGTGGCGAACCTGCCCGCGGATACCACCCTCGTGGTGGACGAGGCCTATATCCAGTTCGGCGAGACTCCCGACCTCGAAAGCGCCTTGCCCTATTTGCAGCAGGGCAAGAACGTCATTGTCACGCGCACGTTTTCCAAAATCTACGGCATGGCCGGACTGCGCGTGGGCTTCGCGGCCGCCAGTCCCGAGATCGTCCGGCGCCTGACCCCCTTGCGCATGGGCGTCATTTCGATTGTCAGCGCCCGCGCGGTAGTGGCCGCCCTTGCCAACCGCCAGACCATCGTCGCGGAACGCTGTGCATCCCTGTCGCGTACCCGCCGCGAGCTTTGCTCGTGGCTCGGCGAGCGGAACTTGAAGTTCATCGAGCCGCACGCAAACTTCGTGATGATCGATGTTGGCCGCAACGCGCGCGAATTCACCGAAGCTATGCCGCGCCTGGGCGTGGCGCCCGGCCGCCCGTTTCCGCCGCTCGACAACCTCCTGCGCGTGACCATCGGAACCGATGCGGAAATGGCCCGCTTCCGCGACGTGTTCTCGAAAGTGCTCAAGGCCTGACCGTCAATCCATGAAGCTCATCTGGCGGGGGTCGACGAGCGGCACAGGCTCCTTCCGAGGCTCCAGGTCATCGTAGTTGGGATCGAAGTTCCGGATCAGGCGGTTCAACTTGAGGGAGCTTTCCCAGATCTCGAAGAGCAGGCCGCAACGCGGGCAGCCGCCTCGTATGCCGCCCACTCCATCGGTCGCCGGGTTGTAGCGTTTGTGTTTGGCGCAACGGCCGTCGAATTTCCGGGATCGGATTTTCAATCCTACACGGTACCAGGAAAGCGGGTCGCGGTACAATCCGAGTGAATGCCCACAGCCGGCCAAGTCAACTGGGCGAAGTTTCGCATTGCGGCCGTGTCCCTGGCGGCGCTCGCTATCCTGGCCGAGCTGGCATATCTGCTCGCCGGAGGGTTGCATTTCCAAGAGAAAGTCAGCCTTTACCTGTACATCCCGGACGCCACGGGACTGGTCGCAAGAGCGCCGGTGCGCGTCGACGGCATTGCGGTGGGCAAGGTCTACTCCGTGGCTCTTTCCGGCTCTAAAGATCCCAACCGCGTCATTCAAGTGATCGTCAAGGCCGATGGCGACCGCCTGTCGCGAATCCCCGCCGACTCGGTTGCCGAGATCAGCCCCGACACGCTCGTCGGCGATATGTTCGTCGATATCGCCAGCGGAAAGAGCGAGAAACCCATTGCGCCCAATGGCGAGATTACTTACAAGCCGCCGGCGGGATTGCTGAAGAGCCTGGACCTGACCCAGTTCGACCAAGCCTTGAAATCCATTGACGCGGTGGTCACCGATATCGAGCGGGGCCAGAGCCGCGTGGGCCAGTTCGTGATGGGAGAAGCTGTTTACGACGACCTGATGAAGCGCCTGAACGAGGCGCAACGCGGGCTTCGCGCCGCCACCGACGTCACCACCGGCATTGGCCAGGCGATCCATACGGACCAGTTTTACAGGCAGATCGCCGAGCCCCTGGTGGAACTGGACCAGCGTCTGGCGCGTCTCCAATCGGCGCGCACCAGCCCCGGCGTGTACCTTCACGACTCCGCCGAATACGACCAATTGCTGAAGGCCGCCGAGGACCTGCGGAGTTCCATCGCCACCCTGCGCGGGACCGAATTCATCCGGTCCGACGCCATGTACTCCGCCTGGAACGGCCGCGTGCAAGCGCTGATCCAAACCGTGGACGACGCCAACGCCGGGCCCCTCCTAGAGACCTCGCAATGGTACGAACAACTGGACGGCGCCGCGCGGGAGATGCGCGACAACCTGAAGGATTTCCGGGCAAGCCCTCAGAAGTTTCTGCGCATCAAGCTATTCTGAGGGCGCCACCGCCGAGGCGCCGAGTTCAACCAGGGAATCCGTTTCCGCGCGCTCTGCTCTGCGCCTCTGCGCCGGCGGTGTGCGTTTCTCAAACTCCCCGCCCTCCACCCCCCTGCATGTCCGATCCTTCTTTAGCGTCTTTCTCCGCGTTTCCGCTTCAAGGTTTTGCTCTCGGCGTTGAACTCCTTAAGGGAAATCCGGGACGGCTATACATGACCAAGCCTATTGAAAGTTCCCCCCGTTTTAGCCGATAAGTAGAACGGGAGTACCAACGATCGATGTCCGTTAAGACGCTCGGCGAAACCGTTTGGGAGTTGCCGCCCTTGATCTTGCACCCGTTCAACGAACGCGTGCCGCCTACCGCCTTGCTGGAAAACTCCAAGGCCGCTTTGATGATGGCCGGCCTCATCCCGGACGATGGCTCCGACTGGGACGCCCTGACACGCCGTCTCTTGACCGGCCGCCACGCCGAAATCCGCATGCTCTACTTCCTGGGGAAAGACGTATGCCGCTGGCTCACCCAGTGCCAGGAATGCGCCAGCCGCATCCCCGACCTGAATGGCGCTGAGATTCACGAGCAGAGCTTCGCCGGGCTCCTCACCGGCAAGCCGCCGCAAACCGTCCAGGAGAAGCTGGTCCGATGGGGCGTCGCTGACTATTCCTCGGTCTTCTCGCGCGCCGTGGGCCTGAACGCGGTCTTCGCGCAACCGCCCGCGCTTGAAAGCCTTTCCGAGGAGTTCCTCCGCAACTACCACCGCTTCGCCGATGCCATGTACCGCTGCTACATGGCGTCACAGCCGCACTCGATCGTCACCGCCGCCAATTTCCGCTTCGACTTATACGCCTCCGGCGAGTACTCGCGCATGCTTGAATCGGAGTGGAGCGCCGACTAGCCGGCGCCAGGCCGCGTAACCGAACCGCGCCGCCGAGCCGCGAACGTATCCGAGCCGCGAACGTCAGAGAGCGGTTGGCTTCTGGCGCCGTTTGCCGAGCCGCGCACGCAGCCGAGCCGCGAACGTAACCGAGCCGCGAACGTCAGAGAGCGGGCGCCCTCTGTCGCCGCCACCGATCCGCGCACGTTTACCGAGCCGCGAACGTCAGAGAGCGGTTGCCTCACCATCGCCGTGCCGCCCGTTGCCCCGGATACCCGCATCCTGATATCCTGGTCCTTCATCCGATCCCTCACATCCATCAATAGGAGAAAACATGGCAGTGAAAGTTGGCATTAATGGCTTTGGCCGCATCGGCCGCAACGTAGTCCGAGCGAGCCTCCACCGGAAGGACGTTGAATTTGTGGCGGTGAACGATCTTACCGACACGAAGACTTTGGCGCACCTGCTCAAGTACGATTCTGTGCTGGGAACCTTGCCCCAGGAAGTCGTCGCGCACGCCGATTCCATCTCGGTCGGCGGCAAGACGATTAAGGTGTTCGCCCAAAAGGATCCGGCGCTGCTCGATTGGGCATCCGTCGGCGCTGAAATCGTCATCGAATCCACCGGCAGGTTTACCGACGCCAAGGATGCCGTGAAGCACATGCGCGGCCCGGTCAAGAAGGTCATCATTTCCGCGCCCGCCAAGAACGAGGATTTGACCCTGGTGCTCGGCGTCAACGACGCCATGTACGATCCCGCCAAGCACAACATCATCTCGAACGCGTCCTGCACCACCAACTGTCTGGGACCCGTGGTTAAAGTGATCCATGAGAAATTCGGCATCCTCAAAGGGTCCATGACCACCATCCATAGCTACACCAACGACCAGAACGTGCTCGATTTCCCGCACAAGGATCTCCGCCGCGCTCGCGCCGCCGCGCTCAACATGATCCCCACCACCACCGGCGCCGCCAAGGCCATTGGCCTGGTTATGCCCCAGTTGAAGGGCAAACTCGATGGCTACTCGATGCGCGTACCCACTCCGGACGTATCGGCCGTCGATCTGGTGGCCGTGCTCAAGACGCCTACCACCACCGAAGCCGTGAACGCCGCGTTGAAAGCCGCCGCGGAAGGCGAGCTCAAGGGCATCCTGGCCTACACCGAGGACCCCGTGGTTTCGACCGACATGCTGCACAATTCCCACAGCTCGATCGTCGATTCCCAGATGACCAAGGTGCTCGATGGCGATCTCCTGAAAATCCTCGCCTGGTACGACAACGAGTGGGGTTATTCCTGCCGCGTGGTCGACCTGATCGCATTCCTGGTCACCAAGGGTCTCTAAACCGTGGGGGTCGGGGTATGCCCGACCCCTACTCTTCGCGTAGAGCCGTCGACGGGTCGATGCGTGTCGCCCGCACTGCGGGAAGCCAGCAGGCGGCCACGCCTACCAGCGTCAGAAATAGCGGTACCGTCACGAAGGTAAGGGGGTCGCGCGCGCTGGTGGCCAACAGCAGGCTCTGTATACCCTGTGTGGCGATGAGCGCGATTCCCATGCCTGCCGCTACGCCCGCACCCACCAGGCGCAGGCCCTCGCGGATCACCCCGAGTTGGACATCGCGAGGGAGTGCGCCGAGCGCCATGCGCACCCCGATCTCACGCGTTCGCTGGCTCACCGAATAGGAAACCACGCCATAGATCCCGATGGTGGAGAGCAGTCCCGCCAGCAGGCCGAACGCCCCCAGCAGCAATCCCGTGAGACGCGGAGCCCACAGCGCCTGGCGGATCGTCTGGTCCACGGTCTCCGTCTGCAGCCGCAGATTGCGGTCGAGCGGCTGCACGGCCCGGCGGACGGCCGCCAGCGAGGTGGCCGCGTCGCCGCTGGCGCGGATGTAGAGAAAGGCGTCAGCCGAGTAGTTCTGCGTCAGCGGCAGGTAGATCAGCGCCTGCGGCAGCTCGCCGACGGTCTGGTAATTGGCGTTCCGCGCCAACCCGACCACCTCCGCGACACGGTCGTCGCCATAGAACCGCAACCGCTTCCCAACGGCGTCCTCTCCCGGCCAGTAGTAAGCCGCGGCCGCCTCATTCACAATGGCAACGCGCGCCGCGTCGCGCCCATCGAGCGGGCCAAAATCGCGTCCGCGCAGCAGCGGGATGCCGGCCGTGCTCAGGTATCCTGGCCCGATCAGGCTGGTCAGCGTGAAGCGTCCGCTGCCGCTCTCGCGTCCGGGGAGCAGAACGGTTCGGGCGAGGGAGACCTTGAACGGCGGGTCTTTGGCCAGGGCGGCGTCAGCCACTCCCGGAACCGCCGCGGCGATCTCCAGAATGCGCCGGTCGTATTCGCGCCCGCGGTCTTCTGCGTAATTCCAGTCCGCCAGGTCGAACGCCAGCGTGCCCAAACGGTCCGGCGTGAATCCCAGGTCCACGTGCGCGGCGTTGCTCAAGCTTCGCACAAACAGCCCCGCGCCGATGAGAGCTACCAGCGAGAACGCCACTTGCGCCACCACCAGGACGGAGCGGGCCGTGTGGGAGGAAGGCGCGGGGCCGGCCCGCTCCTTCAGATCGCAGGCCAGGTCGGTTCGCGTCGCGCGAAGCGCGGGGGCCAAGCCGAACAGGAGGCTGGCTGCCAGCGAGACCGCCAAGGCGTATCCCAGCACGCGAAAATCCAGGTCCAGACGAACCGCCGAAAAGGCCAGAAGCGGAGGGCGCATGGACCAGAGGATGTCGCGCGCCCAGCCGGCGAACAGCAGGCCGGCCGCTCCGCCCAGAAGCGCCAGGACCGTGCTTTCCACCAGCAGTTGGCGGACCAGCCGCCACCGGTTGGCGCCCATGGCCAAGCGAACCGCGATTTCCTTTGCGCGAGCGGCTCCCCGTGCCAGCAGCAGATTGGCCACATTGCAACAGGCGATCAACAGCACCAGCGTGGCCACAATCTCCAGGGCGGCGCCCACCCTCGCAATGGTGGGCCGGTTGGCCGGGCTGATGGCCGCTTCCGCAACCGGCATCAGCTTCACGCGCCGGCCCTGGTTGTCCTGGGGATATTCGCGCTCCAGGTTGCGCATCAGGATTCCAAGACTCGCCTCGGCCTGTCGCAGGTTGACGCCCGGCTTCAGTCTGCCCACCACTGGAAAGAGCAGCGCCCGGCGCGATTCCACCCAGGCAGGGTAGGGATAGATGCGCCGGTACATCATCATCGGAACCCAAACCTGCCCGGCCGCCAGCGTGTCCAGCCCCTGGAACCCCCGGGGCGCCACCCCCACAATGGAATAGGCCCGCCCGTTCAACTCCAGGCTCCGGCCGATTACGCCCCGGTCGCCGCCGAACTGCCGCATCCACAAGTCATAGCCGATGACGGCCACGGGGCTGGCGTCGGGGACAGAATCCTCCTCAGGGAGAAAAGAACGGCCGAGCGCCATGCGGACGCCAAGCATCGAAAAGTAGTTGCCCGATACGATCTCTCCAACCAGACTTTGGGGTTCGCCGCGCCCCGTCAGGTTCAGGCTGACGGCGGAGTAGAGGAGGAGGGAAGAGAAGACGTCGTTGCGATCCCGGTAATCCTTGTAATTCGGATAAGAGCAGAACAGGTCGCCGGGGTTGTGAGCGTCAACGGTGAACAGAGCCGCCAGCCGGCCGGGGTCCTCGACAGGGAGCCGCCGCAGAAGAACCGCGTTGAGGAGCGTGAAAACGGTCGTGTTGGCGCCCGCGCCCAGAGCGACCGATAACACCGCCGCCAAGGCGAAACCGCGGTGCCTTGTCAGCCCCCGCAGGCCAATCCGGACATCGTCGAAGATCCCGCTCATCTTCCGGTACTGGCAGTTTAGCAACCTGCAACCGGACATATTGCGGTTTTCTCCATGATGTAATGTAACAGAGTAATTTATTAAGTCTATGTAGCATAAAGTAATATACTTATGCATATTATTAACACACATGAAGCTCTAGGATGAAGACCAAGGCGAAGCAGGCAGGCCAGGAGGCCCGCCCCACCCTGAGAATGATCGAAGACGGCCAGTGTGGTGGTTTTCAGCCACTTTCAAGGCGGCTTAATTGGAGTTAATTTATTGAACGCAAGGCACTTAGAGTTTGGCATCCCGGATGCTATCGTCGCAGTGCAATTTAAGGAGAGCAGTGATGGAACGGGTGCCGCGGTTCCGATTTCTAGCGCTCACTGGCGCGGCGCTATTGATGGCTGGCTCTATCCGTCCGGCTCGCGCGCAGGCCGACCCCGACGACGTCCAGCGAGGAGTCGCCCGGATCAGCGTGATGGACGGCGACGTGACCGTGCGCCGGGGCGATTCGGGAGACTGGGTGGCGGGGGTGATCAACGCCCCGCTGATGACCGGCGACCAGATCGCCACAGCCACCAATTCCCGAGCTGAGATTCAATTGGACGCCGCCAACTCCCTGCGCATGGGCGGCGATGCTTCCGTGCGGATCGCGGAGTTGGAATACAGCCGGTTTCAGTTCCAGGTGGCGCGCGGCACGGTCACCTACCGGGTGCTGCATCCGACCGACGTCAATATTGAAGTAGATACTCAGAATTTAGCGGTGCGGCCTTCTAAGGAAGGGGTTTATCGAATCCGAGTTGACGACGCCGGGGATTCCGAGATCACCGTTCGCCTAGGTACCGTGGAGGTGGCCACGGCATCCGGATCGCAATGGGTGAACGTGGGCCAGACCTTATTGGCGCGTGGCCAAGCAGGCGACCCTGAGTTTAAGGTTACGGATGCCATCGCGATGGACGACTGGGACCATTGGAACGAAAACCGAGACCGGGCGGAGTTGAGTTCGGTCAGCGACCAGTACGTGCCGCCTGGGGTCACGGGCGCAGAGGACTTGGACCAGTACGGCTCCTGGGCGAACACGCCGGATTATGGCTATGTTTGGCAACCCACCGAGCCGGCCGGCTGGTCGCCGTATAGCTCGGGGCAATGGACTTGGGAAGACTGGTATGGCTGGACGTGGGTCGGATATGAACCCTGGGGATGGGCGCCATACCACTATGGGCGCTGGTTCTTCCGCCCGCAGATCGGTTGGGCTTGGTATCCGGGCGCCCGGTTCACGAGACATTACTGGTCGCCGGCATTGGTTGGGTTCGTTGGCTGGGGGGGGGCAGGCTTTGGCTTGGGGTATGTCGGCTGGGTTCCGCTGGCCCCTTACGAGGCCCTGCGCCCCTGGTGGGGACGCGCGTATTACGGCCGCCCTGCCTACATGAACCGATACATTGGTATTTCTAGCGTAGGTGTAGGCAGCGTATACAAAAACGCCGCTGTGATGAATGGCATCACCGGGGTCCGAGGCGCGGATTTCCAAGGTGGCCATTTCCAAGGCATCTCCCACTTCTCAGCCGCTCAGATTCACGACGCGAGGTTCGCCCAGGGGCCCGTTCCGATTGCGCCGGGAGCAGCTAACCTCCGCTTCACGGACAAGGCGGTGGCGGGCACCCCGCGCAGCGCTGCGAACGCACAGTTTTTTGCGCGCGAACAGCCCAAACCGGCGGAGCAGATCCCATTTGCCCAACAGCAGCGGGCCTTCCAGGCCGCTCGCGCCGGTGTCACAACGCCCGGCGGCGCGCCTTCCGCACAGAGCGGGGGCCGTCAAAGCACGCCGGTGCAGCAACTTCCCGGGCAGTCCGGCCCTTGGCGTCAATATGGAGACCGTCCCGCGCAGGCCGGCGCCACGCAGGCCGCGCCAGGCCGGAATACTGCGCAGCCAACGCAGAATTCAACGGCGCGGCCCAACGATGCGCCCGCGCCGCAGGGTTCCGGATGGCAGCGTTTTGGCTCGCCCGGAACGGAGACGGAGGGCGGTGCGCGGCCAGCGAACACTGGCGGCCGACCGGCCACGCCGCAGTCCGGAACTAACGCCTGGACTCGTTTCGGCAGCTCCGGCAATACGACCAACGCGCCGCGGCAGCAGACCCCGGCGACGCCGGCTTATCGTGCCGCGCCGGCGCCGCGGCCCAGCGCTCCGATGGCTAGCCCGTCGCGGCCCAGTTCCGGCGGCGCCTCGCGATCGAGCGGCGGCGGCGGCAGCCACGGAGGAGGGCATCGCTAGAGCCGGTCAAGAGTTTTCGATTTCTTCCCCTAGGCCCGGTCTCGATTCAGCGGAGACCGGGCCATTTTTCGGCCCCGGTACATAAGTTTACATAATGTTTGTTATCAGAAGTTAAGATCTGTGTGTGAGCCGGCGACCGGGGCGTGCGACACGCGTGGCGGGCGGGTTCGTGGAAGACGGATCGCGTATGGCAACGGCTCTCTGACGGTCGAGGCGTGGCAGCGCCAGGCGCAACCGGTCAGTTGAAGACGCAGCGCAAGTGGTTGAATCCACGGTGCCGGCCCCCCCGCGTCTCCATCGATTTTGGTGGGCCGCAGCGCGTGGAGGTACTCGCCGGCTAGCCGAGGGCCTGTTCCAGGTCGCCGATAATGTCCTCGGCGGCCTCAATTCCTACCGATAGGCGTACGAGGTTGTCGCGGATACCCATCCGCTCGCGGTGTTTCGGCGCAAGCTCCCGGTGCGAGCTGATTAACGGGTAAAGCATCATGCTATGGACATCGCCTAGCGAGGTGGCGCGGACAATCGTCTTTAGACCGTCCATGAAACGGAAGATCTCCGGCTTTCCGGCGTCGCGCACTTCAAAGCTCACCATGGCGCCGAAGAGGTTCGGTGGAAACAAGCGGCGGATGGCGGCGGCGTCGGGATGCGAGGGGTCGCCCGTGAAATAGACCCGTTCCACCCTCGGGTGGATCGCAAGCCATGCGGCTACCAGGCGCGCGTTGGCGCACTGGCGTTCCATGCGGAGCGGAAAGGTCTTGATGCCGCGCATGGCCAGATAGGCCTCGAACGGGCCGAGCACCGGCCCGATGGTGCGGGACAAGCGGCGCAGCGCATCGTAATGCTCCGCGTCCGAGATCACCACACCGCCCAGCACGTCGCCGTGGCCCGAGAGGTACTTCGTCAGGCTATGCACGCTGAGGTGGGCCCCCAGTTCGAGCGGCCGCAGCAGCAGCGGCGTGGCGAAGGTGCTATCCACCAGCAGCGCCGCGCCGGCCTCCCGCGCGATTTCGGCGATCCGGTCGATTTCCCCTACGCGCAACAGCGGATTGGAGATGGCCTCCATCAGGATGCAGCCGGGCTGGACTTCGCGGACCACCGCCCGGAAGCCGTCCAAATCGCAAACGTCGGCGAACCGGACGCTCACGCCGGAGGGTTCGAACACGTTCATCAACAGCCCCACGCTGGCGCCGTAAAGCGCGTCCGCGGCCACAATCGACTTGCGGCGGTCCGCGAGCGCGGTAGCCAGGGCGATCTGCAGCGCCACCATACCCGATGCGCAGGCCAGCGCGCCGTGACCGTTCTCGAGGGCGTTCACCTGGGCTTCGAGAGCCGCGTTGGTCGGATTGTCGTAGCGCGCGTAGCAGTAGCCGGGTTCCTCGCGGCCGAAGATGCGGTCGAGTTGCTGCATGGCGTCGCAAGAGTAGCTCGACGCCGTGTAGATGGGCGTGGTAACGGGTATCTGGCAGGCGGCCTTCTTGCGGTCGCCAGCATGCACTGCCTTGGTATGCAGATTCACTCTATTTCCTCTTCCAGCGGATGCCGGACTTAGTGTCCTCAATGACGATTCCCTGCTCCAGAAGCTGCTCCCGAATCCGGTCGGCCGCGGCGAAATTCCGGGCTTTCTTGGCGGCCGTTCGTTCGGCGATCAGGCTCTCCACTTCCGCATCCTGAATATGGTCGCCTTTGGATGCCGGCCGCAGCACATCGAAAATGGAGTCGAAGCGCTTCAGGAATTCGAGCGCCCCGGGTACGTCTCCCGCGCGGAACTCGCCCGTGTCCATGGCGCTGTTGGCGTCGCGCACGTACTCAAAAACGGCGGCCAGCGCTTCGGCGGTGTTCAGATCGTCGTTCAGGCCGTCTATGAAAGCCTGCGAAGCCGCCGCGGTGCGCGCCGTCATCGGTTCTTGAACGCCCTCGGGATACCGGTCGGTTCCCAGGCGCAGCTTGAAATTACGCAGCCGGTCGATGGCTGTGGCGGCGGATTTCAGCCCGTCAAAGGTGAAATTGAGCGTCTTGCGGTATGGCGCCGAGGCAAGCAGGTAGCGGATGGCCTCGGGTTCATAGCCGCGCGCCAGCACGTCGCGCAGGGTGAGGTAATTCCCAAGCGACTTGGACATCTTCTGGCCCTCAACCATGAGAAACTCGGCATGCAGCCAGAAGCGCGAGAAAATCTTTCCTGTCAACGATTCAGATTGTGCAATCTCATTTTCATGATGAGGAAAAATCAGGTCTACCCCGCCGGCGTGGATGTCCAGCGTTTCACCAAGGTACTTGATGGCCATCACGGAACATTCGATGTGCCAACCCGGCCGGCCCGGTCCGATGGGCTCTTCCCAGAAGTGCTCGCCGGGCTTGGGCGCCTTCCACAGGGCGAAATCGCGCGCGTCGGCTTTTTCGTACTCGTCCATGTCGACCCGCGCACCGGCCAGGATGCCGCTAAAATCGTTATGCGAGAGCTTTCCATACTGCGGGAAGGTCGAGATGCGGAAATAGATGGAGCCATCGCTATTGTAGGTATGGCTCCCCTCGCCCAGGCGCGCGATGGCCGCAGCCATATCGTCGATGTGCTGGGTGGCGGGCGTGAGCCGCTCAGGGCGTTCGAGGCGCAGGGTATCGCAATCGTCGAGAAACGCCTGAATATAGGTGGACGTGTACTCCTCGATGGTCTTGCCCTGCGCGGCAGCGTTGCGGATGATTTTGTCGTCCACGTCGGTGATGTTCATGACGTGGTTCAGCGCGAAGCCGTTGGCGCGCAGGGTCTTGCGGAGGATGTCGACGAACGTGAAGGTCCGGAAATTGCCGATGTGCGCGAAGTCGTAGACGGTGGGACCGCAGGTGTACATGCGGACGGTGTTATCGCGCTCGGGAGCGAAGTCCTGAATCTGTTGTGTGAGCGTGTTGTAGAATCGCAGCGCCATAAAAGTGGGGAAGTTTCATCGTACCCGCTTGTGAGCCGGATTGTCCAACGCGCGGCGGGTTTAGATGGAGATGGGACCTCCGGGGGCGGGGATGGCAGGCGAAAGCGCCTGAGCCACCTGAGCTACCTGGTCTAGCTGGCATAGCTGGTCTGGCCGGGTTTCGGGAGTTGAAGGAACGAAGCCAATTTCGGGGATGGGTGGTTGATTCGATTCGATTCGGGTTGAACCAACGCGGGAGTGGCAGGCGAAAGCGCCTGGTCCACCGGTCTAGCTGGTCTGGCTGGGTTTCGGGAGTTGAAGGAACGAAGCCAATTCCGGGGATGACTGGTTGATTCGATTCGGGTTGAGCCAGGGCCGGAGTGGCAGGCGGAAGCGCCTGGTCCACCTGCTCTGGCTGGTCGGCTTGGGTTTCGGGAATTGAAGGAACGAAGCCAATTTCGCGGATGGAAGCGGCATTGGGGATGGCAGGCGGAAGCGCCTGCTCCACCTCCTGCTCCACCTTCTCTAGTTTCTGGAGCTCTGTCAGGGCGCATAGGTAGTTGCGCTGGATGGAGTTGATGCGGCGCTGGAGGCGGTCGTAGATCTTGTCCCCGTAGTCGATGATGCGGCCTTCGGGGAAACTCGTTTTGCCGCCCGCTCTCTCGTCTTTGAAACTCCAGAAGGAGGCTTCGCCGCGCCGGAGACGGCGGAGCATCCACATTCGGCGACGAGAGCCTCGAGATGGGCGGGGTTTTCGCCGGGGATGACTTCGGCCTGGGCGTCGATGCCGGATTGCAGGGCATTGAAGCGGGAGGCGGCCGTACCTTCGGGGGTGCGCGGACCTATAGATTTTGGAGAGTTCTGCCGATTGGCTTCTTGTTGTTTGGTTGTCGACATTTTCCTGCCCGACTTGACGCTAACAGGCGGTCAGGCGCTGGCCGGAGCGCGGAGACGGTTAAGTGGCTTGATTTCTACGCAGAAATATTTCAGGTTGGCTGTGACCGCGATGCGGAGAGGCCGGTGTTATTCTGTTGTTGTTGTCTTCACCAGACTATTTCTCATAAGGAGAGACCACCGTGAGAGTCGGCGTATTCACCCCCCTGTTGTCTCAGATGCCGCTAGAAGATGTACTGAAGAAACTCGCTACCTACGATATCCATACGGTGGAGCTTGGCACGGGCAATTACCCGGGCGACGCCCACTGCAAGCTGTCGATGCTCGACAAGCCTGCCGAGCTGGCTAAGTTTAAAGAGACGCTGGAGAAGCACGGCGTGAGCATCAGCGCGCTGAGCTCCCATGGCAACCCCCTGCACCCCGACCGCAAACGCGCCAAACATGACCGCGAGACCAGCCGTAAGACAATTCTGCTGGCCGAGAAACTGGGCGTGCCGGTGGTGGTGGATTTCAGCGGCTGCCCCGGCGATTCGCCGAACTCAAAGTGGCCCAACTGGGTTACCTGTCCGTGGCCGCCGGATTACCTGGAGATCCTCAAGTGGCAATGGGACGAGGTGGTGACGCCCTACTGGAAGGAGCACGCCAAGTTCGCGGCCGATCACGGGGTGAAGGTGGCCATTGAGATGCACCCCGGGTTCGTGGTCTACAGCCCCGAAACCATGATGAAGCTGCGCGCCATCACGGGTCCGGTTGTGGGCTGCAACTACGATCCGAGCCACATGTTCTGGCAGGGGATCGACCCAATCGCCGCGATCCGTCTGCTGGGCGATTCCATCTTCCACGTGCATGCGAAGGACACGCAGATCTACGACCGCAACCTGCCGTTTACCGGGGTGCTCGATACGAAGAGCTATACGGACGAGCGCAACCGGGCGTGGATTTTCCGCACGTGCGGCTACGGCCATGACGCCGGATGGTGGAAGGAATTCGCCTCGACCCTGCGCATGTTCGGGTACGACTACGTGCTCTCGATCGAACACGAGGACAGTCTGCTTTCGCCCGAGGAAGGGCTTTCGAAAGCCGCCGGTTTCCTGCAAGGCGTGGCGATGAAGGAAACTCCGGCCGCGGCTTGGTGGGTGTAGGCGCGGAGGCTTGCAGCGGCTAAAGCCGGGTGGACGGTACGCTCATACGGCACGGCTAAAGTCGTGCCCTGATACAAAGCTTCCCCCGGGCTGGCTGCTACGGTGGGCAGAATTCCGATACAGAGCTTCTCTCATGAATCGTATCCCTATCGATAAGGCCGGCGATTACGCGGGGCAGACCGTAGAAATCGCCGGCTGGCTGTACAACCTGCGCCGCTCCGGGAAGATTGCATTCCCTATCGTCCGCGACGGCCACGGCATCATGCAATGCGTGGCCGTGAAGAGCCAACTGCCGGAGGAATTGTTCGAAACCATCAAGAACCTCACGCAGGAAACCTCGCTGATTGTCACGGGCAAGATCCGCGCGGAGCAGCGCGCGCCGGGCGGGTATGAGATGGACGTCGAGAACGTGGAGGTGCTCCAGCGGGTGGCGGAGGCCGACCCGTATCCCATTACCCCTAAAGAACATGGCGTAGATTTCCTCATGGATCACCGTCACTTATGGCTGCGCAGCCAGCGGCAGCACGCGGCCATTAAGGTGCGACACGAGGTAATCAAGGCCGTGCGCGATTATTTCGATTCGCATGGTTTCACGCTGGTGGACACGCCTATTTTCACGCCGGCGGCATGCGAAGGCACCACCACCTTGTTCGAAGTCGATTACTTCGACGACGATAAGGCTTATCTGACGCAATCCGGGCAGCTCTACAACGAAGCCACGGCGATGGCGTTCGGCAAGGTGTATTGCTTTGGGCCGACATTCCGCGCCGAGAAATCCAAGACGCGGCGGCACCTGACCGAGTTCTGGATGGTGGAGCCGGAGATGGCCTATGCCACGCTCGAAGACGTGAAGCGCGTGGCCGAGGAGATGATTGTCTTCATCGTCGGGCGGGTGCTGGAGAACCGGCGCGAGGAACTGAAGCGGCTGGAGCGGGACGTCACCAAGCTCGAAGCGATCCAGGCACCGTTTCCGCGGATGAGTTATGACGATGCGGTGAAGCTGTTGCAGGCGAAGGGCAGCGAGATTCAGTGGGGCGGCGATTTCGGCGGGACGGATGAGACCATTCTGACGGCTGACCAGACGAGCTGCATCATGGTGGACCGCTTCCCTGCCTCGTTTAAGGCTTTCTATTTCGAACCCGATCCGGAGCGGCCCGAGCTGGTGCTTGGGGTGGATGTGCTGGCACCCGAGGGGTATGGCGAGATCATCGGCGGCGGGCAGCGCATCCACGATGTGGAACTGCTCCTGAAACGGATTGAAGAGCATCATTTGCCGAAGGAGGCGTTCGATTGGTACATCGATCTGCGTAAGTACGGTTCCGTGCCGCACGGCGGGTTTGGCATGGGAATCGAACGGTGCGTGGCGTGGATCTGCGGGTTGGAGCACATTCGGGAGACGATTGCGTTTCCGAGGATGTTGAACAGGTTGCATCCGTAGGTTGGGCGGATTGGCAGGAGAAAGCGCCTGCCCCACCCGGAGCTAGTGGTGACCGTCCATTCAGAACGGATCATAACGCTGTCAGCCGTCACGACGATCGCCCTGGCGTCGATGGGCCTCATGCTGTCGTGCGCGTCGCCGGAATTGTGTTGGGACGAGGCGGATTACGCCTCGAACATTTCAGCCCCCTGGAGTTTTCTTGGGAGGACCCCCGGCGATTGGCGGCACTGGCATGGCCCGATGTCGATCTATCTTGCCAAACTGGGACAAGAAGCATTGCCCGCCGGCACGGTTTCGCCCGAAGTCCGCGTACGCTTCTTCATCGCGCTCGTGGGATCTCTGGCGGTCGGGCTGTTGTACTGGGCGCTCAGGCGCTGTTTCCGAACGTCACGGGCGGCAGCGCTTGCCGGCTCCGCTCTGTTGCTGTTCAGCGTAATCCGGCTCGAAGAAACGAATATCATTGGACCCCATCATCTGATGCTGGTGTGTACACTTTTGGTCGTCGCGCTGGGATATGAATGGCGCTACAGGCCCACGTTGGGGGCGGCCCTTGGACTGGGGGTAGCGATGGGATTTGGCGCGGTCTCGATGACGTACGCGATACCCGCGGCTCTCTGTTGGGCGATGGCCGTCAGTGTGGCCGGTAGAGAATGGTTCATATTGGACCGGACACATTTCAAGGTCTCGTGGCAGGTTCCGGTTCTATTCGCGACGGCCGCATTGGTGGTTTTGGTCCTCTGGCCCCAGGGCGTGCTTCACCATGCATTCCTGAGCGATTTTAATGTGTATCTCCACTTTCCACCTTTTCCCACGGTGGTAGGAGACCGCATCGAAGTCGCGCCACGCTGGGCTATTGTCTACTGGCTTGCGCATCTTGACGCGCCGATTCTGGTATTCTCTGTATCGATCATTTCAGTTGCCCTGTGGAAGGCGTTCCGAAGCGGACGCTTATCGTCGAAACACGGCTACCTTGCGGTTTGCCTTGCGGTCTTCGCAGCCACGATGCTATCGGCCCATCTTGCGGGGCCAAGAAATATGCTGCAGTTCATCGGGGCGTTGTGCCTGGCAACCGGCGCCTTGTTCGATGAAGCGCTGGGGGACCATCCCCGGCTAATCCGGTTCAGTTCAGCGGCAGTCGTGACCCTGGCGGCGCTAAACCTGGCGTGGTTTTCCCAATTCTCCAGTTGGAGGCCAGACCTGGCGACCGACGGATACCTGGCGTTTTTGACGGGAAATGAAGGTCGTTTAGCTCAAAGGTCCAAAGCCGTCGTGCTGGGAGTGCCGATTCTGAAATTCTATGCTCAACAATACGGCGTCCCGATTGCCTGGGACCTACGCGAAGTGGCATGGACCACTCGCGCCGACACCCCTCTTGCAGCCGACGTTCAGTACGCCCTAATCAGTTCGGTGGTATGCGACGATATGCCGGCGGACCAACCGATGCGCCGTGTGGTTGCCGAGCACTGGAATGTTGTATGGTCATACAAGGCGGCGCACGCCTGGGAACTCAGGCTCTACGAACACCCAGAGCTACGGAGAACTTTGTAGGCATCTATGCGGCAATCGCACATTGCGATTATCGGAGCGCCACTGGACTTGGGGCAGGGGCGGCGGGGCGTGGACATGGGGCCTTCGGCGTTGCGGGTGGCCAACCTCAACCGGCGGCTGGCTACGCTCGGGTACGTGGTGGAAGACCTGGGCAACATCCCAGTGGAGCAAGCGGAGTCTTTGCCTGAGGGCGACCCGCACGCCAAGTACCTGCCGCAGATTGCCGTGGCGTGCAATCGGCTGGCGGGGGTGGTAGGCGAAACGCTGGCGCGCGGCAGCGTGCCGCTGGTGGTGGGAGGCGACCATTCGGTGGCGATCGGCTCAGTCACCGGCGTGTCGCGATACTTTCGCGAACGGCAGCAAGCAATCGGACTGATCTGGCTGGACGCGCATGCGGACATGAACACTCCCGAATCGAGTCCGAGCGGCAACGTGCATGGCATGCCGCTGGCGTGCCTGGTGGGCATGGGACCGCGCGAGCTGACGGATCTGGCGGGCTTCAGTCCGAAGATCGCGCCGGGGAATGCGGTGATTGTCGGCCTGCGCAACGTGGACAGGACCGAAAAGCCGCAGGTGCGCGAGTCGGGCGTCTACGCGTTCACCATGCGGGATATTGATGAGCGGGGGTTGGGATCGGTGATGGCAGAGGCGATCCTGCTGGCTTCGGACGGCACGGCCGGATTCCACCTTTCGCTCGATATGGATTTTGTGGACCCAAGGGACGCGCCGGGCGTGGGCACGCCGGTGCGGGGCGGCGTGACGTATCGGGAAGCGCATCTGGCGATGGAGACGATCTGCGATTCCGGAGGGATGGTTTCGATGGAGGTGGTGGAGGTGAACCCGGCGATCGATGAGGTGAACCGGACTGCGGATCTGGCGGTGGAGCTGCTGATGTCAGGGCTGGGAAAGAGGATCTTGTAGGGCTGGAAAGGGAAAGAAAAACAAGAAGGCAGGAACGCAAGAAGGCAGGCCAGGAGGCCCGCCCCACGTAGGGAAAGAGGATCTTGTGAAATTGAGGGTGGCGATTTTGTATGGCGGGCGCAGCGGGGAGCACGAGGTATCGGTGCGGTCCGCTCGGGCTGTGATGGAGGCCATGGACGCGGCCAAATACGAGGCGGTGGAGTACTTCATCGATAAGGACGGGAAGTGGAGTCCGGGGCCGATTCTGCCGGAGCCGGGTGCCCAACCCGACATCGACGTGGTCTTTCCGGTTCTGCACGGGACCTTCGGCGAGGATGGCACTATACAGGGATTGCTGGAACTTGCCGATTTGGCATACGTGGGCGCGGGCGTGCTGGGTTCTTCCGTTTCCATGGATAAGGAGATGACCAAACGGGTGTGCGTGGAGCGGGGGCTGCCGGTGATCGAGTACGTCACCATCATGCGAGAGAACCCGGACGCGGCCGAGGCCTGCCGCGCGCTTCCCTTCCCGATGTTCGTGAAGCCGGCCAACCTGGGATCGTCGGTGGGGATTTCCAAGGTGGGGAATTGCGGGGAACTGAAGGCGGCCGTCACGTTGGCGGCGCTATACGACCGCAAGATCATTGTGGAACGGGCGATTGCGGGGCGCGAACTGGAGTGCGCGGTTCTGGGAAACGACGCGCCGATGGCTTCCCTGCCCTGCGAGATTCTGCCGTCGCGGGAGTTTTACGATTACGACGATAAATACCTGCTGGACCTGGCCGGGACCCAGGTACCCGCCAATTTGCCGGTGGAGACGACGGCGGAGCTGCGGCGCCTGGCGGTGGAGTGCTATCGCGCGGTGGAGTGCCAGGGGATGGGCCGCGTGGATTTCCTGTTGGAGAACGCAACCGGGAGACTCTATATCAACGAGATCAACACCATCCCCGGGTTCACATCCATCAGCATGTACCCGAAGATGTGGGAGCATAGCGGCATCCCGTTCGGCGCGCTTATCGACCGTTTGATTGAACTGGCCCTGGAGCGCCACCGGTGGAAGAAGGCCACGCGCTTCACGAGGTAGGGCCGCATCATTATAGAATGGCGGTTGCCCGGAACACCGCCGGCAGAGACCGGCGGCGGTACAGAAGGAGGAACGATCTTGAGAGGTACGGCACTAACGATTTTTGCTCTGTCATTGGGCGGCTTCGCGCTGAACGCGCAAGCACCCATGCAAACCCCGGCGCAGGCGGGGAACCCGCTGATCGCGGAAGCCAAGGCGGCTTACACGACGATCAAGAATAACCTGACGGCCATGGCGGCCAAGATGCCGCCGGAGAGCTACGATTTCAAGGCGACGGCGGATGTTCGTAGTTTCGGCGCGACGATCGCGCACATAGCCGATACGCAGATGCGGACGTGCGCCTCGGTGATGGGCGAACAGAAGACCGTTGACGCAGCCAGCAAGACCGCCAAAGACGATCTGGTGAAGGCGCTGGCGGCTTCCTTCGCCGAATGCGATGCGGCTTTTGACGCCACCAACGACGCTAATGCCCAACAGGCGGTGGGCGGCGGCCGGATGCAGCGTTCGCGGCTGGGGTCGCTGATTTCAAGCGTGGTCGTACACGACAACGAGGAATACGGATACCTGTCGGTGTATATGCGGTTGAAGGGCGTGGTACCGCCATCGAGCGACCGGAGCGGCGGCATGGGCGGCGGAATGGGCCGCGGCGCGGGCGGGCGGTAGGCAACCAAAGAAGACAGGCCAGGAGGCCCGTCCCACTTACTTTGGATACCAGTCGCGCAGGCGGACGTCGATACCGCTGCCGTCGAGCGCCTTGGCGAAGAGAGCCGGATCTGAGCCGCTGTAGTGGTATGGGTACACTACCGCGGGGTGAAACGCCCGGACCGCTTCGGCGGCTTCTTGCGGCGTCATGGTGTAGGGCAGGTTCATGCACACGAAAGCCACGTCGATGTTTTTGAGCGCCTTCATTTCCGGGATGCCTTCGGTATCGCCCGAGACGTAAAAGCGCTTCCCGCCGTACGTTACGATGTAGCCGTTGCCGCGCCCCTTGGTGTGGAACTGCGCGCGCTCGGGCGTCAGGTTGTACATGGGGATGGCTTCCACCTGGAAGTCGTCGATGGTCTTCGTTTCGCCGTTGGAAATCGGCGTGGCGGTCTTGATGGTGGCGCAGACCGCGGTGGGCGCGAGGATGACGGTGGACGGCTTCTTGAGTTTGTCGACCAAGGCGGGGACCATGTGGTCGCCGTGGATGTCGGTAATGAGGATGTAGTCGGCCGGGGGAAGGCCGTCGAACTTGCCCTGGGCGGGGTCGATGTACATGACCTTTCCGCCCGCCTGGATCATGAGGCTGGCGTGCTGGATGGGCGTGATCTGAAGGGCGCCCTTGGAGGTGGAGAATTGTTCCGGCGCCGCGGCGAACGCCCCGGCCGAGAGGAGGAGTGCGATAGCCATGCGTTTCATGAGCCGATTGTACAACGGGGCGAATAAGAAATTGGGCCACAGATGAACACGGATTAACACAGATAAGAGGATAAAAGCATCCGGATGGGCATGTTAGAATTGGTACTGTTACGTACGTTTTAGAGGAGGCGGAAGCACATGCGCCCCTATCGTTTTTCAGTACCGATTCCGGCCGCCATCGCGTTTGCTTTCCTGGCTTCCGCGCAGGCGCAGGGCTTGCCGGATATCACGCAGCAGCAGATCCGCGCGCTGCTTTCCGAGAAGGCAGGGCGGAATCCGGCGCAGGCCAAGATGGACTCGCACCTGGTTCACGCGGCGCAAATCCTACGCGGGCAGCCGGTGAGCCCGGATTTCCCCACGCCGCCGGGTGAGTTGGAATCGGTTCGCCGCGATGCCCGCGACCAAGTAGAGGTCGATATACGGACGGACGTGAACCCCGACCTGCTGGCCTTGATCGGCAGTCTGGGCGGCACGGTGATCAACGCGTTTCCTCAGTACGAAGCGGTGCGGGCCCGATTGCCGCTTCTGGCGGTGGAGCGGGTTGCCGAACGCAGCGAAGTGCGGCAGATCCGGTTGGCGGCGAGTGCGCACGTGAATGCAGCCCCGGCGCGGGCGAACTTGTTGCGGTCGCTCGGCGCGGCGTTCTCCACGACGCAGGAGGGCCCGGACGATACCGGAGATGTGGCGCACCAGGCGAACCTCGCCCGTCAGAACTTCGGATTAGACGGGACGGGCGTGACGATTGGCGTTATATCGGATGGTGTGGATAGCCTTCTCAGCGAACAGGGCCTGGGCCATCTCCCCTCCACAGTGAAGGTGATCGCCGGACAAGCCGGGTCGGGAAACGAAGGCACGGCCATATTGGAGGTGCTATACACACTGGCGCCGGGAGCGACGCTCTACTTCGCCACGGCGAATCCCAGCGAGGCGCAGATGGCCAGCAACATTCAAGCGTTGGCCAACGCCGGCTGCAACATCATCGTGGACGACATCACCTATTTCACGGAGGGTGTTTTTCAGGATGATACCGTCGCCCAGGCGGTGGACGCCGTCACCGCCCGTGGGGTGTTTTACTTTTCCGCCGCCGGAAATTCGGGGAGCCTTCAGGCGAGCGCCAGCGGCACCTGGCAGGGCGATTTCGTCGACAGCGGGACCACTGTTCCCGAGGCCCCCGGCGCCGCGGTTCACAGTTTCGGCGCCAAGAACTACTACGACACGCTCACGGCCTCGAGCCAGGTGGAGTACACCGCGCCGAACGGCACGCTGGTGGCGGGCCAGTACGAACTGAAGTGGTCCGACCCACTAGGTCAATCCACGAACGACTACGACTTCTTCATCACGGACGGGCAGGGGAACGTGGTTGGTTCATCGACCAACGTACAAACCGCCGGTATGAAAGATCCAGAGGAGTGTATTCCGGGGAGCTTAGCACTGAACACGGCGTGCGCAACGCTGCCTCCGACGCAGGGCGGCTACACCCCGGGAACGTGCCGCATCGTGATTGTCAAGCAACCGGGGGCAGCAGTGCGGACTCTTTATCTGGATACCGAGCGCGGGAATCTTTCAATCGCGACCAACGGCGCGACTTACGGCCACGCTGCGGCTGCGAGCGCGTTTGACATTGCTTCCACGGTCGCCCCAAGCTTTTACCCGCAACTCGGATGCGCCGTCTTCTCGCCTTCTTGCAACAACGGGGTGGATAACTACAGCTCGGACGGGCCGCGGCAGATGTTCTACAATTCGGCCGGCGTGGCGATCACGCCCGGCAGCGTCACGATCGGCTCGGGTGGCGGGACGGTGTTGAGCAAACCCGATTTCACGGCGGCGGATTGCGTGACGACGGACGTAAGCGGCTACAGCCCTTTCTGCGGGACGTCGGCCGCCGCGCCGCACGCAGCGGCCATCGCGGCTCTGGTGCTCCAAGCCGTGCCCACGCTGACGCCCGCCGCGCTGCGTTCCGCGCTGACGGCCAGCGCAATCGATATCCAGGGGTTGCCGAATGTTAACGTGGGCGCGGGCGTCGTCATGGCGCCGGCCGCAGTGCAGGCGGCTTGCGGGTACGGGATCGGGTCGCTGACTTCGGTTCCCGGTTCAGGGGGCGGCGTCAGCCTGTCCATCCAGGCCGGGCAGAATTGTCCGTGGACCATCACCGGACTGCCTTCGTGGGTCTCGGGCGCCACGTCCGGCAAGGGCGCCGCGACGGCGGTTCCGCTCAACGTCGCCGCCAATCCCGGCGCGGTGCGGTCGGCTACGTTTTCTTTGACCGCAGGCACCGTGAACGTGGCCTCCGGGTCCATCGCCCAAGCGTCGAACGTAGCGCCGTTGGTTATCCAGACGAACGCCACACTGCTATCGGGATATGTGGGCGGCGCGTACACTCAGGATCTGGCTGCCAGCGGCGGGGTCGGCGCTTATACCTGGACGCTCGCGTCGGGTGCTTTGCCGGCCGGGTTGGCGATTGCGGGCGCGACGATTACGGGGACACCCACGACGGCCACCGGGTCCCCCTTCGTCTTCACGCTCAAGGTGGCGGATGCGGTTGGCGACGTGGTAACCTCGCAGCCATTCAGCCTGGCAGTGGTCGGCGCGAGCGGCGGGAGCCTGGCTCGCGTGGGAGTGCTGCCGCAGTTTGCGGCGGGCGGGGGTTACATTACCACCATCTACGTTGAGAACCCCACGGCATCGGCGGTCCCGGCCAGGTTGATCTTCCACGGGGATAACGGCTCGACGACTCTGCCCACGAACACTCCGCTCACGGTCACACAGCAAGGCGATGTACAGGCCGGGATCCTATTGACGACGCTCGACCGCGTAATCAATCCCAATACCACGCTGGCGATCCAGTGCGGCCAGGGTCAAGCTGTCAATGTAGAGGGATGGGTGGATGTACTGGCAACGGCGAACGTCAGCGGTTTCGCGGTGTTCACCTACGCGACGGGGGGGCTCACGACGGGCGCCAGCGGATTCGTTACGCCTTGGGAGGGCACGGTGCCTCTGCAGAGCCAGCTTGCGGCGTCCACACTCACGCTGCCGTTCGACAACACGACGCCGGCATACGCCGCCCCGCCCGCGCAGTTCACGACCGGCGTAGCCATCGGGAGCCTGACGGGCGGTCTCATTACGGCGACGTTTTACGACGTCAACGGCAATCAACTGGGTACGCCGCAAACCTTCACGCTGGGCGCTAACTGGCATACGGCTTTGATGGTCAATTCCTCCGCGGCGTACTCTCCGAACGGCCAGGATTGGTCGTTCACGAACGGCCACCAGGGCGTTGTGCAATTCACCGGCCCCGCGCTGATCGGTCTCGGCCTGCGCGCCAGCCCGTACGGTACGCTAACCGCGGTGCCGGCGATTCTGCAATAGCGGCGGCCATGCTAGAATGATTGAAGTTATGGCGATTCCGAATGTGAAGCGGTTCCGGCCTTTTTGCCCGACCTGCAACGAGAGTTTTACCCTGATGTCGGTCCTGCCCCAGGGCGCGGATGTCGATAAATACCTGGCGGATGCGGTAGCGCGCCACGATCATAAGGCGCACCAGGAAGCTAAGATTCTGCACTTCAAGGTCCGCGTCGGCCAGCAGAAGCAGAAAAAAGCCAAGTAACCGGGCGCCGACATCCACCGCCGGCAGAGACCGGCGGCGGTACTACTGCTACATTCTGGCCTGGAGGGTGCGGAGCGCGCGCAGACCCTCCTGCGCGACATCGGAATCTTTGTCGGTGCTGAGCTTCTGAAGCGCCGGGATGCTCTGCTGGTCGCCACTGCGGGCAAGCACATGCGCCAACCCGATCTTTTCGGCCTTGGTGGCGCCGGTCAGCGCGGGGTAGAGCGCAGTGCGGACGGCGGCGTCGCGCGACAACTCCACCAGATACGGCATCGCCACGCCGCTATAAGTTCCCGAATCCAGGTTATCGATCAGGAACTGCAGCGGGCTGAACTGGCTCACCTCCGTCTTGCCGAGCATGACCTGCGCGAAGGCGAGCGCAAGGCGCGGCGCGATCTTGCCCTCATCCTTCCAGGCTTGTTCCAGCATGGGAAGGTCCTTAGGGTCGTGCAGCCTGGCATAGCCTTCGGCGGCCGCGGCGCGCAGGTTCTCGTCCTTATCCTTGAGGTAGTCCGCATAGAGCGGACGGCTGCTATCGGCCGGCATCATCGCGATGGAGGTGAGCGCGGCGCGGCGCACGCCGGCGTCGTTGGAGCGTTTGAGAATATCGGTCAGCGTTGGCAGCGCGTCGGTGGCGTGAAGTAAGCCGACGGTCCCGATGTCGGCGATCTGCACTTTCTTATCGAGATCGTGCAGGCGGAACTCGACGCGGGGCCCGGCCGATTCGTCGCGGATCTTCTGCAGGGCGACGAGGGATTCGAAGATCACGCCGCTATCGTTGGAATGCACGCCTTCGATGAGGTCGGGCACGTCCGCCCTGCCTCGGAGCACGCCGGTCCCGCGGGCGGCGGCGGCGCGGGCGGCGGAACTTCCTCCGCTCGAAATGAGCTTGCCAAGCGCGGCGATCACTTCGGGGCGCACAAGGACATAGGCGTCGATCACCTGGTCGTCGGTATCCGTGAACATGCCCTTGATGCCTGAGCCGATACGCTTCAGGGAGCCTCCGACGCCGGAATCCTCGGCATACCCCGGAAAGTAGAAGTTGACGAGGCCATCGGCTGCGTGCGCCTGGACTTCGGGATCTTTGTCCTGGGTGGCCTGGATGAGGGGATCGAGGCTTCCCTGCCCGCCGATATCGGTGAGCTGCTTGACGACTTCCAGGCGAACGTCCTTGGCGGGGTTCTTAAGCAAGACCGCAAGCTGGGGAATGGCGCTCGAACCGGTCTTTGCGATATCGCGAACATCCTTGGGGCGAACGTCTTGCGCGCACAAGAGCGCGAAGGGAGTGAGCAGGATAAGAAGGGCGGGATACGAACGCATGATTATATGCTATCGCTTTGCGGCGGCCAAGAGGCAACCGGTCTCTGGGAGGCAAGCGTAGTTCTCAGATGGAAAGCGGCGGACGGAAGGTCGCGGGTGAAATGGACGTTCGCGGTTCGGCGGCGGGGAGTAACGGGCAACCGCTCTCTGACGTTCGCGGCTCGGATAGACGTTCGCGGGGCGGATGAAAAGTCGCGGGTGGGATGGACTTTCGCGGGGCGGATGAAAAGTCGCCGGTGGGATCGGTCTCGACACCGACGAGGTCAAAGAAGGCAGACGGGCCCGCGAAGGCCGTGGGCGCCCCGGTCCGCCCCACCCGGTTAGTCTTCTCCGGCGCCGACGGATTCTTCGGGTTCTTCCAGACCTTCGCGTTCCGCCAACAGAAGGCGGCGCAAACTGCGCAGATCGTTCAAAATGCGGCGGCTGGAGGTGATGTGAAGGTGCAGTTTGGCGAGGTTATAGGAGACGAGAAGCAGGGCTTTCTTGCGGCGGTCGGCGCGATCGCGGTCGGCGGCGGCGATCTCGGCTTCCACTTCGCGACGCGCCTCGGCTAGAGCTTCGGCCAGCAACGCCACGTACTCGTGGGACCCCTCGATGCTGTCAAACGGAGTTTCCGGCGTGTAACCCACTGAAATGCGCCTTTCCGGCCACCCAACCCTGCGTATGGCCCGCTCGCTCCCCGACTGTTTCATTCTCGCACACCCCAGGCAATCCGATACAATGGCCAATGTGGAGACCATGCAACAGGGTGAAGGACTGGCGCAATCGCAGTGGACGCGTTTTCGAGCAATGACCCGCGAGGTGAACCGGGGGTTTATCGCGGAGTGGACTGTCACGGTCATCCTGCTGCTCTTCGCAACCACGTCGCTGGTGCAGGCGTTCGTGATTCCGAGCGCCTCGATGGAGGATACCCTGCTGGTGGGCGACCACGTACTGGTGGACAAGCTGGTTTATTCTCCGCACGGCGCCGAGATGGGGTTGCCCTACCGCGAAGTACGGCGCGGCGACATCATTGTGTTTCGCTACCCCCTGGATATCCGCGAGGACTACGTGAAGCGCGCCATCGGCATCCCCGGCGACCACATACGGTTTGTCAGCCAGCAGTTGATCCTCAACGAGAAGGCGGTCAAGGAGCCGTACGTAAAGCACGTCACGTCGTATCCGGATACATACCGCGACAATTTTCCGGTTCGCGCCGGCACTCCGCTGCGGCCCCAGGCGATGGAGATGCTGGACCGCTACGTGGTGAACGGAGAGCTAGTGGTGCCGGCGGGCTATGTTTTCGCGATGGGCGATAACCGGGACGATTCCGACGACAGCCGCTACTGGGGCCTGGTTCCGCGCGAGAACATCGTGGGCACGCCGGTGATCATTTACTGGTCGTACGACGCCTCGACCCAGGACCTGACCAACGGCAACATCGGCTTCGACCACATTATCGACGTGTTGACGCATTTCCCCACCAAGACGCGCTGGAAGCGGACATTCAACCTGATCCGCGGATACCCGTTGCAATAAAGGCCATGGCGACGAAGCGATTTGCCCTGGCGCTGGGCTGTGTGCTGCTGGCGTTTGGCTGCCGTCCCCGGACCTCGGCGAGCGGGCCGGAGCCGCGGTCGATGCCTGCCGGTTCGGCGACGGCCGCGGGGCCGCTGCTTTCCTATGCCGACGTGGTGGACCGCGTGGCGCCGGCGGTGGTGACCATACGGTCGTCCCAGCGGGTGCGCGCTCCACAGCAGTTTCCATTTTCCGACGACCCGTTCTTCCGCCAGTTTTTCGGCGGGACGATTCCGCGCCAGGAGGAATCGCAGGTGGAGGAGTCTCTGGGCTCGGGCGTGATCGTGAGGTCGGACGGGTATATCCTTACCAACCACCACGTGATCGATGGCGCGGACCAGATCAAGGTGGACCTGATTGGTTCACGGCGCACATACTCCGCCAAGGTAGTGGGTTCGGACCCGCCGAGCGACCTGGCGGTGCTGAGGATTAGCGCCAGCGACCTGCCGGTCCTGCTGCCGGGCGATTCCGACCGGGTGCGTGTGGGCGATGTCTGCCTGGCGGTAGGCAATCCGCTGGGCGTGGGTGAAACCGTGACCTCGGGAATCATCAGCGCCAAGGGCCGCGCGACTGGATCCGGCAACGGCAGCTTCCAGGACTTCCTGCAAACGGACGCGCCCATCAACCGGGGCAACTCGGGCGGGGCGCTCGTGGACACGCGCGGGGAGTTGATCGGAATCAACTCGCAGATCCTCTCCCCCACCGGCGCCAGCGTAGGAATCGGTTTCGCCATCCCCTCCAACATGGCCAAAACGGTGATGAACCAGTTGATCGGGAGAGGTAAGGTGCAACGCGGCATGATCGGCGTGACGGTGCAGGGGGTAACGACCGATCTGGCGCCGAAGTTCGGGCTTAAGGCAGCGCGCGGCATTGTGGTCTCCGGCGTCACGGCGGGCGGCGCGGGGGATAGAGCCGGCGTGAAGCAGGGCGACGTGGTTTTGCAGCTCAACGGGAAGGACGTGAGCGACACCAATGTGTTCCGAAACGAGATTGCAGCCATGTCTCCCGGCACGGAAGTGATGCTCACCATCTGGCGCAACAACGCCCAGCAACAGGTGCGCGTGCGCCTGGGCGAATGGGGTAGCGAGTCTGCCGGCGGACAGGAACCAGGCGGCGGAGAGACCAGCGGGCGCCTGGGAATCACGGCCGAGCCGCTCACGCCGGATACCGCCGCGCGGCTTGGATTGCGCCGCGGGACGCAGGGGCTGCTGATCACGCGAGTGGACCCCGCGGGACCCGCCGCCGAGGCCGGCGTGCGGAACGGAGATGTGATTCAGGAAGTGAACCGCCAGCCGGTGCGCTCGCCGGCCGAGGTGAGCGACGCGCTGCGGAGATCGAGCGGGGCCGCCGTGCTGCTGGTGAGCCGGGGCGGTGAGACCCTCTACATCGCCGTGCCGTTACAGTAGGGGCGCGGACGACCCGAGGGTGAGGAACGCGGCGCGCATCCGGGGATGGCGCTGCATCAAACGAAGGTAGCGGGCCTCGCTCGCGCCTTCCTTGGCTCTCACGATGGCCGCCGCGGCGAGTTTTTCATCGCGAGTCCAATGGGCCCATTCGGGAATCAGGCTCAGGACCCGAGCCAGGGGGCTTGGCGGTCGATCCCCCGCGCGTTCGGCCGCCAAAGCCAAGTTGCGGACGCGGAAATTGTCCCATGCGCCCGCTTCTGCGGAGGGCCCCTCGTAAAGAACGTAGCTCTGGGCCAACTTCTCCAAGGTGTGCCTGGAACTGCGATAGCCGGGCGTTTGGCGCATCCGCCGTTCCTCCCGATCCACCAGCGCTGCTGCCTCTGGATGGACGGGGCGGAAGCCCAGCTTGCGGTAGAACCAGAAGGCCCCGGATTGGACCGCTTCCGGGTTCTCAAGGCCGATCTGGTACGGGTCCACGGAGAAGACGTTCACGCCAAGAACCTGGCGGAAAAGGCGCAGGATGCGCGCGTAGAGCCAGGCGGATTCGCCCTCGCGAAAGGTGTAGTAGAGGTTGAAGCCCACCTCGGCGCGCTCGAACAGAGACAGCAACTCGACGTACCCGGCCGGCACGCGGTTCTTGAAGAACATTCCGGCGTGGTAGGCGCGGAGGGGCAGGCGCCACTCAGGCGGCACGCCGAAGAAGTAGATATCGACGCCGCGGCCGGCATCCGCGTGGAAGACCCCGGCCCGGTCGGGGTGGCTGAGGCCATAGAGTTCGCGGAAGCGCATGGCGGAAGCGTCGAGGATGAGATCGAGAACCTTGCGGGCCTCCGGCCGCGGCAGGCGGCGTACGGGGAGCGGAGGAGCTTCGAGTTCGGCAGGGAGCGAAATGTCGCCACGCCGCAGCAGCGGTTCCCGGTGACAGTGGAGGCTTCGGCCCGGCAGTCGCAGGTTCGAACGCGACATGCGCTCGTCGAATCGCCAGGTTAACGGCAAGCCCAGCGATTCGTAACATGCGGCCCGGTCGCGCGGCGCGATGGGCAAGGCCGCCAGACGATTGAGGAGCCAGGCGAGATCGCTTCCGCCGCGCGGCCGCGCCGCCGCGACCCACTCGCGGAAGGGGGCGTGGGCTTCGACCGGCCAATCCTCGCCGAAGAGGGGCAAGAGGCGCGCGAGAACGGGACCGAGACGGTCGATTTCGTCGTAGCGATCCCAAGCGATTTCGAGGGTGCGAGGGTGGCGGATCGCGAGGCGGCGCGCGAACTCATAGGTGAACACGGCCGAAAGCGAAGTGCCGGCGATGCCGGAGATTTCAGGGTCCTCGAATGGATCGAGATCCGCGCCGGAGGCTTCGTATGCCGCGATGCGAGCGGGGAACGCCGCCAGCGCCGCATCCGCCAGGCGGGCCACCTGCGGGCTGCGGGGATAAGCGCGCAGAAACAGGAGCGCCTCATGGAGACGGATCAACTCGGCAGCGGCGCCGACTTTCCGGCGGGCGATGAGGGCCAGCAAACGCTCCAGCCGGCCCGCGCCGAAAGGACCGAAGCGGCTTTTCCACTGGCTTAACCGGTCGAGCAGGTCTCGAGGCATTGCTTTTGAGCTTAACGCAACAACGGCGGGAGTACGCCGGATTAGGGCGGCGCGGCGGCGCGGTCAGCGGGCCTTCAAAATCAAGACACGGCTGGCGAAGTCCCGGCCGGCCAGGGCCTTGACGCCAGAATCGAAGCTCACGAGGACGCCGTCCCGTTCCGCGGCCTGCCAGAGGAGAACGGCATCGGTCCACTGGCGATGGCCGCGCAGTCTGCTGGCTGCCGGCGTCAAGCAAGCCTCGATGTCGCGATCGAGCGGCCAGAATTCGTGGCCCTCATGCCGCGTGAATTCGGCGACTGCCGCGAGGGCTGCGCCGGCGCCGACGGCGCCTTGCGTCACGGCAGGGTTGGTCAGCAAACGCAGCACTCCGAGCTGTGTCAACGGGTTAGTCGCCCAAGCCTGGCGACCGGTCCGCACAAACCATGTGTGCGCCGCATCGTAACCCTGGTGCCGCGGCCAGACAAGGGCCAGGAGCACATTGACATCCAGGAGATACCGGCTCATTCCTCGTCCAGGATATCGAGGACTTGCTTCGTCGTAATCACGGGAAAATCGCGGGGCGCGTCAAACACCGGGAGACCGTCTATCTTCCTGATCCCGAGTTGATAACGGCTTCCACGGCGGATGAGTTCCGAAGCGGCTTTGCCCAGGGAGACGCGGTTGCTTCGGGCGTATGCTCGAATGGCCGCCATCGCATCATCTTCGACCGCCAGAGTAGTGCGCATACTTGAATGATGTCATCGACCGTAGATTGATGTCAAGAGCGAGAGAATGATGCGCCAGTTGCGAAGGGACAGCACAGCATTTTCGCGATACACTGCCCCCATGGAGTCATTCAGTCAGATCTACGAGCAGTTCCGCGTTCAGGGCAAGGAACTTGTCGAGAGGGTCCGGGAACTGATTCACGAAGGCAACGTGCGGCGCATCATTATCAAGAACGAACACGGCCACACGTTCATGGAAATTCCGGTGACGGTAGCGGCCATCGGGGTGATTCTGGCGCCGGTGCTGGCCGCGGTCGGCGCGATTGCCACCCTGGCCGCGCATTTCGAAGTGGTCGTGGAACGCGCCGAGCCGGGGCCGCCGGCGCCTAAGGGCTGCCCGTGATCCCCAGCGCCTCGGCGTTCGCCTGCATGGCTTTGACGCAGAAATCGATGTGCTCTTCGAGCGGAACGCCCAGTTCGCCGGCACCGTCCACGATTTCCTGACGGTTTACTGAGCGGGCGAAGGCTTTGTCCTTCATCTTCTTCTTCACCGAAGCCACATCCACCTCGAACACGCTGCGGTGCGGCTTGACGTAGGAAATTGCGGTGATGAAGCCAGCCAGTTCGTCGCACGCGAAAAGCGTTTTCTCGAGCGGCGTCACGCGCGGCACGCCGCTGTGATTGGCGTGGGAGAGAATGGCGCGGCGGATGTCCGCGTCCACGCCGCGCTCGGCCAGGATCGGTTCACCCTTGACGGGATGATCCGGCAATTGCGGATGAATTTCCCAATCGAAATCATGCAGCAACGCGGTGACAGACCACTTCGGCTCGTCCTCGCCCAACTTCCTGGCGTAGGCCGTCACGCAGGTCTCGACCGCCAGCGCGTGTTTGCGAAGTCCTTCGGACTTGGTGAACTCGCAGAGAATGTTCCAGGCTTGTTCGCGAGTGAGCATGGTGTCCATGATAGCGCGGGATTCACAGGAGGAACTTTCGAGCAGGTGCGGTGTCTATTCGAATGGAAGAAAGGAGGCAGTCAAAATGTTCGAGAGCGCGACTTCCTATGGTCCGCAGAGCCACCGCGTGTGGACCACATGCATGGGTATGACAGGACAGGCGATTCTGCTTGCCTCCGTGATTTTGGGCTCGATATGGTTTCCGGCGGCACTGCCGAGGCCGCTATCGCCGGCGATGTGGATCTGCGCTCCGCGGCCACAGGCTGTCGCGCCCGCAGTACGCGCCGAGACGGTTACGGCGCCGAAAATGCGGCCGCTGGAGTTTGTGGGATCCAGGCTTTACGAGCCTGCCCATATGCCCGCGAAGGTGGTCATGATCGAAGACCCGCCGCTTCCTCCGGGCGCGGGCACGTTCGGCGGCGAGGAAGCAGCCAGGACATCACTAGCCTTGTGCCCGGCATTCTCACCCCGCGCGCTGCCTTGGCCCCACCCGTTGCGCCGCCGGTTCACACGGCCCCGCCAGCGGCTCCGGCGCCCCCTGCGCGGCTGAAGGCCGGCAGTACCGTGCAGGCGGCGGAGGTGGTCCGGCGAGTGATGCCGGTCTACCCCGAACTGGCCCGGCAAGAGCATATTTCGGGCGTGGTGGAGATCGAAGGGGTGGTCGGCGTGGATGGGAGAATTCGCGAGTTGAAAGTGAAGAGCGGCCACCCGCTGCTGATCCGCGCGGCCACGGACGCCGTGGCCCAGTGGCTGTTCCGGCCGACCTTGCTGAACGGCGAAGCGGTGGAGATTGTCCAGACCGTGGTGGTGCGATTCAATTTGCAGTAGCGGCGAAGAACACGCCGGCAAAGACCGGCGGCGGTACTACCGAACGGAGAGGAACTCGCTGACGTTCTCCCACAGCAGTTGCGGGAAGCTTTTGTCGAGATAGGAGCGGATGGAAACGTAGCATTCGTCGCACTTGTTCGTGCGCGTGAATTCATCGATCATACGCCCGCGATCCTCCAGGGCGAAGCGGTGGAACTGCATGGAGCACGGCTGCAGCGCGCCGTTGGCGGTGACCACCAGGAACCGCAGACCGGCCTTGCATCCTGGCGTGCCGTTGTTTTCGAAATAGCGGCGCGTGGCGTCGAGGGTGCTGCGCGAATTGACAATCCAGTTGGTGGAGTCGCGCACCGCTTCCACGCGGTCGAGGCGCGCATTCAGTTCGGCGAGTTGTTCCGGAGCGCCGGGGAACAGATCGCGGTTGTGGGTGCGGCGCGCGGAATAGGCGCTGTAACAAAGGTTGACGCCCCACGCGCGCGCCTTAGCGGCGATGGCTTCGATCTCGCCGAGATTCTCGGTGGTGATGCAACTGTTCAGCACGATGTCGTCGTGCCCTCGCTTGGCGAGGCGCGGAATCAGATCCTCCAGGTGGCTGTAGAGGCCGGGGTAGGCGCGAAAATCGTCGTGGCGGGCGTCGGGGAAATCGAGGCTCACGGAGAATTGGTCGATGCCGGCCTCGCGCAGAGCGAGGTATTTCTCTTCGGTCATTAGCGACCAGTTCGATACCAGAATGGTGTACGGCAGTTTTGTACCGTTCTTGATGACGCGGACGATCTCCACCACGTCTTCGCGCATGAGCGGTTCCCCGCCCGACACCTGCACCACGCAAGGTTGCAGCGACTCCATATAGCGGCGGTAATCGGAGGGCTTCAGGTTCAGGGATTCGTCGCGCGGTCCGCCGTGATCGCAATGTTTGCACCAGCAGGTGCACGCGTCCGTAACTTCGAATGAGACCACGATGGGGCGATCGGCCAGCCAATTCGACGAGCCTCGGCCGATGATTTTGAGCGATTCAACTAGGGGAACCTTACGCAAGAATTGGGCCTCTGTTAGGGCAATGTTAACATGTGGCGCGAGGTGAGCCTCAGGGCAGTTCCCAGTCTTCGATCGAGAGGCCGGAGACGCGCGAGAATTCGCGAGTATTGTGAGTCAAATGAGTCGATCTGCCGTTCAGAAATTGGATGCACGTGTTCGAATCGAGCAGGTACATGGATCAGCCGGAAACGGTCACTCGAGGGACAGCGCTCCTGCAACCGCACCTGCGGCGGGCGTCTTCCTCTCGCGCTCCAACGCCTGGTGCAAAAGCCCCGTGATATAGGTCTGATAGGGAATGGCCACGCCGCTGGGCGATCTCCGGCGCTACCTCCATATCGGCCACCGGCATACGAATGGCGATGGGCATACGAATTGGCGTGCCCGCAATCCCCCTATAGCTTCCTGCGGCGACCACGGGTTTGGGAAACGGAATTGTCGTAGAGGTGGATCGGCCCCTACCATCCCGCGAGATCGCATACGGAGGGCGTGGAAGGCGGCATCGGCATCGGCCGCAACGGTACATGAGATACGTCATTACTGACGCCTCCTTCGATCGCCCTTTTGACATTGTCCATATCGTCTTGTGTGAGGGGTGGCTGCGGGTCTTGGACATTTCCCGTTCGGAAGGCCGACAGGCGCGTCAGCAGCTCGGCCCGGCCGTGGCTCCAGTTCTCCAGTGAACCCCGATCCCGCTTGTCGAAGCGACGAATGCCCGGCGGCGTGTCCAACATCAGCAACTGGCCGTCATGCGCCGCAATCCTTCGATTCGTCGATTGAACGACCGTCCTGCCTGCCAGTACTTTGACCCCCGGCGGCCGTGCGTCGAAGCGATATGCTCCCTTCCGAGCGATGGCCGCGATGGCGGACTTGAGGAGCACGGTCAGCGCGGTTCCTTTGACGATCGGGCCGGTAGCAACGACAACGGAACCGTTGAGCAGCTCAATCCGCGTGTCTGCCGGCTCGACAGAGACGAAGCGGAAAGAACTCTCTTCATCGATCCACATCGCCGCGCAAGACCCCAGCAGCACTTCCGCGTGACCCGAGCCAGTGCGCAGAACGGAATTCGCGTTCATCAGGACCAGGTGACCGGGCGATATCTCGTCGACCAACCGGTCGTCGATGTAAGTTTCGTCGGCGTACGAGACCAAGCCGGGCCTTGCGGGGATAACGGGTTGCGCAGACAGGGCGCCGGCCAGCAATCCGAACCAGACCGCGCCTCTAAACATCACTTCGAGCATATCGTATTCCGTTTAGCAGCTTGATGGACTCGCCCACGGGGATTGCCCTCGGTTGCCGCCGCCGCTTTGGCGAGCGTCGAACATGCGGTACAGTTTTTGAGTATGAAGCTCCCACGGCTCTACCCGATTCTGGACACGGAGTCGCTGGAGGCTCGTGGAATCGGCCTGCAGATGGCCGCGTCGGCCATGCTGGCGGGCGGAGCGGGCATCCTGCAATTCCGCCACAAGGGGCACTGGAGCCGCGAGGCGTTCGAGGCCGCCCGCGGCGTGGCGCGTCTTTGCCGGGAGGCCGGGGCGCAATTCGTGGTCAACGACCGCGCCGATTTCGCCATGCTGCTCGAAGCCGGCCTGCACGTGGGCCAGGACGACCTCTCGCCGCGCGATGCCCGCATGCTGCTCGGCCCCGACGCGCTGCTCGGGTTCTCCAGCCATAACGCTGAACAGATCCGCGCGGCGGCGGGCGAGCCGGTGGACTACGTGGCGTTCGGCCCGGTTTTTCCCACGGTTTCCAAACGCCACCCGGATCCGGTGGCCGGAGTCGAAGCGTTGCGCGGCTGCCGCGCGCTGTGCTCCAAGCCGCTGGTGGCCATCGGCGGCATTGCGCGCGGCAACGCGCTTGAGGTTCTGGCGGCCGGCGCGGATTCCTTAGCGGTAATCGCCGATCTGCTCCCCGCGGCCGCGACGGCCCGGTCTCTTCGTGAACGGATGGAAGAATGGCAACAATTAGTGAAGCCGGTTTAGTCAAAGCACTCGGACTGGTGGACGCCACCACGATCGTGATGGGGTCCATGATTGGCTCGGGCGTGTTCATCGTGGCGGCCGATATCTCGCGCCAGGTGCAATCGCCCGGCCTGCTGATGCTCACGTGGTTCGCCACGGCGGCGCTCACGCTGACGGCGGCGCTCAGTTACGGCGAACTGGCGGCTGCCATGCCGCGCGCCGGCGGGCAGTACGTTTACCTGCGCGAGGCTTTCGGTCCGCTATGGGGCTTCCTGTTCGGCTGGACCATGTTCCTGGTGATTCAAACCGGGACCATCGCCGCCGTGGCCGTGGCGTTCGCCAAGTTCTCGGGAGTTTTCGTCCCGTGGATCTCCGCGCAGAACTATCTGATCGGCAGCGGGCGTTTGGGGTTGACGACGCAGCGGCTGCTGGCGATCGCGATGATCGTCTTCCTTACCTGGTTGAACACGCGCGGCATTCGCACGGGGGCCAGGGTGCAGAACGTGTTCACGTTCGCGAAGGTGGCGTCGCTATTGGGGCTGGTGGGGTTCGGATTCCTGCTGGGCCGCAATCACCTGGCCGTGAGCGACAACTTCGACAACTTCTGGCGCGGCTCCAGTTGGAGCTGGGACACGTTTCGCATCGTAGGGGTGGCCATGGTCGGAGCCTTGTTCTCCTCGGACTCCTGGAACAACGTGACCTTCACGGCGGGCGAGATGCGGAATCCGCGGCGCAATCTGCCGCTTTCGCTGGCCCTGGGAGTGGGGGTGGTTTCGGCGCTGTACATTGCGGCCAACTTCACTTACCTGAACGTGCTGACGCTGCACCAGATTCAGACCGCGGCCGAGGACCGGGTGGCTACCGCCGCCGCGTTCAAGATGTTCGGACCCGTAGCGGTTCAGTTGATGGCGGCCGCGATCATGATCTCCACCTTCGGCTGCAACAATGGGATCATCTTATCGGGCGCGCGCGTGTACTACGCGATGGCCAAGGACAAGCTGTTCTTCCGCAAGGCCGGCGAGCTGGACCCGGTCCACCACGCGCCACGGTTTTCGCTCACGGCGCAATGCATCTGGGCGATTCTGTTGACACTTACAGGGAGTTATAGCGAGCTGCTCGATTACGTGATTTTCGCGGTGCTGCTGTTCTACATTCTGACGATCTCGGGGATCTTCGTGCTGCGGCGGACGCGGCCCGATATGGAGCGGCCGTACAAGGCTTTCGGATATCCGGTGCTGCCGGCGGCTTACATCCTGGTGGCAGGCGCGATCGACGTTCTGCTGTTGATCTATAAGCCGGGCTTTGCGTGGCCGGGGCTGATTATCGTGCTGCTGGGCGTGCCGGTGTACTACGTGTGGGGAAGAAAAGCGTAAAGGCATTGAGGAAAGCCGGCTCGACAGCCGGCTCTCGAAGCCTGGCGGCTTGCGCCACGGTAGTATTAAAGATGGGTTTATGAAAACGATTCTCGTGACGGGGGCTGGAGGGTACATCGGCTCTACGCTCTGCGCCATGTTGCTGGAGGCGGGATGCCGCGTTGCCGGCCTCGACCGCTATTTCTTTGGCACGGATTTCCTGAAAGACATTTTCGCCAGCCCCTGCTTCACGCCCGTGAAGAAAGATATCCGCGATGTGGTCCCAGGCGATCTTGAGGGGGTGGATGGCATCTGTGACCTGGCCGCGTTGTCGAACGACCCCAGCGGCGACCTTGACCCCGATCTCACGTACTCCATCAACCACCGCGGCCGGCTGGGCTTGGCCAGGGCGGCCAAAGAGGCGGGAGTCCGGCGGTACGTGCTGGCCAGCAGTTGTTCCGTGTACGGGCACGCCGAAGGCATGGACCTGCACGAAGAGTTCGAACCGAAGCCGTTGACTGTCTACGCCAAGGCGAATCTGGCCGCGGAGCGCGACATTCTGCCGCTGGCGGACGACCGGTTCACTGTCACGGTGCTTCGCCAAGCCACGGTATTTGGGCTTTCGCGCCGCATGCGATTCGATCTAGTCATCAACCTGATGACGCTGAACGCGGTGCAGAATGGACAGATCTTCGTACTCGGCGGCGGAAAGCAGTGGCGGCCCATCGTACACGTGGCGGACACCTCGCGCGCGTTTATGCAGATTCTGGAGAGCGACGCATCCCTCATTAACGGCGAGGTTTTCAATGTGGGCGCAACGAACATGCAGGTTTTGAGCCTGGCGTACATTGTTCGGGAGAACATCCCGTTTCCCATTCAAATGCAACTGGTCCCGGACGATCCGGACAAGCGGAACTACAACGTGTCGTTCGAGAAGATTCAGAAGAGATTGGGCTACAAGGCGGTACATACGCCGGCCGATGGCGTGCGTGAGGTCTATGAAGCGCTGAAAACCGGACTTACGGGGCCAGAGCCGCATACCTACACGGTGAAGTGGTACAAACAGATTCTCGAAGCTAAGGCGCTGCTGGACCGCATCATGATTGGCGGCCGGCTGCTGAGTTAGGGTTTTGGCCGGGCGGGCTTGCGGGCGATTGCGATCAGCGACGCGCCGAAAGGCAAGCGCCTGCGCAGGCTTAGCCATCGCGCTTCCTGGTTCAGCAGGAATGCCAGCGCGGCGTTGACTAAGGGATAGATCTTCAATTCATCCTTCACAATATCGGCGGGCCGGACGGCGCTTCGGTTACGCCCCGCCATGCGGCGCTTCAACCAGACCAACGGCGCGACGCTGCACATGTATTCGCTCAGGAACTCGACTGCAAAACCGGCATCCTGAAGGCGACTCCGCAATTCCTCCAACTCGTAGCGCCGGCAATGGTTCGACGCCTCGTCGAAGTAGCTCCACATGGACATGTGCGCGGGCACAGTGACCAGCAGCGCGCCGCCGGGAGCGAGCAGACCGAACGCATCGCTGAGGAGCGAAACGTCATCCGGCACGTGCTCGATGACGTCGAACATGCCAATCAAGTGGAACTGGCGCGCGAAAGGCGGCCGGCCGGCGTCCGCCTGCACGAGCGGGCAGTGGGCGCGTTGGCGTGCGAACGGGAATCCCTGGCCAAAAAGGTCCATGCCGATCACGACCCCACCATGGCAGATCTCTTCCAGGCGCCGTAGGACATTGCCCGTACCGCAACCCACCTCGAGCGCACGGTAGCCTGAGGGGAAGCCGGCGCAGACTTGCGCAGCCAGTGCGCCAATCGCCTGGTTGCGCGCCCGGAACCAGAAATGGCGATCCTCAATAGCGGCAAGATTGCGGTAGTGCTCCGGATCGTAGCCTCCGATGCGCACGGCAGTTTCACTAGCGTCCGGGTCCATTGTAGAGATGTCCCGATTAGCGCGACGCGGTAGCAGGCGCGATGGCGGGTTCAGCCGCATCGCGGCAAAGAGGCGCGACTTCCTCAAGTACGGAAGAGATTACCCAGTCCTGTTTTTCGGCCTCCAAGGCGGGATAGAGCGGCAGGGTGAGCGTCCCGGCGCCCCATTCGTAGCTGACAGGGAAGGAATCGGGCCGATAGCCGTACTTCTCGCGGTAATAGGTAAGAGTTGGGACGGAGCGGTAATTTACGGCCACTCCAATGTCCCGCCGGGTCAACGCGGCAATGGCTTCGTCGCGCACCGCTGGAGGCGCCGCGATGGGGAAGAGATGCTCGGCGCTGGAACACGCGGGTAAGAGCTTTTGCATGCGGATGGATGTTCCCTGGAACGCTGCGCGATAGCGGTTGGCGATGGCCTGCCGTTTCGGCAGCCGCTCTCGAACGGTGGCGATTTGCGGCTCCAGGTATGCGGCCAGAAGGTCCGGCAGGTTCGCCTTCACGCCGAGAACCGGCATGTCCCAATGGCGGTACTCGCCACGCTCGAAGCGATCCACTGCGCCTTGCGACATGCCGTGAAGCCGCGTTTGGCGGACCTTGGCAGCCAGCTCAGGGCTGTTGACGATCACGGCGCCACCTTCCCCGCAGGTGACGTTCTTGGTGGCGTAGAAGGAGAAGATGGCGGCGGTGGAATACCTGCCAGGCAGACAGCCGTCGCGGGAACCTTCAAAGCAGTGGGCGCAGTCCTCGATCACGGCGATGCCGGGCCGCTCTTGCGATACATCCCGAAAGCCCTGCATGTCGCACATCTGCCCGTACAGGTGCACGGGGACGATGGCGCGCGTGCGCGGCGTGATAGCAGCCGCGACGGCGGCCGGCTCGAGCAGCAGCGTGTCCGGGTTCACGTCCACGAACACGGGTTTGGCGCCAAGGAGTTCCACCACGTTCGCGGTAGCGATGAACGTCATGGCCGGTACGATCACCTCATCGCCGGGACCGATGCCGAGAGCGAGAAGGACGGCCAGGGCTCCATTCGTCCAGCTATTGACGAGCATGGCGTCGCCGACGCCGAAGAACTCGCACAATTGGGCCTCGACCGCTTTGCCGACGGCGCCGGAGGTGAGAAAAGGGGTATCGAGGACCTGGCCAATTCGAGGCGCGTATTCCGATGAAGTCAGGGAGTGTAGAAAGAAATCGACCTTCATAAACTTGCCGTGATGAACGCGTCCACAGGGGTGGTTTGCGGCTGCGCGGCGGCGTTCACGCGCTCGGCGACGATGTAGACCGGGCGGCCCTTTACCTGGCGAAAAATGCGCCCGACATACAACCCGACAAGGCCCAGCGTGGCGATGGTGATCCCGCCGAAAAACGAAACAGCCGTAAAAATGCTGGCATAGCCAAGCATGGCGATGGTCCCGAAGATGGCCCGCAGCACAATGTAACTCGCGTACAGGAGCGACAGCACTGTGACCGTAAGGCCGAAGTAGACGATGATCACGATGGGTTTGTCCGAGAAACTCAGCATCGCGTTTACCGCCAGTGCGATCTGCTTGCGCAGTGGGTACTTGGTTTCACCGGCGTAGCGCTTCCCGTGATCCACATAGACGTGCGACTGCCGGAACCCGACCCAATCGACCAGCGCGGGGAAAAAGCGATCCACTTCCGGCAGACGGCGCAAGGCATCGACAACCCGGCGCGACATGATGCGATACACGCCGGCTTCGCCATCGTAGCGGCTGTCCGTAACATAGCGAAACAGGCAATAGAAAACCTTGGCGCAGAGGTTCTTGAACCAGCTATGCTGCCGGCGCCGGCGGCGGGCGAGCACCACGTCGTAGCCTTCGCGCGCCTTGGCCACCAGTTCGGCGATGGCGGCCGGGGGGTCTTGCAGGTCGCTGTCCATCACCACAATCCAGTCACCGGAGGCTACCTCCAGGCCGGCCGTAATGGCGTAGTGGTGGCCAAAGTTCCGGCTGAACCGCAGGCCTTTGATCTGGGGGCAACGGCTGCCGAGCTCGCGAATTTCCTCCCAGGAGCCGTCTCGGCTGCCATCGTCCACCAGAATGATCTCGAAACTGTCCGCCAGCGGCGGCAGAACGGTCAGAAGGCGGCGGCAGAGCTCCGGCACACAAGCATCTTCGTTGTAGACGGGACTGACAACCGAGATCTTCATGGCGCGCTCACCAGGTGGAAAACCGAAGTATAGGCCACGGGGACGAACCTTTTCCGCTGATACAAACTCCAAGCGCCTGGGTTCTCGCATTCCGTCTTGACGCGGACGGATGACGCGCCGGATTGCCGCGCATGCGCCAGAACGGTTGTGAGAAGGCGGGAACCATTGCCGCGGCGCTGGTGAAGCACGGAAACCAGATCGACGATGACGTCGCCGCCCTGTTGCGAAAACGTGCAAACATCGGCGCCGATGTAAGCTACCTGTTTTGCGCCGCCAAGCGAATTACGAAACCACTGATGATACAGGCGGCGCCGTCCCGTGGCCGGCATCAGCGGGTCAAGGCTGAAACGGTCCTGGGTGAAGTTGCGTGCGTGGGCCCAAAGGGTCTCGTCGTCAAGGTCTAGCCGGCCGGCAATGCGAACTTCGGAACACTGAGGTTCAGGAATCTCCGTCAGGTCGTGACGGAGCGTGATTTGCACGCAAACCTTGCGGAAACCCAGCCGCATGAGACCGTGAGTTGCGGCGACATCGCCGGCGGACACCTTGCAGTCCGCGCCCATGGGACATTCGCCAGCGACGGAGGCAAGCTCCGTGCGTAATCGCGGCTCATCGAAATGGAGCACGCGATAAAAAGGAAAACCGAACGAGCGGGTTTCGAAAGCGGCCGGCATCAGGCATTGAGACTCTGGGTCCATCGGTAGACGTGGAAAAGATATGCACTTTAACAGCCGTCAGCTACCGAACCGTGGCGGCGGTCGGGAAGCCCCACCGCAGTATAGCGAACGACCCGTTTCGGGCGGTCTGTAGGCGGCTTGCCTTGTCCAGCGCCTTGTAAACAGCGGTAGCCGCGGAAAATCAGGATGTGTACTGGCAACGACACCCTCCCCGCCAGTTCCGCGCATCCCCTTACGATTCTATGAGTAACCGCTGGAGGGCGGATTGCTTAGTAATGCCCTAAGCCGAACGAGCGCTCCGTACAGCGGAACGCCGCGTGGAACACGGAATGGAGCGCGTGAGATGGCAAATACGAAGGACCGGACGATCCGCATGAGTCGAGAGGGCGCCGTTGCAGCCTGAAAGCTTATTGGAACGGGCTCCGGCGCCAGCCACGGGCTGGCACAAAGCCGGTTTCAAGACACTGTTGGCGCGCCTTTTCTCGTTTCCGGCTTTCCTGATTGCCGGTCTGGCGGTGGTCACGGTTTTCACGGTATCGAACCGGTTCGATGACCCCGACTTGTGGTGGCAGTTGAAAATCGGCCAAATCATCGCGACAACCCATTCGATTCCCACGACGGACCTATTCTCATTCACAGCCCAAGGCCATCCCTGGACGGCGCACGAGTGGTTGGCGCAATTGAGCATGTACGGCGTTTACGCCGCAGGCGGGTATCGAGCTCTGATGGTTTGGCTGTGTGTGTGCGCTTCCCTGATGGCAATTCTGGTTTACGTGTTGTGCCTGATCGAGACCGGCGACGAGCTGGTTTCGCTGCTCGGGGCACTGATTGCCTGGCTCTTCGCCACGGTCGGAATGGCCATTCGGGCATTGGTGCTGGGGAACCTCTTTCTCGTCATGGAAATGCTGTTCCTGGAATTAGGCCGGCGGAGAGACCGGCGCTGGCTCTGGTGTTTGCCCCCGCTCTTTGCCGTGTGGGCCAACTGCCACGCGTCGTACGTCTTTGGGCTGGCGGTCCTGGGGGTCTACTGGATCTGTGCCCGGGTGAATTGGAAGTGCGGTCTGATTGTCTGCGACGAGAAGTGGGATAAGCGGGGGCGTACCACGCTGGGCCTCATGCTGTTTCTTTGCACGGGCGCGCTTTGCTGCAACCCGGTGGGAATCCACCTTTTGATATACCCGTTCAACACTGTGTTTCGGCTCTTTCAGCAGTCCTCCAGCGTCGGCGCCGTTCAAGAATGGATGCCGCCGGACCTGAGCGGCGGACGGCCGATCCTGATGGTGGCCGCCGTGCTCGTCGTTCTTCTTCTCACTATGCTGCGCCGCTCGGAGCTGCGGTTGCGGGAGCTGCTGCTGGTTCTGATGGCTTTTGGACTCGCACTCCAACACGTACGAATGATGGTCCTTTTTGGAATCGTGACGGGCCCCGTTGTCTGCCGGTTGCTGGTTCCCGAACTGCGCAGGGGCGCGTCGCGGCAACACCCGATCGTCAACGCGACCATGATTCTGGCCAGTCTGGCGGCCATCGTCTGGGGGTTTCCCACCGCGGCCTCCCTGGAGGCACAGGTCCGAAAGGAAAGCCCGGTGGCGGCGGTGGACTATATCCGGCAAGCGCATCTACCCGGTCCGATGCTGAACGCCTACGAGTTCGGAGGGTACCTTATCTGGGCGCTGCCGCAGGAAAAGGTCTTCATCGATGGCCGGGCGGACGTATACGACTGGGCGGGCGTTTTCGCCGAATACGGGCGCTGGGCGACGTTGAGCGAGGACCCCAATGCGATGCTGGATAAGTACGGCGTACGCTTGTGCATTCTAGAGAAGGACGCTCCGCTGGCCCAGGTGATCCCGCACCTGACGGGTTGGCGCAAGACCTATTCCGACGATGTAGCGGTGGTCTTCACGCGATGAATGCGAGTTGAGCGGGAGGACCATTGACCTTCGTCACGCAAGCCGCTGTTTACGGCATCTCCTGCTCGCTTCTGCTATTCGCCTGGTCGGTTACGCACCGGGGCCGCGGCCCCGATCTGGGCCGTGTGCTGTACCTGATCCTCGGGATCACGCTGGTGTACGGGACCGTTTTACCTGCCGTAATGGAGGTGGAGCGGCGCCTCGTCCCTTACAAGTACGACGAACTGCTGTACAGTCTCGACAAAGCGATGGGCGTGACGGTGATCGACCTCTCGCGCGTGACTCCGTATTGGGCGTATGTACCGTTTGCCATTACGTACAAGAGCCTGGCGTGGATGATGACGGTGGTCGCGCTTGTGCATGTGGCGCGACCGTGGGGGCGCTACCGCACACTGGTTCACGCCTTTATCGCGGCCTACGTGGCAGCGCCGGTTTTGTATTTGCTGGCGCCGGCGTGCGGACCGGGCTACACGCTGGCGCATTACCGGCAGTCGCTCGACCCAATGGTGTTTTCGGGCGATCCGAACGCAATCCCCTCGATGCATTTCGGCAGCGCTCTGCTGCTGCTGGTCTTCGCCGGCCCCTCAGTGCGTTGGCGGATCGGCCTGGCGGTCTACCTCATCGGAATCGCGGGCGGCACGGTTCTGACGGGAGAGCACTACTTCATCGACTGGCTGCCGTCCATTCCGCTGGTATTCGCCGCGGCGCGCCTTGTGAACCGCGATTACCCGAGGGCCGCCGCGTACTTCGCGGGCGTGCTCGGCTGGCTGTTGGCAATCCGGTTCGCGGGGCCGTGGCTGGTAGCGCATCCCAACGCGCTACGAGGGCTTGCGATCATTACCATTGTGGCAGGCGTCAGGGCACTGCGAACGGAATGGAATCAGCGCGCGATTGCGCCGGCGTTCACCGGATAAGGCAATACCTTCGGTGGAGTCTGGTCAGGCTCGACGAGCCAAACTTTCCGGTCCCTGTAGTAGTCGAGCAATTCGCGATTCCCGGCGGCGCCCATATCGCGGGCCCAAACCACGTGTGAGGCGTCGATGGCGGCAGCGTTGTAAACCCATTCGTTAAACATGCTGTGCCCGGCATCGTACTTTACGATAGCCAACTGGCGGCCAGGCTCGTTCTCGAGGAAATGCTGCACGCGGATTCTCGGTGGATCGGGGGTTGGGCTGGCTACCGTCCAGGCCAACTGCGCGAGGCACAGGACGATGCACATACAAGGAAGGGCGCGCACCAGGGCGGCGCCGACCGGCTGGCCCCCGGGGCGCCAGAGCCGCAGACGCCTGGAGGCTTCGACGAAGATCGCGAAGATAAGAGCGGTCGCGGGGGCCATATAGTGAATTCGAACGAACGCGCACGCGAGCAGGCCCAGAAAGAAGAAGGCGGTCGCCAGGATCAGGAAGCGCCGCCGGCGACCGCGCAGGACAGAGGGCAAAGCCAGCAGGGACGGCATCAGCACGGGACCCAGGAAGAAGAAAAGGACCATCAGCATCCGGGAGCTTAGGAGGTAAAGAAAGCCGGAAAATGTCCGCGTCCGCAGAAACTCCGTGAGCTCATAGGAAAGGTAGAAATCCGCCATGACCTGGTGGTGGTATACCGGCGCAGCCCGCGGGGCTTGCCACAGGAAATATGGCGCGACGGCATAAGCGGCCCGGTTGATCTGATAGGGCAGCGTAGCGAGGTTGCCGAACGCCCGCCAGTTGTAATAGCCCATGGCGGCCGCCGAGACCAGAAGCACAACCAGAACCGGCAGCGCGAGCCGCCTGCACAGGACCCGCATTGGGGGATGCTTCTTCCCAAAGGCCCAGGCCGCCAAAGCCGCCGCAACCGGGAGACTGAGCAAGAGGCCTTCGAACGGGCGGCTGTTGGCGAGAATCGCGATGCCGAACCCGAGGACGAGAGCGGTGCGCACGCGGACGCGGCGCATGAGACGGGGCATAGCTCCCAGAACCAGCGCGCCGCCGGTGGCTGCTATGGCGCCACCCCAATAGCTGTTCATCCAATAAGTGAAGATCCCCACGCGAAGGAGCGCCAGCACGGCTCCAAAAAGGGCCCATCCGGGGGGAAACCAGCCCTGGAGCATCCAGCAGATCGCGGCGCACATGGCGCCCACGCTGAGACAGACCCCAAACCAGGGATGGCGGAACAATGCCGCCCCGGCGGCCAGGACCAGGCCTTGCGCGGGAGGGTACATGGACATGTAAGTCGGCTGAAACTCCTCATGGAAGGTCTCGAAGTGGACCCACATGGGAGGGGTAGGATTGGTAAGCCGGTGGGAAGCGAAGGTTTCCCCGGCGAGCAGGAAGCTGAATTCATCGTGACCGGAAGGCTGAGGGATCGGCGCAACCGGCAGGAGAGCCAGGCGGATCAGCGGAGCGGAGACGCCGACCACGAGGACGGCCAGGGCCTGCTTTCTTGCGAGGCGCCCCAGCCAACGTTCCGCCGGTTCGAAGAACCTCCAGCCGGTTCCGGGTAACGCGAACGCCAGCAGCAGACCCAATATCGCGATGAATACATTCGCGGCGAGCAATGGGACGCTGTCGGTGGTCACGTTCAGATTCATGAATGCGGTCCGCTTCGGGTTGGCCGTGCGTGCGGGTGCAATCGACCAGCCAAATGCCAAGGAATAGCAAATGCGAGGCTTCGGAGTTTCGATGCGTCTGCCGGGAGGACCACGCCGCGGCAAGCTGTAAACGGCAGTAGACGCGGGGAATACTGGGGGGTAGACCAACATGATCACGCCGGCGACCGCTCTCTTACGTTCGCGGCTCGGTTCGAGGCGTTGTGAAACGGAAGGAGCATGAAACGGAAGGAGCCTACCCGGGCGCCGACCTCAGGTTTATACTCAAGACATCCGTGCGAGATCGCTCTCTGCCTTACGCCCCATTGGGGATTGCCGCGGTAATGGCGACCCGCATTCTTTGCAGAAGCCATCTCCTCTACGACCTCGATTCCGTGAATTTCGCGCTAGGGATGGCGCGCTTCGACCCGGGCGCCCATCAGCCGCATCCTCCAGGTTACTTCTTGTATGTGTGCCTGGCGCGCTTGGTGAACCGGGTCTTGAGTGACCCCAATACGGCACTGGTCACGGTCAGCATCGCCGCGAGCTGCGGGGCGGCGTGGATGATTTACCTCCTGACGGAAAGGTGGTTCGGCCGAGGGGCGGCCCGGATGTCGATACTGCTATTCCTGGCGTCGCCGCTTGGATGGTTTCACGGAATCGTGGCTCTCACCTACATGGTCGAAGCCTTCTTTTCGGCTTCGATCGGTTACCTGTGCTGGCGGGCTTATTCCGGCGAAAAGGCGTTCGTCCTGCCTGCGACGATCACCTTTGCTTTGGCGGCGGGATTCAGACCCTCGACGGCGCTGATGTTGGCCCCTTTGTGGCTGTTCTCGATCCGGCGGGAGCGCGGAATCCGGCTGGGACTGGCGATTTTGGCGGCTGTCGCGGTGACAGTCGCCTGGTTCCTGCCGATGACTGCGGCGGCGGGCGGATGGCGCGCTTATTTCGATGCGCTCGTACAACTCTGGCATACCGTACCTGGACAGAGGACGACGCTCTCTTCGCCGTGGCTGGCGGTCGCGCGGGTGTTCACGATGGCCTGGATTCTGGTGTTGGTCTTTGGGTCGGCCAGCGTACTGGCATTGGGGCCAAAGGCAAGGAAGGATGCCGGCCAGCCTGGCCGCGCGGGTTTTGTATGGGCCTGGATCGCCCCTGGGTTGTGTTTCTTCGCGCTGGTGTTTCTGAACTTCGTCAATAGCGGCTATCTCCTGGTGCTGTGTCCTCCCTTGTTCGCATTCGCGGCAACGCGGCTGTATACGTTCGTATCCTACGACGATTACCGGGGTGCACGCTGGGCGGCGGTGACGGCGGGCGTGGCCGCCAACTGCGCGTTTTTCTTCTTTGCTCCCCTCTACTGTTCCTACAAAAGCGTGCGGGAATTCGAGGCGAACATGACGGCGACCGTGCAGGACTTCGACGGCAACCTCGACCCCAGGACGACGCTGATTGTAGGCTTCGATTCGCATTTCCAAGGCTATCGACATGCCGGCTATTACCTGCCTCACTTCGTGACCGTGCAATACCCGGAACTGGCGTATCCCGGCGGGAAGCGGGTATTTGTAATGCATGAGCGGAATACGGAGGTGGTGGGCCGCGTGCCGGTCGATCGTTTCGAACGGTTTGTCTTGTTTCCGCTACCCCAGGGCCAGCAGTACGCGACGTTCCTGGATACGGTACAAGCGAAACTTCCGCGCGGGGCGCTGGCTAATACGGTCATCGGCCGCCGGAAGGCGCTAATGGGGCCGGTTTCACTACTGCCGGTGCTCTTTCCAGAGACAGCCCGTTAACCGTGCGCCGCTACACAGCCAGGCGGATCGCCAACATTGGGGCCAGAGTGGCGGCCGCGGCGACCAAGGCCGGCTTCCATCGCCTCTCGGCGGCCATTTCGCAGGCCAGCGCAAACGGTACGGCTAAGATGAGATCCACCGCGTAATGCTCGCCCGTGGAAAGCGTGGCGAGCGCGGTTAGAGGCAGAAACAGCCACGGCCAGGCGCGACCGATCCACCCGCCGTCACGGAAGCGGAAAATCAACATCGCCGCAGCGAGATGCAGGGAAGGGACACAGTTCGGATATCCATCCAGCCGCATCAGGGATCGCTTACCGGCCGCGGCCACAAACGGGAAGCCGGGAAAGGCGTATGCCGGACCGCAGGCGGGGACCAGGAGGTATAGGAGGCAGCCACCGCCGAAGGCGGCCAGAATCGCGATAATGAAGCGCGCTGAGCGAGCCGAACCGGATAGCGAGAGACCGATCCAGCAGGCTGCGATAGCCAGCTCGAGCGAGGCGTAAACCGCCCGGCAGAAGGCTGCCAGGAGGGTAGAATGCCACACGGCGCGGGCGATGGCGAACGAGGAAATGTGGAGCGCGGCGTCGAGCGATAGAAGCGCCGAATCGTACTTCAGTGGTACGGCGAGGGCCGCCCAGGCCAGATATAGGGACGATGCCGCGCAGGCGAGGGCGAATCCGAGCGCCGTAAAAATCAGTTTGGCAGCCATCTGCTCCTGGGGATGACGGGCGATCCACAACGCGCAGCAGATTATGGTTACCGCCACGAGCAGCCAGAAGGCGCGGGCGCCCATCACGCCGCCAGCGATCAACTGCACGGTTGCCGCGGCGAGGGCCAGCACGCCCCAGAACCGGCGGAGCGGCGGCATCCTAAACCATGTAGCTTTAGGGATGCCGGGAGTTGCGATCATCAGTGATTCCATTATGGTGCGGACGAATGGGCTGCCGGGCCGCCACAGGGCAGGCCACCCGGCGAGTTCCGAGCTGTGCGGCCCGCGCCGTCCAGGGCGGTCTCATGCCGCGTACTCCACACGCGGGCGAAAGCTGGTGAGCCGACGGCCAATGTAGCCAGGGCTAAGCCCCGCAAAAGGACAGGATGGGCGGCCATCGCGGGGGTGGCAAAGCGGATCGCGAGCAGCCATGCCATCATTACGCCGAGATAACGGAGCGAAGCTGCGAGCCGGCCCTCCGCCGCACGGATGACAAAGTAAGCGTATGGGATGGCGACGACGAGATCGATTACATAGTGCTCGAACGCCAGAGTAGCGGCGGCGGTTCCCACCAGATAAGCCCACGCGGCGCATTGGAGAATCCGATTCTTGCCGGCGAAATACACGAACAGAATGGCCGTGGCGAAATGCAGCGACGGGATGGCGTTAGGCCACTGGGCAAGGTAGATGGGAACGGGCGCTACCTGAGGATTTCCCATTGGGAAAGCTGCGCCAAACGCGTGCCTGGGGCCGCAGGCGGGAACCACCAGATAGAATACCGGCGCCAGCCCATAAGCGATCGAATAAGAGAGGAGCAAGGTCTTGGGGCGGCCATTCCGGATCTTGAGGTTCAGGCCATACCAGACGATCATCCAGTGCCCGAGCGTCAGGTAAATTGCGATTAGAATGTCCCGCACCCGCGGCGAAAGGTGACGGGCGACGGAGAAGACGGATACTCCCAACGCCTTGTCGATCGAGAAGAGGGAGTAATCCAGTTTCCACGGGAACGCCACGGCCTCAGCGTTCATCACGGCGTTCGAGACAGGTCCGAAGAGCGCCCAGGCCGCAATAAACAAGAAGATCTTGACCGGCGCGCTCTCTTGCGGACGAAACAGCATCCATACGAAGAGCCCGAGAATGGCAAGCATCACGACGGCGGGACTAACCATGGCGTTCCATAACGAAAAATACACGTTCGGCGGCGTCGCCTCAATCGGGGTCGTCTAGTGCTTCAGCAAGCGCGATGCCGTCCTGGCACAACACGCAGGGGCCCGGTATTCCCCGCCGGCGCAGGACGGGCTATACCGGAGTGCGGCCCGCTGTATACGCCGCTTCACCGGCTCCGCTGAGACTGTAAACCAGAGTTCACACCGACTCAACCTTGGCGCCGTAAGACAGTGCGGGCGTTATACATCGCGAATGGGCAATCAATTGCTATTGACCGGGTGCGCGTTTAACGCGACTTAGTGAAGAGGAGAATTTAGCGATGCAAGATTTTTTACAGAAACTCTACGTGAAAGCCCAGCTCTTTCGCGAAACTCATGGCCAGGACTTGATCGAATACGCGTTGGTTGCAGCGTTAATCGCGCTGGCTGCCACTGTGGGGATGGGCGCCGTCGCCACGAAAATCAACGCAGCTTTCACCAGCATCGGCACCATGCTGTCGACCTACTCCTCCTAGGAATCGGGATACCGCGCCTGCATCCGCGGCAAATCCGGCGGCCCCGGCCGTCGTATCGCGGGTCGATTTTTGGGTGCGGCCGGCCTGATCGGAGGTGCGTCCCGTTCCCGGTCGCCTGTACGGGGTTGTGGCCGGGAAAGGGGCGCGGGCTGGGGCTGCGGCGTCACACGAATCCGTACCCGCCCAGTTGGGAGAACCTTACCAATGCATAACTTTCTGACTAGTCTTTGCCTGAAAGTCCGATTTTTTCGGGAGAGTAACGGCCAGGACCTGGTCGAATATGCCTTAGTGGCAGCGCTCTTTATGCTGGCTGCTGCCGCGGGGCTGAACCCCGTAGCCGCGTCGGTCAACGTTGCTTTCACGAATATCGGCTCCCTGCTCTCGAGCTACAGCTAATCGCATGGCGCTTCCGATGCAGGGTATTGTTTTGTTGGGGAGCGCGACCGTGCTCGTCGTGGCATCGGGGATCGACCTGCGGACGCGGCGGGTACCGAACTGGTTGTCAGTCCCGTTTCTGGTGATTGGTCTGGTGGTTCAGTCCATCGCCGGCAAGCTGCCAGGTACGGGTCAGAGCCTGGCTGGCATTGCCGTTGCCGGCGTGCTGTTCGGGATTCCATGCTGGATTGGCGCGATGGGTATGGGCGATCTCAAGCTCGCCGCGGGCGTAGGAGCCTGGATCGGACCGGGTCAATTTCTTACTGCGTCGATTTTCATCGCGCTGGCAGGAGGCGTTCTGGCGGTAGGGTGGGCGCTGTGGCACGGTTCATTGGGCGCCAGTCTGGATTCCGCGGGGAGTTTGCTAACGCCATGGGTGCGCTCGCCGGGATCCGGCAGAAAAGTGCGGCAAGCGACGGCAGCGACGGCAATTCCGTACGCGCCCGCCATCGCGATAGGGACGTTGCTTTCGTTCCTGGCGCGGTGAAGATTGTGGAGCGACAGAATGTCATTAGCGGATTTAACGGGACCGCAACGGAAAACGGATGATGCAGCCGAGGCGCCGCAATATCCTGAAGCCAAAGTGAGCCCTCGCACGCATGGGAGTTCGGACGTAATCCTGATTTGCCCCAACGAAATCCACCGCCGCTCCCTCTCGCGGGCCTTGGGGGCGCAGCAGGCGAGCATCGTCAACCAACTGTCTCTCTACCCGGCGTACAACCATCTCCTTACGGTGCTCGACCAGGAATGCGATGCGTTCGTGATTGAAATCGATACCGACACGAATGCGGCTCTGGAGCTGGTGGAAACGATTTGCGCCCGAAAACCTTCGACTACGGTGATGGTTTATTCCGCCGCCCAGCAAGCCGACCTGGTAATGAGCAGCATGCGAGCCGGGGCCCGGGAGTTTCTGTCGGGCGTGATTCCATCGAGCGTCCTCAACGAAGCTTTGCTTCGCGCTTCCTCACGCAGGACGGAGTCGACGGACAAGAGGGTGCGGGGGAAGGTCTTGTTGTTTTGGGGCGCGAAGGGCGGCAGCGGCGTTACCACATTGGCGACTAACATGGCCATTGCGCTGCGTCAGGAGACGGGTGAGGAAGTCGCGCTGCTCGACCTGCATCCACATCTTGGCGATGTAGCCGTGCTCCTGGGGATCACGCCGCGGTTTACCATCGCGGAGGCGCTCGCGAATCCGAAGCGCCTGGACAAAGAATTCGTTTCCACGATAATGACCCGTCATGGCACGGGCCTTTCGGTGCTGGCGGCGCCGGACGTTTACAGCTCGACGCCCGTGGAAAGCAGCAGCGTCGGTAAATTGGTGGACCAGTTGAGCGCTCAGTTCGCCTACGTGGTGATCGATGCGGGCCTGAGCCCGGCGGAAGGGGTGCCGTTGTTTCAGATGGCCGGTACGATTTACGTGGTGGCCCAGACCGATATCCCGTCGTTGCGCAGTACCCAGCGGTTCGTGTCGTATCTGCAGGGTTATGGCGCGCCGAACGTCGAGTTGGTGCTGAACCGGTTTGAAGGGCGGCGGGTACACTTCGACGACGAGCAACTGACCAAGACGTTAGGCATTGCGCCGAAATGGAAGGTGCCGAACGACTATGCTGCGGCGCGGCGCGCGGCGGACTCCGGCGCGCCGGTGCTATTGCAGAAGGGCGCCATCGCCGAGACCCTGCGCCAGATGGCGCGCGCCGCGTGCGGCAAGCCCCCGGAGCCAGGAAAGCGGAAGGGCGGCTTATTCACATGATGGACCGGGAGCCAAGGTTAACAAATGGATGACAAAGGGTTCGAACTCGTCAAACGCGATGTACATCGCACACTGCTTTCGCAGTTAGACCTGGAGAAACTGTCGACCGCTTCCAACGGCAGCGCGAAACTGGCGGTCAAAGCCCTGATTCTGGATATCGCCGCCAAAGAGAAGTTGCTGCTTAACGCGTCGGAAAAGGACCAACTCCAAGAAGAACTGCTCGACGAGGTATTCGGGCTGGGGCCGCTGGAAGCACTGCTGGCCGACCCTACCATCTCCGACATCCTGGTGAACGGTAAAGACATGGTTTTTATCGAACGGGCGGGGGTTCTGCAGCGGGTCGACGTCAAGTTCCGCGATGACCGGCACTTGCTGCAGATCATCGACCGGATCGTGGGGGCGGTGGGCCGGCGCGTGGACGAGTCATCACCCATGGTGGATGCCCGGCTTCCCGACGGATCGCGCGTCAATGCCATTATTCCTCCGCTCGCTCTGGATGGGCCGGCCGTGTCGATACGCCGCTTCGGAACGACCCCGCTGACGGCGGAGAAGCTGGTGGAGAACAAGAGCATTTCGGCCGAAATGCTGGCAATTCTATCGGCGGCCGTGCGCGCGAGAATCAACATTCTGATCTCGGGCGGCACAGGAGCGGGCAAGACCACGTTCCTGAACATGCTCTCGAAGTATATTCCCCAGACGGAGCGCCTGGTGACCATCGAGGACGCCGCGGAATTGCAGATGCACCAGGAAAACGTGGTCCGCCTGGAAACCAGGCCACCCAACGTGGAGGGGGCGGGAGCGGTCCGGCAGAGGCAGTTGTTGATCAACAGCCTCCGCATGCGCCCCGACCGCATCATCATCGGCGAGGTGCGCGGCGAAGAGGCCTTCGACATGCTCCAGGCCATGAACACCGGCCATGAGGGTTCCATGACGACGATTCACGCCAACAGTTGCCGCGACGCAGTGGCGCGCCTGGAATCCATGGTGGCCATGGCGAATTTGAACCTTCCCGAGAAGGCCGTCCGGCAACAGATTGCGTCCGCTGTGGGACTGGTAGTGCAGATTGCGCGCATGAGCGATGGCAGCCGCCGCGTGATCAACCTGGCCGAAATTACAGGCATGGAAAACGACGTCGTGAGCATGCAGGATATCTTTACCTTCTTTCGACGCGGGATAGGGCCGAACGGAGCGGTGATCGGGTCGTTTCGTCCCAGCGGCGTGCGGCCGAAGTTCATGGAAAAACTGCGGGTGGCGGGAATCCACTTGCCGCAGGAACTCTTCGAGCAGATCACGGACGTGAATTAACCGGAGAATGAGCCATGTGGATCGCAATGGTTTTTGGGGCAATTTTCGGGTCGATTGCTTTGCTGTTGCTCGCGTTTACGGACAAGAGTGCGGCGCAGACGAAGCGGATCGCGACGCGTCTGGAAGCGATCCGGAGCGCGCTTCCGGCAATGCGCCACGCGCTCGAACCGCTCGATCTGCGGATCGCGCACACGTTCAGCTCGATTCCCTGGCTCAACCGGATCTTGCAGAATGTCAACCTTGCTCCCCGGCTTCAGTTTCTGCTGCGCCAGGCGGGCATGGAGTGGCCCGTCGGCAGGCTGGTGGCGCTTTCCCTCCTGCTCGGCCTGGGTTTCGGCTATCTTGTGGACCTGCGGACGCACGCTGTGTTCCTGGCGGCATGTATCGCCGTAGCCGCCGGCGCCTGCCCAATGCTCTACGTTCTGCGTGCGCGGCAGCGCCGTTTCAACCGAATTCGGACGCTCCTTCCCGATGTCGTAGATCTGATGGTCGGCGCCCTTAAGGCGGGTCACAGCCTCCTATCCGCGATGGCGATCGTGTCGCGAGAGTCCCCCGAACCCGTCCGTGGGGAGTTTCGCCAATGCTACGATGAGCAGAACTTCGGGTTAGATCTGCGGACAGCCATGTCAAACCTGGTACACCGCGTTCCCATCCACGACTTTCGGATTATTTCGGCCGCGGTACTGATTCAAAAGGAAACCGGGGGTAATCTCACGGAAATTCTCGAGAGAGTCGCCCATCTGATTCGCGAGGATTTCCGGTTGCAGCGGCAGGTCCAGGTTCACAGCGCGCAGGGGCGAATGACGGGTTACATCCTGGCGGCATTGCCCCTGGTTCTGGGCATCCTGATGTACCTGGCGAACCCCGAAGAAACAAGCCTTTTATGGAGACATCCTCTCGGGCTGAAGATGCTGTACGGCTCCATAATATCGACCGCGCTCGGCACGTTCATCATATATAAGATTGTGCAGGTTCGGATATGAGGCGGCGGCTATGACGCTTTTGGCGATTACATTCTTAGGAGCATTCTGCCTGGTGGCCAGCCTGGGGCTGCTCCTGTTTGGGCGCGATCTAGGGAAGGAGAGACTCTCCAGTCTCGTCGGGACGGGTGGCAAGCCGTCCGCAAGAGCTCTTCAGGGCCTTCTCCGTCCCAAGCGGTCTCCGGTCGAGACGATTGTGAAGCCGTTTCAGAACCTGCTGCCCCGGAATCCCGCTGAGGTATCGGTCATTCAGAAGCGTCTGATCCGGGCCGGCTACCGCGATCGAGCGGCCGTCAACATATTCTATGGCGCCAAGGTACTCGTGCCCGTGTCGCTTTTGGTGTTGGTATCGGTAACGGGTCTATATCGGCTCAACGCTTTCTTCGTGTATGCGCTGTCGGTTGGGATTGGCTTTCTGCTGCCCGACTTTTGGCTTAGTAACCGAATCGCAAATCGACAGATGAAAATCAGGCTCGGATTGCCCGAGGCTCTGGACCTGATGGTGATCTGCACGGAGGCCGGGCTTGGCCTGGACCAGACGCTCTACCGCGTGGGGAGAGAGTTGGAGGGAAGCCAGCCGGAGGTTCGTGACGAACTCCAGTTGATCAATCTGGAGCAGAAGGCGGGCCGTCCGCGGGAAGAGGCTCTAAAGAATTTCGCCGATCGGGTCAACATCGACACCGCACGCTCCCTGGCCACCACGCTGGTTCAGACGGACACCTTCGGCACGAGTATTGCAAAGACTTTACGAGTCTATTCGGACTCGTTGCGTACGCAGAGGCGGCAACAGGCGGAGGAACTGGCGGCCAAGACTACCGTTAAACTAGTCTTCCCCCTGGTTCTTCTCATTTTCCCCCCGATCTTCGTAGTAACTTTGGGTCCGGCCGGGATCACCATCATCGAGGGGTTCGCCAAGTATTTTGTAGGGCAGTAAGACACAGGATAAGGAGACTAACGATGGACACAACGACGATCATTCGCATTATTGCGGCGGTAGCATTTGTAGTGATTCTTATGGTTCTTGTCCAGCGGCGCAGAAAACGCGTTGACTAAGCGGCGCGGCCCATCGGCACGACGCTTCACTTCCCGATCACAAACGAGGATGAGGTTAGGGTGAAAAGAACGCTCTACGCATTTAACGTTTCCCGCCAGTCGTTCATCAACCTCGGTGTAACGGCTGCGGATACGCCGCTGGCGCGTCTGCGGGGCCTGTTGGGCCGGCTCAGGCTCCGCTCCGACGAGGCTTTGTGGGTGGTTCCTTCCCGCGGCATCCATACCATTGGGCTGTTGTTTCAAATCGACGTGATTTACCTGGATGCCGAGGGTCGGGTGGTTCACCTGATTGAGAACCTCGGTCCGTTGAGAGTCGGTCCGCTGCGGTTGCGCTGCAACAGCGTGTTGGAGCTGCCGGCGGGCAGCATTTACAGCTCGGGTACGGAAGTCGGAGACCGGCTCCTGATAAAGCCGCCGGAACAGATTGACCGGTATTTGGAATCGCAGCAGGCCGATGTTGGGGCTCTGCCCACGGGAACGTGAAGAGGGGCTGTGTTTTTCTGGGGAAAGCGGAGAGGAAGAAAGGACCGGAGACGGACCGCGCGGGCTGTAGTGGAGGGCCTGCGATCATTTTACTGGACGGGAGGGGTCCCTCACCCCTCCCAGGTCCGCAACATCAGCCGTGGCGGCGCCTACGTGGAAGGGGAAGTGTCCTGGACCGTCGGCACGGTGCTCTATCTTGTCCTGGACCAGGCGGCGTCCGGCCAGCCTGTACCCGGCGCGACCGACACAGTGGGGTTATGGGCGCGAGTAACTCGCGTCGAACCTTCGGGGATGGCTCTGGAATTCGTAAGCATGGACGGGGAGGAAGCCACAACGGTCGACTTCTGGGAGCGGCCATCGAAGGCCTAGAAGCAGCGGAAGCGCGTTTACTGGGAGATCACCATCTGCGAGCTGGCGGTTAGCGTAAAGGTTCTGATGTGGACAAACGGGATGGTGGAAAGATAGGGATACTGCACTTGCACCAGGACCGGGCAGCCGGCGGAGTTGATGCCGTTTGCGGAGTTGCAGCCCGCCCCAGTTGCCGGCCAGACGAAAGTACTCGTGGTGTTCACGGTGAGGCTGGACGGGTCGATTCCAGGAAGGTTCAGCCCCTGGACGAACGTTTGAATCTGAGCCGCAGTCGCACCGGCCGCCGATCCGCACCACGCGTCGCCATTCGTCGATGCGCAAGTACTGCCCCGCACCATGGCGTAACGCGCTCCGGAGCGCGCCGCAAAGGTTAGGAATTCGTACGCATACAGGAACCGGGCAGAGTCGATCATACCAAACACGAACGACAGGAAGGCAATCGCGGCGACGGCGAACTCGATGGTCGCGCTACCTCGTTTGCGAGCCACGTAAGGCACGGTTCGAAGCGCTTCAAGGTCCATTCCGCGGGCATCCATTGGCATCTCAGCGCCGCTTTTCCTTGGCATTAGTACTGCCCCGTCGGCATCGAGGCGTGCCCAGTAACGGTAATGGTTGTTGTGAACGGCGGGTAAGGAATCCATGGACTATATGTTGTTCGAGTATTCACCTGCAGAAGGACAATCTGGCTGCCGTTCGGTGAGCAGGGGTTGGTAGGATAGACGCCGCAGGCGACTACCGTGCCTGGCGCGGAAGGGCACCAGCAGGAGGAAGTCGAAGGCGGCGGGACAAACGACAATCCCGGAATGTCCGGCACGTCAGCCTGCGCCGCAGCCTCGATCGCGGCGGTATTGCTTGCGTTGGCAAGGCTTAGGGAGCCGTACTGGGCGCCGGCGTGGGCGGCGCTGGCGACCTCCAGGGCCAGGTAAACCCAGCGGCCTAAATCGACCATCCCGAAGAGAAGCAGCGCCAGGACCGGAAATATCAGGGCGATTTCGATGAGGCTCCCGCCGGCCTCCGGTCGCGCGTGGCGCAGGGCGGCCTTAAACCGCCGGCGATTCAAGAAAGGCTCCATATTGGGCAGCTCCAGGATTCTCATGGCTATTCGACAAGTAGCGTACGCTTAATCGGTGAGCCGCCGGGCAGCGAAGAATAATCATCGCCAAAATAGTCAAAGGTAAACGACAAGGTTTTTGCAACCGTGATCTCGTAGGCTGAGCAGTATGGGGGCGTGCAAACGGTGGAGCTGTTTGGGGTCTGGCAGCAGCCATTCATGCTCAACGCAGCGTCCGGGAAATACGACGCTCCTTGGATCTGTACGAAATTAAGGAGCCCGGACACCGAGCCGCCGCAGCCCCCTATGCACGCGGCGCTGGCGTTCGACCGGTCCTGGAAGAACAGAATTCCCGCATAGGTTCCCGTGGTTTGCGCAACCAGATTCATCGTGTTTCCGATGCCGTTGACAGTAACGCTTCCGGCGCTGGGGCCCATGTAAAAGGTTACGCCGATGGCTTCTATCGTACTGCCCGAGCCGGTCAAACTGAGGCCGCCGCCCTGAATTACGTAAAGGCCTGAATTAAAGGTCAAGGTCGGGCTCGCGCTTGAGCTGACCGTGATTGCTGAGTATTCTCCCGGCATGAACGTGACGTTTGCACTGCCTGTAACGCTGACGTTATAACAGCCGGTGCTCGGGTTGACCGTAGTCGTGCCGGAGGATATGGTCTTAACAGTACCTGCACAGGCTGCCACGGCCGGCGCCGGCAAATACGCCAGAGGATCCGCCAGCGGCGGAACGTTAACCGGGCTTGGCGTAAAGAAGCAGAGAAAGCAGCCCCCCCAGCCTGTTCCGGATCCGATCCCGCCCCCGACCACGCCAATCTGGTTCGCCGTCACAACATTGAGAAAACCCGTAAAGGCGTTCGAACTGCTCGAGTCGACGATGATTGCGCAGTTCGGGAGGTTGAGCCAGCCAAGCGTGATGTTCAGGGCGCTACTCGCCGTTGGAGACAGTGCGAAGACGCAATCGCCCTGAACGCTGGTCGCGACAGCCCTCGCCGCAACCGTGGCGCTGGGACCAATCCCGAGCATCTTCAAGAAGAACGTGGGCTCAGGCTGACTGACAATCACCTCCACGAAGTTGCAGTTCAGCGAGGGCGACGATCCCCCGCAGGTCCCGCCAGCGTGAGGACCGGTGGCCGGCGGATTATTCACGGTGACGGTGACCCCGCCCGAGCCGTTCGTGAAACCATTTGCCGCCGTACCGGCCGTGGCGCCCGTGGCGGCGGTTCCGTACGGAAGGTCTATTGCGCCGGCAAGGGCGCCCGCATCGGCTGCCGTTTGCGCGTTGCGCTGCATGAACTCGAAGAATCCGATGTCGAACGCCAACCCGAGCACGCCGCAGAGGAGAGGTAGCGCGACAGCGACGAAGATGACCGCTTGCCCGCCTTGCGATTTACGTCTGTTCAGAAGCACCCCCCGGCGTGTAAGACACTTGTCTGACATTGGCATAGTCGCCAAACCCTTCGGTGAGATTAGCAACGCTCGTACCAAATGACTCAGGTCTTCCTCTATAGTCATCGGCGGCATCGAATAGAAACTCCACCGAAGAAATTTCGGAACTGGCGCATGTGGGCAGGACGGGCTGAAATTCGCGGTATCGCCGCCGCGTTGTCAGGAGGCGCCATGCCGCCGCGCGGAGGGGTGGGTAAAGGCGATCCCGAATGTCTACCTGCGTTTACAGTTGGGGGTGGACTGTGTTCCGCGGTGCACGCCTTTAGCCGGTCAGGTTATATAGCTGGGGTTGGACTGTGAAATTACTGAGATCTCAGCGAATGGGCGCCTAATTGCCAGGAATGCTATGCGCACCGCGCTAGCTCGCAGCCGCACATATAGAAGAAGAAACGAGAAATGAACCAACGAGTTTCCAGAATTTCGGCAATTGCGCTACTGGATGTCACTCCGGTTCCTGGGTTGGTGCGGCAACTGGAATCGCAGCGGACCGCGTTTGGGACTAAGGACGGAGGAAGGTGAGGTTATGTCGTGGGTTTCTTAGGCCGTAGCAGGCCAACAGACCGGAGAGAGAGTTCCCGGATCGACCCAGGCACGGCGCTCAGAGCATTTTACTGGACCGGCGGGGCGTGCCCGCCGCGTCGCGTACGCGATATCAGCGAAGGCGGCGCGTACATTGAAACGGGAGCGGACTGGTGCGTCGGGACGGTGATTCATCTGGTGCTGGAGCGCGACGCGCAGGGCGAGACTTTGGCCAAGGCGGCCCTCGAACTGTGGGCGCGGATTGTTTACATCGATTCCCGCGGCATGGGAATTGAATTTGGCAAGATGGACCGGCGGGAGCGGCGGCAGTTCCAGCAGTTCCTGGAAGCCAGCATTGGAGTATTTCGTTTCAGGGACGAATACTTCAAGAGCGTTCGACGGCAGCAATCATGGTAGATTTCAGCAAGTTGAGAGGGGACGCCCAGATATGACAGGGCCGCCGACCGGCTGTCTACCGGGGTTGACAACCGGACCCGGACCCCGCCAGCCACACGGTCCGGTAATGAAAATGGAGGTCCTGGACCTATGTGCGCCATGAATCTTACAGCGGCATCATCGGGAGTCAGCGCCGGAATCCGGTCTGTGGGCGAGCATGTCCACTCCCGCCTTTCTAACCGCGGCCGGCGGGGACAGTCGCTGATTGAGTTCGCCGTGAGCCTTCCGATTCTGTTGCTCGTCGTGACGGGAATCGCCACGTTTGGGATCGCCTTCAATAACTACCTGAGTCTGACGAATGCCGTAGCCATCGGCGGGCAACTCCTCTCGGTCAGCCGGGGGCAGACCACGGATCCGTGCGCAACCGGCGCCACAGCAATCTACAACGCGGCGCCGCTCCTCAGGTCGGCGAGTATTTCGTTATCGTTTCAACTCAATGGGTCCCCGTATTCCGGGGCGTCGTGCAACAGCAGCGGAGCGGTAGCCAACCTGGCGGCTGGCGCGACCGCCCAGATTATGGCCACTTATCCTTGCAGCCTGATCGTCTACGGAGTCAACCTTGTGCCGAGCTGTTCCATGACGGCGCAAATCGCGGAGATTGTGCAATGAGCCAATTCGGAAAGTCGCTTAACTCTTGGGCGCGCCGGGGCCAAGGCGGGCAGATCCTCCCTATGGTGGCGCTATCCATGGTCTTCCTCCTCGGATTTGCGGGATTCGTGATCGATGTTGGCCGGGTATATATAAGCTATAACGAGCTCCAGGCATCGACGAATGCCGCGGCGTTGGCGGGAGCGCAGGCCCTGCCCAGTTCCTCGGCGGCAGCCGTCGCCACATCGTTCAGCGGCGTATCGGGAAACCTTAACGCCCAGTCCAATCTGCAAAACGTTGCGATGGTAACTGGGTACCCCGCCGTTTGGTGCTCCACGAGCTCGGCGCTCTCAGGAATCGCGTGCGGCGCTCCAGCACTCGCAAATGCGGTTCGCGTGAAGCAACAAGTGACCGTGCCTCTGACTTTCCTTGCGCTGGTTGGTACAAGCTCGCTCACGGTTACGGCCACCGCGACCGCGGCCGCGAAGGGAGCTACGAGCGCCCCCTACCACGTTGCGATCCTCGTCGATACGACCGCTTCGATGAACGACACGGACAGCGACAGCAACTGCAGCTCCACAAGACTCAGCTGCGCGTTGGCCGGCGTCCAAACGCTGCTGGGTGAGCTTTCGCCGTGTTCCGCGTCCCTGTCGAGCTGCGGCACGATCACGGCGAATCTCAACGGTGGGGGCGGCACAGTGCCCAATGCGGTCGATAGCGTCAGCCTATTCGCATTTCCACCGGTGTTGACGACTACGGCCAAGGCCGACTACAACGGCGGCACGCTTACGACGGAAGCGTACGCAACGCCTTTTCCAACGACGACTTCGACATACCAGATCGTGAACTTCTCGAGCGATTACCGCGGCTCCGACAGCGCCACCTCGCTCGCCGGCAGCTCCAACATTGTGGAGGCGGTCGGAACCAGCAAGAGTACCGGTAACATGCAGGCCAAAGGCGGCTTTGGAACGTTTTACGCCCAGGCCATTTATCAGGCGCAGTCGGCGCTCGCCTCGGCAGCGGCCACGAATACGCAGAACGTACTCATCATCCTCAGCGACGGCGACGCAACCTCGAAGCCGGCCGACCTGCCTGGGGCCTCGACCACGACTTCCACGTATCCATCCGCGTTTTATCAGTGCCAGCAGGCGATTGCGGCGGCTCAGGCCGCTACAGCCGCGGGCACCAGGGTGTACACGGTCGCGTATGGCGCGGAGGCATCGGGGTGCTTCAGCGACAATACCCGATGCGGCGGAACTGGAGCATTAGGCACAAACGGCGATTGTGTTCCCACGGGTTATCCGACCGTGCCATCCATTACCCCTTGCACCACGATGCAGCAGATGGCCTCCAATGCGACCACGTTTTTCTCGGACTATACGGCCACGGGAAGCAGCGGTAGCTGCGTCTCAGCCTCCCGGCCCACCAGTAGTCTGAACGAGATCTTCACGGAGATCGGGGGGGATCTTACGAACGCCCGGTTGGTTCCGAACAACACGCAGTAGGCGTCTGAAGGAAGATGCCATGCGCAACTCTCCCGGCGCATCCACGGCGTCACCTTGCGGCACTACCGGCAAAGCGGATAAAGGAGTGCGTATGTCAACGACCGGTTACAGTTGGCGGGGACGACGTGCTCCATGGTGCACACCCTCGGCCGGGCCGGTTGTACCGCGGGGATTAGATTGTAAGATTGTTGGGACGCCGGCGAATGGGCGCTGAATTGCCAAGAATACCATTCGCGCCGCGCGAGCGCGCAGCCGAACGATTTAGAAGAGGAAGCGATCAATGAACCAACGATTTTCGGGAATCTTAGTGATTGCGTTACTGGTTTCCCTTCTTGCGACCTATTTAGTGTACCGGGTGGTTACATCGCGGGCTGGCGAGTCCGGGCCGCAGACGGTCACGGTCGTGAGGGCCGCGCGAACGCTGGAGATCGGCGCCATGCTGCAAGACTCCGACCTCACTATGGGTTCCTGGGTTGGTCCGGTACCCAGCGGCATGGCAACCAAGAAAGAGACCTTGCTCAACCGGGGCGTCGTGGAGAAGATCTACGAGGGCGAGCCCATCCTGGATAGCCGCCTGGCGCCAGTGGGGGCAGGCGGCGGGCTGGCCGCCACGATTCCCCCTGGCATGAGGGCCGTCGCTGTCAGGGTCAACGATATTGTGGGGGTGGCCGGCTTCGTACAACCAGGGGCGCGAGTCGACGTCCTGATCGCGGGAGAGGTGCCCGACCTCCCCGGCCGCGAGGGCGCGCGCGTCAAGACAATCCTGCAGAATATTCAAGTTCTGTCGGCCGGACAGAATTATCAGAAAGACTCCGAAGGGAAACCGCTGGTGGTGCCCGTTGTGAACTTGCTGGTTACTCCGGAACAGGCTGAAATCCTAAGTCTCGCCAGCAATGAGGCGCGCATCCAGTTGGTATTGCGAAATCCCCTCGATACAGAAGTGGCCCAGACCTCAGGCACCTCGGTGCAGGCTCTCTACGGCGGTCCTCCGCCAGCGCAGCCCACGGCCAAGCCAGTGGCGCGGACCCCTGCCCGTCCGCCGGCGCCGCCTGCGCAGCCGCAGCAACGCGTCTTCGTCCCGTTGCCACCTATCGAAATTGAAGTGTTCAACGGCGGACAGCTTACACAGGCCAAGTTCGCCCAGTCCTCCGCAGACCAGTCTCTTGGAGAGAAAAAGTGAGATCGCGCAAGGTAAATCGCTCCGTTCGTGAACTCGTCCGTATCGGCTTCCCCTGGACGGTGGCCTGCGTTGCCGCGATCCTGGCGATGCCCGCCGGAGCTCAGCCGGCTGAGCAAGGGGCCCGCGAATTGGACCTGACCGTGGGCAAATCGCTGGTCGTCAATAGTTCCTCCGTCATTGAGCGCGTCGCGGTGGGATACGGCGACGTGGCCGATGCCCGCGCCGTCGATCCCAAGCAAGTTCTGCTCAGCGGCAAAGCGCCGGGCGAGACCAGCTTGATTGTCTGGCAGCAGGGCGGCAACCTGCTGTATTTCGATGTGGTAGTGAAGCCCAACACGGCCGCCGCGAAGACGCGCGTCGAAGCCCTGCAGAGCGAGTTGGCGGCGGAGTTGCCTGGCCAGACCATCACCGCCTCCATCGAGGGCGATACGGTTTTCCTCCGTGGAAACGTGAAAGACCTGGTCGCCGCCGACCGTGCGGTCACCGTAGCCAGCTCCGCGGGGAAGGTGGTCGATCTGCTTTACGTGGATATCCCTCCGACCGATGCGCAGATCCTGCTGAAGGTGCAGTTTGCCACTGTCGATCGCACGGCAGAGACCGACCTCGGTTTGAACCTCATTAATACCGGAGCCGGCAATTCCGTGGGAACGGTTGGAACGGGCCAGTTTCCTATGCCCACGGTCGCGCCCGGAAATGGCGGCGCGCCCCCCACTCTCACGCTGAGCCAGGCGCTCAATCTCTTCTGGTTCAATCCAAGTCTCAATCTGGGCGCAACCATCAAAGCGCTCGAAACCCGTGGTCTGGCGGAGATCCTGGCTGAACCGAACGTATTGGCGATCAATGGCAAACCGGCCAGTTTCCTGGCGGGCGGCGAGTTTCCTTACCCGATTTTGCAGGGTGGAGGAGCCGGGTTAGGCACGGTGACCATAGCTTTCCGGCAATTCGGCGTGCGGATCGATTTCCTCCCGGTGATCACGCCTCGCGGAACCATCCGCCTGGATGTGGCGCCGGAAGTCAGCGCGCTCGATTATGCCAACGGCCTCACGGTTTCGGGTTACACGGTTCCCGGCCTGGATTCGCGGAAGCTCCAGACGGAAATCGAGCTGAAAGATGGGCAGAGCTTCGCTATCGGAGGCCTTCTCGACAAACGCCTCACCGACACCATCGAGAGGATACCGCTGTTGGCGAGCATTCCGCTTCTCGGCAAGCTGTTCCAATCGCGCACGGTGACCAAGGAGAACAACGAACTCCTCGTGATCATCACCCCTCAGATCGTCCGGCCCATCCCTGCAGGGCAGACGCTGCCGCAGCTCAACTTCCCCTCGGCGCCTGGCATTGCCCACACCGAGAATGAGAAGGTCCCGCAGACTCCCGGCACGGACGTGACCGGACCGGAGACAGTGGCGGGCGAGCGGCTTCCGGTAGAAGAACTCCTCCGCCGGATGAAGGTGGAGAGCGACATGAAGCTCCAACAGCAGGGCGGGACTAACAGCAGTTGGCCCCCGCAATCGATGACGAGTTTGGGAGGTTCCTCCACGTCTTCGGCCACGCCGGTTAAGTAGCAGGAACTTGCAGGCATATGCCGCCTTTTCACGGTACGGCTCAATGTCCAAAGGAACGGAGCGGTCTTCCGTCCTGGCCGTACTTGACGCGGCGAAAGGGCCGATGAGTGCAGGTACGAATCACATTTAGGCCAAGGCCAGCCAGCAGCGCCGAACCGGGCCTGTTTAGTGACGTATTCGAGCGCCGGCAGGCGATTTGGCCCTCCCTGTTGGCCTCCGCGATGGTGCACGGAGTGGGATTAGCCCTCCTCCCAATCCTTGTGGAAGCTCTGTCCGGCATCAACTATGTACCGGTTCAGCAGACGACTTACAGGCTTGAACCGTTTCGATTAGAACTTCCGAACCTCGACTTCCCGGAGGCGCATCCCCGGAAGGCAAAGGTCCCGGAGCCGAAGCCGGCCACCGAACGGCATTCACCGCGGCAGAATGAAGCGGGGGCTCAACCCGCCCCGCAACCGCGGCCGCGGGCGCCGATTCCCAGGCAGTTCGAATTGCCCAAGACGCCATACATGTCGGAGCGGGCCCCGGTGATCCTGCAGCAGGACTTGGTAATGCTGCCCCCGCCCCCTCTGCCGGCCGCGCCGCCGCTTGCGTTCTGGTCCAGAGCCGGTCAACATCCTCTGCGGCGCACCTTCACTCCCGGAAGTGCGCAAACGACCCGCGTGGCCCCGAAACTCGATGCGCCCCCTGTTCTGGGCCCATCCAACCTGCAGCCAACGGCCTCGGACATCGCCGCCACGCTGGCCGCCGTTCAGGCGGCGCCCAAGCTCCCACTGCCGAACTCATCCACGAATCCGGTGCGCATGCCGGGCCAGAGCGCGGCGGACATCGCGTCTTTTGACGCGCCGCGGGGAGACCCACTGAACCTGATCTACCTTGGGGCCGACAATACCGCGGCAACGCACATCGAGATTCCCCGAGGGGTGCAGAATACTCCGCGCTCAGACGGACCCGCTGGAACGGCAACGACCGCCCGGCACGCGCCGGAGGACGCCGAAAAGCCGGCAGCCAACGCGACGGCTGCGCCCGATCGCGCAACTCCCGGAGCGGCCAGCACAGCCCGTGTCCCCATTGCTCAGAGCGCGGCGGGGACTGCAACAGCCGCGCGAACGCCAAGCGCCACCGCGAACAGCGCCGCACCGGGAACCGTTCAGCAAAAAGCGGCGGCCAATTCGCCTCAGGACACTTCCCCGACGGCGGCGGCAAAAGCCTCTGACCATCCGCCCGCGGCTACCACCGCACACTCCCCCGATCCAGGTGAAAACGGGGTGATCCGCATGACCCATCCGTCGAACGGGAACTTCGACGTGGTTATTTTGCAGTCCGTGGCGCGCGACGGACTCCCCGCGGTGGGCGCTACTCTTTCGGGCAATCCCGTCTATACCGTGTACCTCAGCGTGGGGGACGCGCGCGAGTGGCTGCTCGAATACTGCATTCCCGCGAGCGCCAATCCCCGGACCAGCGGCTTCATGGTAAACATTGACGACCCCGGCGTGATTTCCGCACCCTATCCCTTGTCAACCGCGATCCCGAAGAGCATACTCGATCTGCCGCATCCCCAGCACATCGTTTTCCGCGGTTTGCTGAGCGCCGCCGGAGCGCTGCACGAGGTCAAGCCGGTCAGTACGGATAATGCGCTGATCCGCGATGTGCTGTCGATGCTGAGCCAGTGGCAGTTTCGGCCCGCGTTGCGCAACAAGGTCCCGGTTGAGGTCGAGATCCTGCTGATTGTTCCTCCGCGAAATTGATCGTCCGCTCCACGCGCTGGCTATAGCCTTAAAATGAATGAACCGGCTCTCCGGCGCGAAAGGCGGCCCATGAAACGTCTGCTCAGAAGCTTCTTCACGATCGCCACGGTTGGCATCGCCCTGATGACTACGGGGACAACCCCGGTCCGGCTTCTCGCGCAGAACCGCATGAGCTTCTCGATCGTCGCCCCCAACAGCGGCCACGTCGCGCTGGGCCTGGCCATTCGCAAGCTCGGCGTTTACGGCACGTTCTTGCAGGCTCCGGCGCATCCCGATGACGAGACGAACGCGTTGTTCGCCATGTTCACGCATGGCATGGGCTTGCGCTCGATCTGTCTGCAGAACAACCGCGGCGACGGCGGACAAAATGAAATCGGACCGGAGCTTTTCCGCGACATCGCCGTCTTGCGCACCGCCGAACTGCTCTCGGCGCACCGCCTCGATGGAGCCGAACAGTACTTCACGCGAGCCATCGATTACGGCTATTCCTTCGATCCCCAGGAGGTGATCCAGAAATGGGGCCGCGAGGACATCGTCGGCGACTACGTCCGGCTCATCCGTACCCTGCGCCCCGACGTCACACTGACGATGAACATTCAGGGCCGCGGCGGCGACCGCGCCCATGAGGCGACCACAGTGCTCTTCCGGGAAGCCTACTACGCAGCCGGCGACCCCTCGAAGTATCCGGCGCAGCTCCGTGAAGGGCTCAGACCCTGGCAGCCCAAGAAACTCTACTTCGCCGGCGGGGGCGGCGGGGGTGGACGCGGAGGACCGGCAGGCGGCCGCGGCGACGCCAATCCCCAGGCGGCTCAACCAGCGCCGCAGACAACGCCGCCGGTGAGGCTCACTCCGGCCAATACCAACGCCTACGACCCGCTGCTAGGCCGCACCTACGCCGAGATCGGCGCCGACGCGCGCAGCCAGCACAAGTGCCAGGGCACGGGCGGCTTGCCGTCCCTGCCTGGATCGAATGGCGGGCGCGGCGGCCCAGGTCCGGGCGGCGGCTACCAGCTCATCGACACCACCCTCCCCGCGCAAAAGGACAAGACCGAAACCTCGCTGTTCGATGGCGTGGACACACGCATCGAAGCGATCGCCCAATATGCCGGCGCGAATCCACCCGCCGCCCTCACCTCCGCGCTCGCCGCCATCGCCGCCGATGCCAAGGCCGCGCGGAACGCCTTCGACTCCGGCAACGACGCTGCCACCGCCGAGCCGATCGAGGCCGGTCTCGCCGCCATCCGCGCCCTGCGCGCACAGCTTGCCGGCATGGGGCTCGACGATTCGGCCCGCTACGAAATCGATTTTCGTCTCGGCATCAAGGAACGCGACTATCAGGACGCCGTTCTAGCCGCGCACGGCCTCACGTTCGACGCCGTGGCCGACGATGGCCTGGTAATCGCCGGACAGCCTGTCAGGCTCTCCGTCCTGGCCGTGAATCGCGGCCCGTCGGATGTAAGCGTGACCGGCGTTTCTATCTCCGGCTTCGACGCGCCCGCCGCCTGCGAGCCGCGCGCCGTCAAGAAGGATACTGTTTACACCTGCGCCTCCGACGCGCACGTACCGAAGAACGCCCGGCCGACCACGCCCTACTTCAACGACAACTACTGGAAGCATCCGGAGAACCAGGCGATTCAGATCTTCGATCCGGATGTGCAGTTCGGCGTCCCCTTCGCCCCCACGCCGTTCCGCGTGACGTTCCACGTCAAGGCCGGCAACGTTGAAGTCACCCGGGATGTGCCGGTCGAATTCCGCTACGTACAGGACATCTACCTGGGCGATAAGCGCATGGAGATGAACGTCGTTCCGGCCTTCTCGGTAAGCGTCAGCCCGGCGCTTGCGGTGATTCCGGCCTCCGCAGGGGCCGCACCGGCGCCGGTAGCCCGTGAGATCCATGTCTCCGTGATCAACGGCGTGAAAGGCGCGGCTGAGGCATCGGTATCGCTCGATCTGCCCGCCGGTTGGAAGGCGTCGCCAGCCCGCGCGGCGCTCAGCTTTGCCCACGAGGATGAAGCCCGCTCGGCCAGGTTCCTGGTCACCGCTTCGCCGCTGGCTAAGGTCGGCCAGTACACTCTGCGCGCCGTGGTTACCTCCCCGGCCTTCCCGAATCAGAGGTTTTCCGACGGCTATGAGGTCATCGAATACCCGCACATTCAACGCCGCCAGGTGATTAAGCCGGCCGAAGCGGCTCTCAAGGTGGTGGATGTAAAGGTCACGCCGAACCTCAACGTTGGCTACATCGCGGGCGTGGGCGATCAGGTTCCGGCGGCGCTCGAACAGTTGGGCGCAAAGGTAACCTATATCGATGAGGACGAACTCGCATGGGGCAACCTGTCCAAACACGATGTGATTATGACGGGTGTCCGCGCCTACGAGCGCCGCGCCGACCTTCGCGCCAACAATCGCCGTCTGCTCGACTACGTCTCGCGAGGCGGAACCGTCATCGTGCAGTACAACAAGATGGAATTCAATCAGGCGGATTACGGCCCATATCCGGCCAAGGTCAGCGGGAACCGCGTGGCCGACGAACTGGCGCCAGTAAAGATCCTTGCGCCGGCCAACCCGGTGTTCAATTTTCCGAACAAGATCGGCCCATCGACGTGGGCGGGCTGGGTGCAGGAGCGCGGCCTTTATTTCCTGGGAGAGAAGGACCCGAAGTACGTGGACCTGGTGTCGATGACGGACTCCTTCAAGGACAATCCAGGGGAGAAACTCGGGGCGTTGGTCGAAGCGAAGTACGGCCAGGGAAGGTGGATCTATCTCGGCTTGGGGTTATGGCGCCAACTGCCGGCGGGAACCGACGGCGCCTACCGGCTCCTGGCCAACCTGATCGGCCTGCCGAAGGCGGCCGGCGCCGGACGGACCGCGCGGTAGATGTGGCTTGGCAGGCTTTTGAGAAACGCTCGATTCGGGTGCGATTTGGGCAAATGCCCAAATGAAGCCCGTAACGCGCTGATTCTAAGAAGCGGGCTGGTTTATTTTTTGGGCGAGATGCCCAAAATCGGCCGGCTTGTAGATCGTGGTCGCCGGCGCAGATCAGGAACCCAGCGGAATCGCGCGCCGGGCGCCATCGCCGAAGAGAACGAGATGTTCCGCCCCGCCTGCTTTCGCTCGACGCGTGGCCTCGGCCTCGGGCCCTGTCGCCAGCACTGCCTTGACGCGGCCGGCGGTCATGCTCTCGCCAGGAACCAGGCTGGGCGCCAATTCCACCGAGACGTAAGCGCCGGGCCGCAGAAATACGCCAATCCGGTCAATAGGCGTCGCGATTCGATGAGGCCGCGCGCCGTCAATAGATTCCGCAGTCCAGAAATCGGTCCAGCGTCCGGGCGGCAGTAAAACCGTGCGCGATTCGCCAGGACCGAGAACCGGCGCAACCAGGATGTCCGGGCCGAACATATACTGGTCGTCGCAATTGGCCAGCTCAGGCGAGTCGGGGAATGCCAGAGGCATGGGACGCATCAACGGGATGCCGGTCTCATGCGCTTCCTGCGCGGAGCGTTCAATGTACGGCAGCAGATTCTCGCGCAGCCAGGCATAGAGCTTGTAGATTGGGACCGCATCGTCGCCGAACTCCCATGGTTCCCTGGGAGTGGTGCCATGATAGCGCATCAGGGGACAGAAGGCCGCCCACTCTGTCCAGCGAATATAGACCTCCGGATCGGGCCAGCCGGAATAGCCTCCGGCGTCCGCTCCCCAGTTCGAGAGGCCGCAAGCCGCGGCATTCAGGCCGCCGCGCAGCGCCGCTCGCATGCCGAAGAAATTCGCCTGGTGGTCGCCGGCGAAGTAGCAGATGGAGTGTTGATCTCCCGCGCAACCCGCGCGGGCAAAAAGCACGTAATCGTTCGGCCGCGCTTCCTGAAACACGCTCGCGTAGACTTGATGATAGAAATAGGCGAAGAAATTGTGCATTTCCACGCCTCGCTTGCCGTTATAGAAGACAGCGTCTTCGGGGACGACGTCGCCAAAATCCACCATGCTCCCGGCCAGCCCCAGATCGAACCGCGGCTTCCAGAAACGCCTCAGCAGTTCCGCGGCGAGTGGGTGCGTGTAGTCGACGATCGCGGCCTTTTCGTCACGAAACGCAATGGAGCCGTCCGCATGACGGAGGACCGGGAGTTGCGCATCTTGCAGTTCGGGAAAGAGAGCGCGCATTGGCCCCATCTCCATGCTCTCCCACACCCATGCGAACACGCGCAAAACGTCGCCCTTCAGCCCCGCATAGAGCGCGGGTTCGTCGTTTCCAGCCTCGGCATAGATGGCGGAATGCGGAATGTCGAGATCGCGGAAGCGCTTCACCACGCCCATTTCTTCCAGCACGACATTCTTGAGGGGCCCGTTCCGCCAGCGGCGGCCGCCGCCGCCCATCCACGGTTCAAATGCCCAGCGTGGCGGCGTCATCGGCTTGCCGGCGATCTCCGTATAGGATCGCAGGACATCCTGCGGCTTGGCGGGCCAGACGAATAGATCGAGCACGTCGCCAAAGGCCGTCATTCGATATCGCCCGGGATCGGCATTGCCAATGTCCGCGCGAAACCGATAGCTCGTGTTCCAAAACAGACTGAGTCCGCGGGTACTATGCATCAGCGGAACATTCTTGTAGGCCTGATTGAGCTGGCCGTGAATGTTCCCGTCCCAACAATCCACGTCCCAAAGCGTCACAACATTCGCTCGCTGACCGAGCGCATTGAACCGCTCGCCGAAGCCGTAAAAATTCTCGTTGGGCGCGAGGCTTCCGTGCAGATCGATGGCGATGACCTCGCCGGCAGTCGAGAATCTCACCGAGAGATCCCCATCTCCCAGGCTCCAGAGCGTCCTTCCATTGCGGTCGCGCACAACAACGCGCCAGGGGTGAGCCTGAATCTCGACACTGGCTGCGCCGCATTGAAACGTGTGGGGACCGGTCTCGACGAGCTCGTCCTGGTCCGGCTGAAAATAGCCGGTATGCTGGCTACGAAGACGTACAGCTCCATGGGATAAACCGAGCCAGAGGGGAAAGCTGACCTTGCCCGCAACCGCATCCAGGCGCAATTCCCTGCCCTCGCGACGGAACTCCCCGGTCGAAGCCACCGGCGCCCATTCCTGCGCGCGAACGTTGCCGGGAGATTCATCGGCGAACCATCGCCTTGCCGCGCGGTCAAGCTGGTGAAGATAGACATCGAGCGCCTTGCACGCGCCGGCGAAGTCCCGGTTGCGCAAGGCGCCATTCACCGCGATCCTCGCTTCGTGGGGATAGAATTCACCCGGCCGAACCGGCCAGTTCGACCCGTCCGTGTGAAAGCTGAAGCCTTCGAGCACCAGCGTGTCATGCAGCCTCTGCGCCAATCGAACGCGCTGGGATAACATCCCGCGGTCGGTATCATGGCCAAGTGTTTGCTGCTCCCGCCACAGCGCCAGCCGCTCTTCAAGATTGGGCCAGACCAGCTTCTCCGGCAATTGCCAGCGCAGCATTTGGCCGGGCAGCGTGGTTAGAAACCCTGGAGTCGAGCGGATTTCCGGTTTCTCGCCGAAGCTGCAAACCATCAACAGGTCTGGCGGTAAATTCAACATCTGGTCCAGGACAGCCGGACTTAGAACCTCGGAGGACTGTCCGCGCGAGCGGATTAAGTTGATCCCAAAGAGATCGCGGACGGGCCTTCCGCCCAAACGATCCCAGGAGATCTGGAAATGCGCCGTCCAGGCGCCCGCCTGCCGCTCGGTCTCGACGCTGAAATCGTCGCTGTTTCTGGCTCCGCTGGAGTCTACGGCAAAGAGATGAACCTGTTCGCTTCTCCAGTCGGGGCAGAACTGCACATAGACCGCATCGGGATAGGAGGATAACCCAAAATGATCGCTGTTGCCTGGGTACTTGTTGGGCTTGGCGAGTCCCGGGTTGCCGCGATACAGCGGATCGGCCTCGGTGTTATGAAACTCGACGTGCAGCAGTTCGCGATCCCACCACACCGTCGCCATTGTAGGTGTGACTTGCGGAAATCCGCCGGCGCGAAGAAAGCGGCGGAACACAACCGCGTTCTCTCTTCCCGGCGCCCCGAACGTGGCCGACGACACTCCAAATCCTGCGGCAGGGCGCATGGCCTGGCTGTCCGCAGGCGTTTGACCGGCGGCCGCGCGCATCCACGAGGCGGCCGCGGGGGCGCCAATCAGCTTCAGACATTCGCGTCGCTTCATTGCCAGCTCCTGTAGCCCATTGCGCCGCTCAACCCAACGTGCTGGCCCACGCCAGAGTGAGAATGGAAAACAGCATGATGGCCAGTCCCGCCCCCATCCATCGCCGGTCCTTTGCCCGCGCCAGCTTCCACTCGCCGATGAAGAAGCCAATCACGTTCGCCGTGATGAGGCCGACGATGAGCTTAATCGGCCATCCAATGGCAGGCCCAAGCTTGCCGATTTTAGGAGAGGCAAAGCCGTAGAGGAAGATCTCGCCGCCCCACAACAGCCCCATCAACGCAGCCAGGCCGTAGAGGACGCCGCTCTCCGGAAGTGCGTATTTCTTCCAGCTTGCGTTTTTCGTGAGCAGAAAGCCGCAGAAGCAAAGATTGGGAACGGCTCCGCTGGTGAGCATGAGCAGCCAGACGATGTTTGAACCGGCAAACGAGCTATAACCGGCGCGAACGGCTGTAGCGACCACCGGCTGGGCAAGGCTGTAGCCGATATTCAGAACAGCCGAAAGCAGCCCTGCGCCGATGCAAAGCGCCAGCCCAGCCGCGATGGGCCGCGCCGTGCCTACCATGTTGCCGCGCAATTTCACCTTATCGTTCGCCTGGCTCTTCTCACGCAGAAAACCCGCATAGCCGCAGCAGACAATTCCGAAGATGCCCACCAGCGTGCCCAGAACGATGGCGTGGCCCTGCGGCTGCGCCAGTTTTTCGGGAGCGAGCAGCCACATGGGCAGGAACGACCCCAGCGAGGCGCTGATGGCAAGCACCAATGTGTTGGCCATCGAGACTCCGACGGCGCTCACTCCCTGGCCGAACATGATGGCTCCGAAACCCCACGCAAAGCCGAAAAGAGTTGCCGAAGCCGCCGCGCCCGCCGGCGCGAGCCTTAGAATCCGCATGAAGCCGGGCGTCGTGGCTCCGGCGATCGCCACGGGCATTAGAACGCATGAAACGAGCATAAAGATGGCCCATACGTTCTCCCAGGACCACCGGCCCAGGTACTTCATGGGCAGCGCGAAGGCTCCGCACATGATGCCCGCGATAATGGCGAAACTTACGCCCAACGTCACTGCGGAACCGGTGAAAGTCACGCGTGTTTCTCCTTGTCTGCTCCGCTTACCCGACCGCCAGAGCCGCGGAATTGAGATTCAGTTGCGAGGCGGATTCGGCGTCCAGAAAGAGCATCGCGTCAGGATGGGTGCGAAGAATGGTGGCGGGACACCGCTCTGAAATCGGATCCTGCAGCGTTCGCCTCACGATCTGCGCCTTGCGTTCGCCCGGCACGGAGACGATCACCTTCGGAATGCGGAACACTGTGGGAATGGTGAGCGTAAGCGCGCGCTCGGGAACCTCCTCGGGCGTGGGGAACCATCCTTCGGCCACTTGCTGCCGGCGGCAAGCGGAATCGAGCGTCACGACTTTCATCTCCCGCGGGTCGCGAAAGTCGGCCACGCCGGGGTCGTTGAAGGCCAGGTGGCCGTTTTCGCCGATGCCCAGCAAACATAACTGAGGGTTGGCCTGGCGGAGCCTCGCCGCATAACTTTGGCACAATCCGTCGAGATCGGACGCATTGCCATCGATCTCGAAGAACTCGCGCATGGCTACACGCCCGGTCAGGTTCTCGCGTAGATACTTTCGGAAAGACGCAGGGTGATTCGGGTCGATGCCAACATATTCATCGAGATGAAAGCCCACGATGCTGTTCCAGGAAATGTCGCCGCAGCCAACCAGGGCGCGGAGCGTATCCAACTGCGAGGCGCCGGTGGCGAAAACAACGCCGATAGCGGCGCTTTCCTTGCCCAGATCGCCAAGAGCGGCTGCGGCAGCGCGGGCAGCGGCCTTGCCAGCGGCCGCGCTGTCCGGGTGTATTTCCACATTCAGCGCGTCAATTTGAAATGACAGCCGCACGTTGCGCACGTCTGGGACCCAGCGTACAGGAAACGTCCCCCAATTTCAAGGTAGGGCGGACCTCCTGGTCTGCCTTCTTCGGGGTCTGTCTTCTTCGACCGCCCCACCATTGGCCACCGCCTCGCGCCAGCATCGCGACGAGGCTGCGGTACAATACTTCGTATCGTCGAGGACAACTGGATCGCGCACTTTCGGCCAGCGCCTCAGGAGGCGAACAACAAGATGGGTTTTGTTCGGCGCTTGATTACGGTGGCCGGCATGGCGGTGTGCATGGGCGCCACGCACTCCGCCGCCGGGGCTCAGCAGCCCACCCCGTTCTGCACCGCATCGGATTGCGTGAAAACGCGCGAATTGCTGAAGAACCTCTGCGACTTCATCGTCAAGAACAAGGCCACCTATCCCACAGTCTATATCGGCGGCTATTACATGCGCACGCTCGTGGCCGGATATGAAATTCTCGGCGATAAGCAGTATCTCGATACCGCGGTTGCGTACGCGGATTATCTGCTTGGCCGGCAAATGCCGAATGGCTTCTGGAGAACCGGCTACGGCCCGGTGTACATGGCGGATACAGGCAGCGCCCTCGGACTGATGATCGTCCTAGATAAGCACGTCGATGCGGAGAAGCGGCAGGCCTACACGCGAGCGGTCCAACACTATGTGGACTCAATTCAGAAGGACGGAATGATCCACCCCTGGGGCGCCTTCGGCACGGGCTGGCGCGAAACCAAAGACGATAATCTCGAGACCCCGCTTTACGACCAATACACGCTTTCCTCCGCACTGACCGGCGGCGAGATCTTCACCTGGCTGTACCGCGTGACGAAGAAAGACGAATACCGCGAGATCTCCCATCGCGCGCTCGCCTGGGTACTGAGCACCATGCGTCCGGACGGCAATATTCCGCATATTCTGGCCGAGGAGGGATACGATTGGGACAAGCGCGACGATCCCAAGGTTGCGGACGGCTTGTATAACTCGCACACCTATGGAACGTCCGCCTACGTCGGTGAGGGGATTATCAGCTTCGACCTCTATTGCGGCAACCGCTCCTGGCAGAAGTGGATTGAACATGCCGTCAAGCCGAACATCGAATTCCTTTTGCGCAATCAACTTCCCGACGGCACCTGGTCGAAGTTGGCCCAGAAGAGTTGGGACCGGACCCGCAGTTCGGGCATTGTGGACTACCTGATCTGGTACTACGAGCATGTGGACCACGATCCCCGCATCGTCACCGCCGTGCATCGCTTCGATGCCTACATCGTTAACCCTGAGAACGGCAAATCGTACGGACTCCTGAACGACGGCGCAGACGCCCCCGCCAACGATTCGAACTTCAATTCACAAACCAGCCTCACCGGACGGTCTTTGGCCGATATTCTCTTGCCGGGCGTGGATGCGCGATGGTAACCAGGCCGGAGCGGACAGCGATCGATAGCGCGCTATGACGGACCCTGACAGCCTTTGCCGCCGGTATCGTGAATTGCTGCTTGACCGGTTTGTTCCTTTCTGGTTTCGGTTCGGCGTCGATTGGGAGCACGGGGGAGTGCTTTCCTGCATTCAGGAGGACGGCACGGTCGCCAGTGAGGACAAATTCATCTGGTCGCAAGCGCGCTCGGTATGGACATTTTCAGCGCTCTATAATCGCGTGGAGCGGCGTCCCGAGTTTCTGCGCGCCGCCGAAAACTCCGTACGGTTCCTGCTGGCTCATGGCCGCGATCGACAGGGCCGCTGGGTCTACCGCACCGATCGCAAAGGCAATGTCATCGAGGGCCCGATCAGCATTTACGCCGACTGCTTTGCGGTCTACGGCTTCAGCGAGTATTACCGCGCCACCGGGGACGAGCAGGCGCTTGCGGTGGCCCGAGAAACATTTGAGCGCATACGCCGCCGCGTGGACGAACCCGATTTTCAGGAGACCGCTCCCTATCCGCTGCCGCTTGGCTGGAGAAACCACGGCGTCCCCATGATTCTGACCGAGGTGACCAACGAGCTGGCGCAGACAACCTCGGATCGCAGTCTGGATTTGCAAGCGGACGAATACTCCAACCGGGTCATGCGCCACTTCCTGCGTCCAGAGCGCAAAGCAATCGTGGAGTTCCTTGACAGAGACTACAAGGAACTGCCCCCGCCGGCCGGAACCTTCGTGATGCCCGGCCACGCCATCGAGTCCATGTGGTTTGTGATGCACCTTGCCAGGCGGCGGGGAGACATAGACAAGATCCGCCGGGCCGCGGAGGCGATGCGATGGCATCTGGAGCGAGGCTGGGACGCGGAGTTTGGCGGGATTCTTCTCTCGCTGGACCTGGAAGGCCACGAGCCATATTTCCCCCATTCCGACAAGAAGCTGTGGTGGCCTCACACCGAGGCGTTGTACGGTACGCTGCTGGCGCATGAGTTGACGGGCGAACCTTGGTGTCTGGAATGGTACCGGAAGGTGGCCGACTGGGCCTGGTTGCACTTTCCCGTTCCCGAAACCGGCGAGTGGCGCCAACGGCTCACGCGGGAGGGCACGCCTACAACGGAAGTCGTGGCGCTTCCGGTGAAGGATCCTTTCCATCTGCCTCGCGCAGCGATCCTGATTCTGCAATTGCTGGAATGCGCGAGGGATCGCGAATCCGGCGATTCGCAGGCAGGGAACCGGCCGGCATGAAAGCCCGTTCCATTACGGGCCGCGATCCACTTACCGGGCAGCCGCTACGCATTGCCATCGAGGGCGATCGCATTCAAGACATTTACCCTGGCCCCGCGGATGAGACTGCATACCTCTCGCCCGGCTTCGTCGATCTGCAGGTGAATGGCTACTGCGGCTGCGATCTGAACGACGAAAACGTAGAGCCGGATGTGGCGATCTCGCTGGTGAAGCGGCTGGCTGCAACCGGGGTCACCACTTTTCTTCCAACGCTCATCTCCGCGCCGGAAGAGAGACTCGTTCGCGCTTTGCGCGTCATAGCGAAAGCACGCGACGCCAGCCCGCTCGCGGCGCATGCGATTCCATTCGTCCACGTCGAAGGGCCTTTTATTTCGCCCGAGGATGGCGCCCACGGGGCGCATCCGCGCGAGCAGGTTCGTCCGCCCAGCTTACCCGAATTCGAGCGATGGCAAGCAGCCTCGGGCAATTTGGTGGGGATGGTGACGCTTTCGCCGCACTGGGACAACGCGCTGGAATTCATCGCGGCGCTTGCCGGCAAGGGTATTTTGGTGTCCATTGGCCACACTCATGCCGCGCCGGAGCGGATTCACGCGGCCGCGGCCGCCGGCGCGACCCTATCCACACATCTTGGCAACGGCATTGCGGGCGTCCTCCCGCGCCATCCCAATCCCATCTGGGCGCAACTTGCGGACGATCGCCTTACTGCGACGTTCATCGCCGACGGTTATCATTTACCGGCGGATACTTTGCGGGCGATGGTCCGCGCCAAGTCCGTCGCGCGCAGCATTCTTGTCTCCGATTCCGCGGCGCTGGGAGGGATGGCGCCGGGCATCTACCACGCGCCCATCGGCGGACAGGTGGAATTGAGGGCGGACGGCCGGTTAAGTATGTTTGGGACGAATTCGCTGGCGGGCGCCGCTTTGCCGTTGAAGGATGGCATTAGTAATTGCGTGCATTCCGGCGTCTGTACATTGGCTGACGCGATTCGCATGGCGACAGGGAATCCGGGACGCCTGGCCGGTGATCGAGGCGTGCTCGCGCCTGGCGCAAAGGCGGATCTCGTGCAATTCAAGTTTAGCCCGGACGAAGACGTGCGCCTGGAGATACGCCTGGTGTTGAGTGAAGGCGCTGAAGTCGTCTAAAACAGTCGGAAAATATGGTACGCCCAGAAGGCGATCCGCAGCTCGATCTCAGGCCAGGATGCCCCCAATCGCTTCGAGAGCGGCGCTTGGCTATGAGCGGAAGAAGCGGTTTCGTTCACCGGGCTGGGTGATACGATTGCTGGTCTGGAGGCGATATGACGAATACTTCGCGGCGAGATGTTCTGAAGATGGCGTCGCTGGCGTCTTTTCGAATGGGCCTGGCGGATGCGCAGGGACCGGAAGGCGGCCCGCCGGCTAAGGTCAGCGTGGCGGATATGAAGTTCGAGCCGAAGGACGTGATTCGGGTCGGGATCATCGGAACTGGCGGCCGCGGCAATTCGCATATCGATAATTTCGGCGCGATTCCGCAGGTGCGAATCACGGCCCTTTGCGATACGATCCGGGCGAAAACGGAGGCGGCCTCGGCGCGTCTGGTGGGAATGGGAAAGCCTGCGCCGGCCTTGTTCCACTCTGACGATCAGGCTTACGAGAAGCTGGCGGCGCGCGACGATATCGACCTGGTGCTGATCGCCACGCCGTGGATCTGGCATGTTCCGATGGCCGTGGCGGCCATGACGCAAGGCAAGCACGTCGGCGTGGAAGTGCCGGCCGCGCGCACGCTCGACGAATGCTGGACGCTGGTGAACGTTGCGGAGACCACGCGACGGCACTGCATGATCCTGGAGAACTGCTGCTACGGCGAGCCCGAGCTGACGATGCTGCTCATGGTGCGCGACGGCCTGCTGGGCGAGTTGACGCACGCGGCCTGCGCGTACAACCACGACCTGCGCAGCGTGCTGTTCTCCACCGACGGCGAGGGATTGTGGCGCCGCATGGAGAACGAAATTCGCAATGGGAACTTGTATCCCACGCACGGACTCGGGCCGGTCTGCAACTACCTGGACGTGAATCGCGGCGACCGGCTGGAAACGCTGGTCTCGATGGGATCGCTTTCGGCTTCGCTGCAGGCGTACCGCAAGGAAAAGCTGCCGGCCGGCGACCCTCGCCAGAAGGAAGACTATCGAAACGGCGACTGCAACATCAGCCTGATCCGAACCGCCAGGGGCCGGCTGATTGAGCTGGAGCACAACGTGGCCGAGCCGCAGCCCTATGACCGGATCAACATGATCGCCGGCACGAAGGGAATTTTCCGCGATTATCCGCCGCGCATTTACATAGATGGCGCGCGCGGCGAGGACTTTGGCGGGCTCGATCCGTACAAGGAGAAGTACACGCACCCGTACTGGCGGAAGGTCGGCGAGCTGGCGAAGCAGTTGGGCGGCCACGGCGGCATGGATTTCGTGATGGCCTACCGCGTGATTGAGTGCATGCGCAACGGAACGGTTCCAGACATCAACGTCTACGATGCGGCGGCTTGGAGCGCGCCGGGGCCGCTAAGCGAGATGTCGGTAGCGCAAGGATCCATGCCGCAGCAGTTTCCGGATTTCACCAGGGGAGTGTGGAAGACGCAGGCGAGGACGATGCCGGTGTAGGTAGGCCCAAAACGGATATTCGGAGCGTAATTGTTATCATTGTGCTTTAGGGGAGATGAACTACGTGCGATTACGCCCCGCATTGCTGGCGATTTGCGTCGCTTTGGCTTGTATTGGCGTTACGTGGCCGCAATCGTCTACCAGTGGCGGACTGAGCGGAGCGGTCAAGGATAGCCGGGACATGCCGATCGCGGGCGTCGCCGTTACGCTCACGAACCGAGCCACCAACCAGGCGCACAGCGCTACTACCGACGGCAACGGCAGCTATCGGTTTTCGCTGCTGCCGCCCGGCGCTTATGAGGTCAAATTCTCGATGGCGGGCTTCAAGACCTCCGCTTTGGATTCGGCAACGGTCAACGTGTCCGAAGACCCCTCGCTCGATGCCGTGCTGGAACCGGGAGATCCCTCCGCGACGGCGGCGTGCCGGTGCCAGTTCACGGCGTCCAGCACCGCGTCCGGCATGTTGGTGGACGGCAAGACCATCACCTCCGTGCCGCTGACCACGCGCAATTTCACTAACGTGCTAGCGATGGCCTCGGGTTCCGCGGCCGGAGTCAACAATGCCGGAAGCCTGGGCCGGGGCACGCAAAGCGTCAACGTGAATGGGAATACCAGCTCGGGCGGTTACACGTTGGACGGGGCCAACTCCCCCAGCGCGGTTCCAAATCCGGACACGATTTCGGAGTTCAAGGTCCAGACTTCTCAATACGACGCCGGCTACGGGGCCCAGGTTCCCAGTACTAGCCTGATCACCAAGAGCGGAGAAAACGAATTTCACGGCGACGGTTGGGAGTTCGTACGCAATGACATCTTCAACGCCAACACGTTCTTCCGCAACACCACGGGACAGTCCAAGCCCGATATGAAGCAGAACCAGTTCGGCGCAACCCTGGGAGGGCCCATCCGCAAGAACCGTTTGTTCTTCTTTGTCTCCTATCAGGGAACACGCCAGGCGAACGCGCTCGACCCCACCTCTACCTCCAACCCGATCCTGCCGCCGCTCACTTCGGACCGGTCCGCCGCTACTCTGGCCGCGGAGTTTTGTCCAGCCAACCATCCGAACGACGCCCGATACCTGTCATTTGCCGGGGGCAAGCAATTGGATTGCAACGACCAGTCCGGCCCCACCACCGCACCCATAAGCCCGGTGGCCCTGCAACTGCTTCAGATGAAGAACCAGGACGGATCGTACTATATCCCCAACCCCCAGACCATCCTCACTTCCGGGACGAATGCGGGGTTGGGATTCTCCACGTTCAGCCTGCCCTCAACTTACGATGAGAACCAGTACCTGATCAACGCAGACTACGCGGTGTCGGGGAAGAACCTGCTCTCAGGCCGGTATTACGCCGCGAAGTTCGATCAGTACCGGAGCTTTGGCTCGCCGTCCGGATACCCGGGCCCAGCTACGGTTCCCGGCGACGGCACGCCCCAACTACTGCAGGGCGGCGATCCGGTTGGCACTGTGAAGCTGACCAGCGTGCTCAGTGCGCACGAAGTGAACGAAGCCCGCATGAGCTTCACGCGGAACAGCATGGTCGCCTGGGGCTCGGATACTCCTTCCGCGGCATCGATAGGGATGACGCCGGCGGACCGGTTCCTGTCCGAACCGCCCGAGATCGACGTGCTGGGGCCGCTCGGCAGCTTTCGGCTTTTCGGAAATACCGGAAACGACTTTGACACCGTCACCGACACCTATTCCCTGTCTGACAATCTCTCGTGGGTTCGCGGGAAGCATACGCTGCGGACAGGCGTCGCGCTGGTTACGCAGGAGTTGTCGCGAGAGGATACCGGGTCGGCGCGCGGGAAGATGACATTCGAGACCTTCAGTGACTTCCTGCTAGGCCTCACTGCGGCCGGCAACCTGAGCCCCTTCGGCAGGAGCAACATCGAGTCCATACAAACGAACCAGGGCATCGGTCCGAACGGCCAGGTGCAGTACACATATCATGGCTGGTATGGGGCCGGGTTCGTGCAGGACGATTACAAAGTGGCCTCGCGCCTCCTGCTTAACCTGGGCCTTCGGTGGGAGTATCTGGTTCCGGCGGCGGATACGCTCGGGACGCTGGGGAACGCGTGGCCTTCGCTGCTGGGCCAGATGCCAATCCCGCCAGCCTCCGGCACGCTGATGGGGAATACGGTGGCTTCGAATTACGATCCGAACCTGGTGAATCCGTACACAGGAAAACCCTTTGGCCCGGCGCCGGCGGGAGTAACCGTGCGTCCTGGAGACACTGCGTATGAGAACAGCCCTCCGCTTGCCAACTTAGCGCCGCGCCTGGGCTTCGCGTGGCAGCCACTGGGGACGCAGGGCCGGCTGGTGATACGCGGCGCGTATGGGGTGTTCTACCAGGCGCCGCCTATCAGCGGGACCAGCAACGGAACGCCCTTTTCCGCAGCCCCGCCGTTCGCGGAGGCTTTCAACAATTCGGATTCGAGCAACGGCGCATCGTCGTTTGCCAAGCCGTTCCCCGACGTTACGTTGGGCTGGGTCGCGCGCACGCCGACGTCGCAGTTGTCGGATAAAGTAGTCGGCCCGGATTTCGCTCTGCCAAGGCTTCAGCAGTGGAACGCCGGCGCGCAGGTTCGGCTGACGCAGACGCTTTCGCTCGATATCGCGTACGTCGGCTCGAAGGGCGACCAGTTGATGGCTTCGCGGGGATTGAACCAGCCTGTACTGGCCTCGCCGGAGAACCCGGTGAACTGCGGTTACGACGGCGTGGCCGCCGATTGCATCGCCACCAACACCGCGCTGAACGCGCCGCTACGGGTTCCCATAATGGGAGAAACGCCCACGGCTTTGACCACCACCGAGTACGACGGCTTATCGTCGTACCAAAGCCTGCAGGCGACTCTGCGCCGGCGCCTCTCGCACGGACTGAGCTTCCAGGTTGCGTACACGCTCTCTCGCTCCGAAAGCGCCATCAGCATGTACAACGACCAGACCCAACGGTCGTTCGACTGGGGACGCTCAAACTTCGACCGCAAGAACCGGCTCAGCGCCAACTTCGATTACGCCCTGCCGGTCCCGAACGCGATGGGCAAGAGCGCGGCGCTGCTGCTAAAGGGATGGTCGGCGTCGGGCATGTTCGTCATGCAGAGCGGGCCGCCGCTGACGCTCACCGATCCAAACGGCGGGAGTGTCTACGGCAATGCGGGGACATCGACGGTGACTCTATGTCCAGGGGCCACGGCACGGAACCTGGTGACGCACGGCAGCGCGCAATCCCGGCTGAACGATTGGATCGATGCATCGGCCATTCGCGCGGCGCCGGCGGTGGGGGCGGATGGTTCGACGGGCTATGGCAATACGGGAATCGGGATCATGGATGCTCCGGGGCAGCTCAACGCGGACTTCTCGTTCATTAAGACGACGGTGGTAGGCGGGATCCGCGAGTCGGCCGTGCTGGTTTTTCGCGTGGAGGCGTACAACGCGCTGAACCACCCGCAGTTTGCGGCGCCGGGCACGGCGCTGGGGAGCGCAACCTTCGGCGTGATCACGCAGACGTCGGTGGCGCCAAGGATGGTACAGTTCGGGGTGAAGTACTTGTTCTGAGGGGGACCAGTGGGGCGCGTGCGACTACTAATGGCGGTTCTAGGGATGGCCTGCGCTGCGTGGGCGCAAGAATTCGATTTGGTGATTGCGAACGGCCGGGTGATGGACCCGGCCAGCGGTCTCGACGCGGTGCGGCAGATCGGGATTCGAGGGGGCAAGATCGCGGCCATCTCCGCCGGGGCGCTACAGGGGCGAACCATGCTCGATGCGAAAGGGCTGGTGGTGGCGCCGGGATTCATTGATTTGCATTCGCACGGCCAGACACCGGAGAACTACCGCTTCAAAGCCATGGACGGCGTCACCACGGCGCTCGAAATGGAGGTGGGCGTCTCACCCGTGTCCCCATGGTACGCAGCGCGGGAGGGAAAGGCGCTCATCAACTTCGGCGCCTCGTCCGGCCATCTGCCGGCGCGCATGGCGGTGATGCACGACAGCGGCACGCTGCTGCCGCGCGATAAGGCAGTGGAGCGGAATGCGACGCCTGAAGAACAGCGCCAAATTCTCGCGTTGGTGCGGCGCGGGCTGGACGAAGGCGCGCTCGGCGTCGGCATGGGGATCGCGTATATTCCGCTGGTATCGCGCGCCGAGATTCTCGACGTGTTCCGGCTGGCGGCGGAGAAGAAGGCCACGCTCTACGTTCACATGCGGAACGGCGGGCCGGTAGATCCCGGGGCGGTGGACGCGCTGCAGGAAGTGATTGCCGATGCCGCATCTACGGGGGCATCCCTGCACGTGGTTCACATCACCAGCATGTGCCTGAGCGAGACGCCGCTGTGCCTGGAAATGATCGAGGGGGCGGACCAGCGCGGCCTCGACGTGACCACGGAGGCGTATCCCTACACTGCCGGCATGACCGATATCGGATCGGCCATTTTCAGCGAGGGCTGGCAAGCGCGGCAGGGTGGCATCACGTTCAGCGACCTGCAATGGGCGGCGACCGGCGAGCGCCTGACCGCCGAGAGCTTTGCCCACTACCGGCAGCAGGGCGGCATGGTGGCGATCCATTCGATTCCCGAGGACATCGTGAAACTGGCGATTTCCGACCCGCGGGTGATGGTGGCCTCCGATGGCATTCTCGACAACGGTAAGGGCCACCCGCGCGCGGCCGGAACGTACACGCGCGTGCTGGGGCGCTACGTGCGCGAACAACACGCGCTCAGTTTGATGGAAGCGCTGCGGAAGATGACGTCGGCGCCGGCGGACCGCCTGGGAATCCAAAGCAAGGGGCGCATCGCATTGGGCGCCGACGCGGATATTTCCGTGTTCGATGCCGCGCGGGTAACGGACCGCGCCACGTTTGAGAATCCGGCCCAATATTCACAAGGAATGGTCTACGTGCTGGTGAACGGCGTGCCGGTGGTGCGGGACGGCTCGCTGGTAGAAGGAGTCGCGCCGGGACGTGGTCTGCGGCGGTAAGGGGCGGTCACTTAGACAGGGTCCAGGCGCTCGCCACGATTCCACGGCGCAGGAGGGTATGCCAGGAGGGTGCGGCGTGTCCTTGCGGACCGGTGTAGGCCACGCACTCGTGGTTTCTGCAACCGGTGCAATCCATGGGTACACAGCGGCGATCTTCTTCTTCTCCGCTGAGACGGACGATGGTAACCGGGAAAGGGCCGAAGAGGCGCTCGGGCGCATTGTGCGGGCATGGAATCCACACGGCCGTTTCGCCGCTGCAATCGGCCAGAATGGCGTTGCCCCTGATCACGAACGCGGCCTTCGGCAAGACGTACAGAGTTCGGTCGCGGCCCATTTGCGCATAGAAACAATCGCCGGCCTGCCCGACGATATGCGCCTCAATGCGCGTTGGACGCAAGTCAGGAATTTGAGAGAAGGGCCGCACTGACCGGCCCGCGATGCTCACGACCATTCCAGTCGCCATATGATCCTCTGCGTTGTTTTTCCATTATGGAGCGGCATTCGCAGTAGTCAACGTGCTAAAAGACCCTAATCGAGCGGCAAACGTTATTAACAGCACAAAACGACCTTAAACAGGCTGTTTGAGTAGCCGCGGGCAAAACGCCTGCCCTGCGTGAAGAGGGGCTGTTACCATGGGTTTCATGACTCCCAATCAAGCGGGCGAACCGCCCAAGACGCCTATCGCGGGCGTGAAGAATCTGATTGCCGTGGGATCGGGGAAGGGCGGCGTGGGAAAGACCACGGTGGCGGTGAACCTGGCGGTGGGACTGGTTTCCCTGGGCTATAAGGCGGGCCTGATGGACGCCGACGTGTACGGTCCCAACGTACCACTGATGATGGGAATCAACCGAACCCCGCTGGCGTTCGGCGACCGGATTCAACCGGTGGAGCAGTATGGCGTCAGGCTCATGTCGATGGGTTTTCTGAACCCGGGCGACAAGCCGCTGATCTGGCGCGGCCCCATGCTGCACAGCGTGATGCAGCAGTTCATCCGCGGGGTGGATTGGGGCGATCTGGATTACCTGGTGATCGACCTGCCGCCGGGGACGGGAGACGTGCAGCTTTCCCTCATCCAGACGGCGCCGATTACGGGCGCGATTGTGGTGACAACGCCGTCGGATGTTTCGCTGGAGGATGCGCGCAAGGCGATCACCATGTTCCGCCAAGTGCGGACGCCGATACTGGGTCTGGTGGAGAACATGAGTTACATGAACTGCCCGCACTGCCACGAGCGCATCGACGTTTTCAGCCATGGCGGAGGGCGGCGAACGGCGGAACAGATGGGCGTATACTTCCTGGGCGAGTTGCCGCTCGACCCGCGGGTGCGCATCGGCGGCGATTCGGGCGACCCGGTGGCGCTGCGCAAGGACGAAGGCGCGCCGTTTCTGGAGTTGGCGCGCAATGCGGTTGCGCGGGCCGAAGAAGCGATGAAGGAGCAGGGGCCGGAGATCGAGATCGGCGAATAGGGGCAATCAGGCTTCCGGGTACAGGCGGATGGATTGAGGCGGGGCAGCCTGTAACATTTCACTGACGGTTTGGCGCGTGAGCGGATGGCGAAGGTCTGGGGCCAGGTCCGCCAACGGCGCGAGCACGAAGCGGCGCGCGGCCATGCGCGGATGCGGGACCTGGAGCCTGGTGGTATCGACCGCCACATCGCCGTAGAGCAAGAGGTCGATGTCGATGGTGCGCGGACCTTTTGGGATGGTCCGGACGCGGCCTAAGGCGCGCTCGATGGCGGCCAGGCGGGACAACAGGCGGGTGGGGGACAGGGCGGTTTCGGCTTCCACCACCAGATTCAGGAACCAGGCCTGGTCGGTGTAATCCACCGGCTCGGTTTCGTAAGTGGGGGAGACGCGGAGGACGTGGGCGCTTGGAGCTAAGAGTGAGATGGCTTCTTGCAGGTTGGCGCGGCGATCGCCGATGTTAGAGCCGAGGCTGAGATAGACGATCATGCTGTGGCGCAAAGTCACCGCCGGCAAAGACCGGCGGCGGTACTTTCAGAACAAAGCGGGCTGGTCCTGATTGTGCGGGCGGCGCTTCACATTGAAATAATCGTAGGCCAGCTCCGTGGCGGTGCGTCCGCGGGGGGTGCGGTTCAGGAAGCCTAACTGGATGAGGTACGGCTCGTAGACTTCCTCGATGGTATCGGGCTCTTCGGAAATGGACGCGGCGATGGTGTTCACACCGACCGGGCCGCCGCGATACTTCTCAAGGATGGTCAGCATGATCTTCTGGTCGATTTCATCCAGGCCGTAGCGGTCGACGTCGAGAAGGTCGAGGGCGGTCTGGGCGACGGGCTGGGTGATGCGGCCATCGGCGCGGACCTGGGCGTAATCGCGGACGCGCCGGAGAAGGCGGTTGGCGATGCGCGGAGTACCCCGGCAGCGGCGCGCGATTTCCTCCGCCGCGCCGGGCTCGATTTCGACCGCCAGAAGGCCGGCGGAGCGGTTCACGATGGATTGCAACTCGTCCACGTGGTAGGGTTCCAGTCGCAGCACCAGGCCGAAGCGGCCGCGCAGGGGAGCGCTCACCAAACCCTGTCGGGTGGTTGCGCCGATGGCGGTGAATTTGGGCATGGGCAGCGAATGGGTGCGCGCGCCGGGGCCCGCGCCGACGAGGATATCCACGCGGAAATCCTCCAGGGCGGAGTAGAGCATTTCCTCCACGTCGGGGAAGAGGCGATGAATCTCGTCGATGAAAAACACCTGGCGCGCGCGGATATTGCTGAGAATGCCGGTGAGGTCGAGCTTTTTCTGGAGCACCGGACCGGAGGTCGCGGTGAACTGCACTTCGAGCTCTTCGCCGATGATGGCGGCAAGCGTGGTCTTGCCGAGCCCCGGCGGCCCGTAGAGCAGCACGTGATCCATGGCTTCGCCACGCAGGCGGGCGGCCTCAATGGCGATGCCGAGGTTTTCCTTGAGCTTGGCCTGACCGGTAAAGTCAGCCAGGCGGCGCGGGCGGAGGCTCGCCTCGAATTGCAGATCTTCGGTTTGGCGGGCGCCGGAAACCAGTTCCCGGTCGGGCATGTGCTACCAGCTTACCGTACCAGCCACGGCGCGCGGCGAAAAGCGGCTAGGACGCGGGCGCAATGGCCAATTGAATCTCGCTGCCGGCATCGAGCTTGACGTCGTCTTTCTTGGTCGAAACAAAGACGCCGGAGCTGTCGCTCCCGATCTTGCTATGGAGATCGACCCCCCTGGTCACATTGGGTTGATCGACCTGCAAAGTCGCAGCGGTCCAGGTATTGGCGATTTCGTCGCTGGGTCCACCCCCTTCGGGGTCGGACTCCTTGTCCACGGGGCTGTAAAAGCCGACAATGGTCGCCTTGATTGGAACGGCAGTTCCGTTCTTCAAGCGCGCCTGGTTGAAGCGAAGCGCGAGCTTAGCGGCGCCCTGCTGCTGCAGATCGTCTTCGGCGACCTGCCCAACCAGGATCGTGCCGTTGGGTAACTCAGTTCCATTGGTCAAGGTGACCTTCTGCGTGAGTTTGGCCTCAACGGCGGCGCCGGATGGGGCTTTCTTGGCATCCAGGCCGCGGACCAAGTCGGCGCGCGCCGGTACCATTTTCGCCGCTTCGCCCTGGGTGGCGGCGGGCGCATCGGTAGTACGGTTGCTTGACGGTTCACGGTTCGACGCATTCTGAGAGCAAACAAGGAGGGGTACCGCCAAGATGGTTGTTGCAACTGCAGAGACTCTGTAAAACAGTGTCATACGTCAACTCCCGACTGTGGGGCGATGTATCGGGTTTCCTGGTTACGTCCAACGGTTGCCGGGCGGGGGATCGTTGTTACAAACGGTACACGCAAAAGGGCTATAACCCCAAGACTCTAAAGGGCTATCGCACCAGTTCGAGGGCGCGGCGGAAGAGCGGCTCGAACTCGGCGGGCCCGCCGGCGGCCTTGGCTTTGCGGACGGCGGACTCAGCGTTTTGGCGAGCGCAGCCCAAGTTGAGCAGGGCGGAAAGGACGTCCTGATCGATGGCGGAAAACGCGCCGGAGGCGGTGGGCGGCTCCTCGCCGGTGGCGGCCGGCATTTTCTCGCGCAGTTCCAGGACCATACGTTCCGCGGTCTTCTTGCCGATGCCGGGAATGCGCACCAGCTTATCCACTTCGCCTCGCCGGATGGCGCCGATCAGGTCCGGCGCGGCCAAGCCGGAGAGAATGGTCACGGCCAGCTTGGGCCCGATGCCGCTCACGCCGATGAGCTTCTCGAACAGCGCCTTTTCATCCTGAGTGAGAAAGCCATAAAGGGAGAGTGCGTCCTCGCGCACGTGGGTATGGATACGCAAGCGGACTTCGATTCCCGGATCGGGCAGGCGGGTGAAGGTGGAAACGGGAATGGTGACGTCGTAGCCAACGCCGCCTGTTTCGACGATGGCCTGGTTCGGATGCTTTTCGACGAGCAGGCCGCGGAGGAGAGCGATCATAAGAGTATTGTGTGCTATCCCTCGGATTCGATGGTCTCGAGTGGCCTGCGCTTCATGCCGCGCACACGCTCCCACCAGTGCTGGAAGCGGTCGAAGTACAGATAGACCACCGGAGTGGTAAACAAGGTCAGCGCCTGGCTCATCAGCAGGCCGCCGATGATGGTGATGCCCAGCGGCCGGCGCAGCTCCGATCCCATCCCCTGGCCAAGCGCCAGCGGCAGGGCCCCCAGCATGGCGGCGAAGGTGGTCATCAGAATAGGCCGGAAACGCAACAGGCTGGCCTCGAAGATCGCGTCATGCGGGCTCTTATGGTCGATGCGCTCGGCGGCCAGCGCAAAATCGACGATCAGGATGCCGTTCTTCTTCACCAGGCCAATCAACAGAATGATGCCGATCATCGAAATGACGCTGAGATCGGTGTGCGTGAGCCTGAGAGCCAGCAACGCGCCCACACCCGCCGAGGGGAGCGTGGAAAGAATGGTGACGGGATGGATGTAGCTTTCGTAGAGGACGCCGAGCATGAGATAAACCGCCGCCAGGGCCGCGGCAATCAGATAGGGCTCGCTGTTGAGGGAATCCTGATAGGCTGCCGCGGTGCCGGTGAACATGGTTTGGATGGTGGGCGGAAGACCGATCTTGCGGGCCGATGCGTCCACGGCCGCTTCTGCGTCGCCCAGCGCCACGCCGGGCTGCAGATTGAAAGAGATGGTGACCGACGGGAACAAGCCCTGGTGGTTCACCGAGAGCGGCGCGATAGCCGGACCGTAATGGGCGATGGCGCTGAGGGGAACCTGCCGCCCGCTGGGCGTATGTACATAGATGTCCCGCAGCGTCTCCGGGTTCTGCCAGTATTGAGGCGCGGCTTCCATGACCACGTGATACTGGTTCAAAGACTTGTACATGGTGGAGACCTGGCGCTGGCCGAAAGCGTCGTAGAGCACATTGTCGATCAACTGCGGCGAAATGCCAAAAGCCGCCGCGGTCTTGCGGTCGTAGGTTACCAGGGACTGCAGGCCGCTGTTCTGCTGGTCGGTGTTGACATCGACAATCACGGGGATGGATTTTAGCTGCTTGAACATCTGCGGGGCGTAGGTAATCAGGTCCGTCAGATTGTCGCCGCGCATGGTGAATTGATAGAGCGCGGCGCTGTTTCGACCCCCGATGCGCAGATCCTGGTTAGCCTGCAGGTAGAGAGTAGCGCCGGGAATCCTGGCAAGCTTCGGCCGTAGCCGCTGCATAATGTAATCGACCGTGATTTTGCGCTGATTGAGGGGCTTGAGCGACACGAACATGCGTCCCTGATTTACGGTGGACGCGCCGCCGCCACCGCCGCCACCGCCGGTGAAGCCGATCACGGTGTCCACCGCGGGATCGGCGTGGACGATGTTCACCATCTGCAGCAGGGTCTTGTCCATGGCCTGAAACGACGAGTCCTGGTCGGCGATGATCTGGCCGCTCATGCGTCCGGTGTCCTGCTGCGGAAAGAATCCCGTGGACGCATGAGTGAACAAGTACACATTCAGGCCGACGGTGCCCAGCAGAATGAGCAGGGTCACGAGCGAATGGCGAAGCGCCAGCGACAGCGTCTTGCCATACATGCTCACGTTCCAGTCGAAGAAGCGCTCGACCGTCCGGTAGAGCCACCCATGGGCCGCATGCTGCTTTAAGAGGTGGGCGCACATCATGGGAGTGGCGGTGAGGGAAACCACCATGGAGACCAGGATTGCCACGGACAGGGTGACGGCGAACTCGCGAAGCAGCCGGCCTACAATGCCGCCCATCAGCAACAGCGGGATGAACACGGCCGTCAGCGACACGCTCATGGTGACCACGGTCGACCCGATTTCCTGGGCGCCTTTCAGGGCGGCTTCAAACGGACCCAGACCGGCCTCGAGGTAGCGCGTGATGTTTTCGATCACCACAATGGCGTCGTCCACCACGAAACCGGTGGAGATGGTCAGGGCCATCAGCGAGAGGTTGTCGAGGCTGTAGCCAACCAGGTACATGACGCCGAACGTTCCCAACAGGGAGACCGGAACGGCAACGCTGGGAATGAACGTGCTTCGGACATTCTTGAGAAACACGAAGACCACCAGAACCACCAGCCCCACGGAGATGAGCAGGGTTCGCTCCACGTCGTGGACGGAAGCGCGGATGGTCTGGGTCTGATCCATGGCCACCTGCAAATCGATGGCTGCGGGAATCGCTGCGTGAAGCTGCGGCATCACGGCGCGGATGCGGTCCACCGTGTCGATGATATTGGCCCCGGGCTGACGGAAGATGATGAGCAACACACCCGGCTTGCCGTTGGAGTATCCGGCGTTGCGTACATCCTCCACGAAATCGATGACATCGCCCACGTCGGAGACGCGCACCGCGGCGCCGTTGTGATAGGCGATGAGCAGGGGCTTATAGTCGACCGCGTTAAACAACTGGTCGTTGGCGCCGATCTCCCACATCTGCTGGTTGTCGGCAAAATGTCCTTTGGGAGTGTTGGCGTTGGCGCCGGCCAGGGCTGTGCGGACCTGCTCCAGGCCGATGCCGTACTTGTTCAACGCGGATGGGTTCAACTCGACGCGAACGCCGGGGAGCGCGCTGCCGCCCACGCCCACTTGCCCCACGCCGCGAACCTGCGCCAGCTTCTGCGCCATGATGGTGGACGCGGCGTCGTACATCTTGCCCTTGGACACCACGTCCGAGGTGAGCGCGATCATGAAGATGGGCGAATCGGCCGGATTCACTTTCCGGTATGTGGGATTGCTCGGGAGATTGGTCGGCAGATAGCCGCGCGCCGCGGCGATGGCCGCCTGAACGTCGCGCGCGGCGGCGTCGATGTTGCGGTTCAGATCGAATTGCAGCGTGATGCTGCACGAGCCAAGCGTGCTCGAAGACGTCATCTCCGTGACGGCCGCGATGCGTCCGAACTGGCGCTCCAGGGGCGTGGCCACCGACGACGCCATAGTCTCCGGACTGGCGCCCGGCAGGCCGGCGCTCACCGAAATGGTGGGAAAGTCCACCTGCGGCAGGGGAGACACCGGAAGAATGCTGAAGGCCACCGCGCCGGACAGCGCAATCGCGACAATGAGAAGCGTAGTGGCAACCGGCCTGTGGACGAACGGAGCGGAAATATTCATGCGTTCACCCGGTGGTAGCAGGCTTCAGGGCGCTGTTCGACGCCGTGCGCCCCGAGATACGCCTGGCCAGCCTGTCGAAGAACAGATAGATCACCGGCGTGGTGAACAGCGTCAGCATCTGGCTGATGATCAGGCCCCCGATCATGGTGATGCCGAGCGGCTTGCGCAATTCCGAGCCGGTGCCGGAACCCAGAGCCAGCGGCACCGCGCCGAGCAGCGCCGCCATGGTGGTCATCAGGATCGGCCGGAAGCGCAGCAGGCAAGACTGGTAGATGGCGTCGATGGGCTGCATGCCCTCCTTGCGCTCGGAATCCAATGCAAAATCGATCATCATGACGCCGTTCTTGTTCACAATTCCAATGAGCAAAACGATGCCGATCAGCGAAATCACGCTGAAGTCCGATCCGGTTGCGTGGAGGGCCAGCAGCGCGCCCATGCCGGCCGAGGGAAGCGTGGACAGAATGGTAATCGGATGGATGTAGCTCTCGTAAAGAACGCCGAGCACAATGTATTCGGTCGCCAGCGCGGCCAAAATCAGTAGCCACTCGTTGGACAGAGATGACTGAAAGGCCTGCGCCGTGCCCTGAAACGCCGCTTGCACGCTGGCCGGCAATTCGATCTCGTTCTTGACCTTATTCACGGCATCGACGGCGTCGCCCAGGGATACATTGGGCGCCAGATTGAAGGAGAGCGTGATCACCGGAAACTGTCCCTGGTGGTTTACGGTGATGGGAACGGCCACCGGTTGCACGTGCGTAAAGGCGCTCAGCGGAATCTCGCCGCCCGTGGGGAAGGCCGTGGAGGATGCGATGGCGCCCATCGCGCTGGTGGACAGACCTGAACTGCTGTTGGCGCCTGTGGCGGCGGCCGCGCTCGTGTTGGTGGGGCCTTGCGACATCCCCGTGGTGGACGACCCGCCCGCCACCAGGCCGGCGGCGGAAGCTGCGATGCCCGTGCGGATAAACAGATTGCGCAAATCGATGGGATTCTGCCGGAACGGGGCCTTCACTTCGAGCACCACGTGGTATTGGTTGAGCTGCGTGAAGATGGTGGAGACTTCCCGCTGGCCGTAGGCGTCGTAGAGGGTCTGGTCGATGGTGGAGGGCGTAATTCCCAACCGCGAGGCCGTATCGCGATCGAATACCAGCGTGGCGCGCATTCCCTGCAGTTGCTGGTCGGTGGCTACATCGCTCAGTTCCGGCAGTTCCCGCAGCCGGGCCACCATCTTCGGCGCATAGATGTTCAACTCATCGGCGCTCGGATCTTCCAGGGTGTATTGGAACTGGGTGCGGCTGACGCGGTCTTCCACCGTGAGATCCTGCACGGGTTGCATGAACAGCGTGGCGCCGGCTACTTCCGCCAGGTGCGGTTGGAGGCGGCGAATCACGTCGGAGGCGCTGATTTTACGCTGTTCGAGCGGTTTCAGATTGATCAGAATGCGCCCGCTATTGAGGGTGGTGTTGGTTCCATCGATGCCGATAAAGGAGGAGAGATTCTCCACCGCCGGATCTTTCAGAATCACCTTCGTAAGGCGCTGCTGAAGCGACGCCATCTCCGGAAATGAGATGGTCTGAGCGGCTTCCGATACGCCCTGAATCACGCCGGTATCCTGGATGGGGAAGAACCCTTTGGGGATGGTATAGAACTGATAGACCGTGAACGCCAGCGTGCCGGCGGCCACCAGCAGCGTCGCGGTTTGCCAGCGCAGCACGAAACGCAAGATTGTTCCGTACAGCGCGATCATGGACTCGAAGGCGCGTTCTGAGGCGCGGAAGAGGCGTCCCTGCTGCGCCTCCGGTTTGTGCTTCAACAGCTTGGCGCACATCATTGGCGTCAAGGTGAGCGATACGACCGCGGAGACCAGAATGGTGACGGCCAGCGTGACGGCGAATTCGCGGAAGAGCCGGCCCACAATGTCGCCCATGAACAGCAGTGGAATCAGCGTCGCGGTCAGCGACACCGTCAGAGAGATGATGGTGAAACCGATTTGCTCGGCGCCACGCAGCGCCGCCTTTAGAGGAGCCTCTCCCATTTCGATGTAACGCGCGATGTTCTCGATCATCACGATGGCGTCGTCCACCACGAATCCGGTGGAGATGGTCAGAGCCATCAACGTAAGGTTGTTGAGGCTGTAACCGAGCATGTACATCACCGCGAATGTGCCCACCAGCGATAGCGGAACGGCCACGCTCGGGATGATGGTGGCCGCCACATTGCGCAGAAACAGGAAGATCACCATGACCACCAGCCCGACCGTCAGCATCAGCTCGAACTGGACGTCCGAAACCGAGGCGCGAATGGTATTGGTGCGGTCCGTGAGAATGCTCACCTGAATGGATTTCGGCAGCGTGGAAGTGAGCGTCGGCAGCAGCAGCTTGATGCGGTCCACCACCTGGATAATGTTGGCGCCTGGCTGCCGCTGAATGTTCATGATGACGGCCGGCGACTCATTCATCCAGGCGGCCTGCCGCACGTTCTCGATATCGTCGATCACGTCGGCGACATCGGTGAGCTTCACCGGGGCCCCATTGCGATAAGCCACGATCAGCGGGCGATAGTCGTTCGACGAAAGCAACTGGTCGTTGGCGCCGATCTGGTAGGACTGGCGCGCGCCGTCGAAATTGCCCTTCGCCTGGTTCACGTTGGCCGCCACGATGGCGCTGCGAACATCCTCCAGGTTCAGCCCGTAGGATGCCAGCGCGGTCGGGTTGGCCTGAATCCGGACCGCCGGTTTCTGCCCGCCGCTGATGCTCACCAGACCTACGCCGGGCAATTGCGAAATCTTGGGCGCCAGGCGCGTGTCGGCCAGATCTTCGACTTGCGAAAGCGGTTGGGTCTCGGAAGTAAGAGCCAGAGTCAGAATGGGAGTGTCGGCGGGGTTGGTCTTGGCGTAAATCGGCGGGACCGGAAGGTCCGAAGGCAGAAATGTCCCCGCGGCGTTGATGGATTGCTGTACTTCCTGCTCAGCGACGTCGATGCTCAACGCAAGATTGAATTGCAGTGTGATGACTGAGCTTCCATCCGAGCTCGTCGAGGTCATTTGCTGCAAGCCCGGCACCTGCCCGAACTGGCGCTCGAGAGGCGCGGTGACCGAAGACGCCATCACGTCCGGGCTGGCGCCTGGATAGAAGGTGATTACCTGGATGGTCGGATAATCCACCTCCGGCAACGCGGAAACCGGCAACTGCTTGTAGGCGACAGCGCCCGCCAGCAGGATGCCAATCATCAGGAGGGATGTCGCGACCGGCCGGAGAATAAACGTCCGGGAGGGACTCACTTCTTCTTGCCTCCGGACTTGGGAGCGGCCTGGCCGCCGGCTAATTGGACGTTGACCCGCGTGCCTTCCGCCAGCTTGTCGACGCCCGTCATCACCAGCACGTCGTCGGGGGAAACGCCGCTGACAATTTCCGTGTTGTCCCCGTCGGTGACTCCAGGAACAATCTGCCTGACGGTGACGGTATTGTTGTCTTTCACCAGGTAGACGTACTGGATACTGGTGGTCCGCTGGATCACTGCGGTGGGGGCCAGCGTGACTCCCTTCTTTTCCTCTAACAGCAGGTGGAGGTTGACGAACTGGTTGGGGAAGAGCTGGTTGTCGCTGTTATCGAAATTGGCGCGGAAGCGGAGCGTGCCGGTGGTCGGATCGATCTGGTTGTCCACCGTCGCCAGCGTCCCCGTGGCGATCTTCTTGATGTCCCCCCGGTCGTAGGCGTCGGCTCTCAAATGCTCGCCCGCGGCGAGTTTGTGGAGCACCGAGGGAAGGTCGTCCTCGGCCACCGTGAAAATGACGCTGATAGGCTGGATCTGGGTGATCACCAGCAGACCGTTGGTATCGGTGGCATGCACGATGTTGCCCGGGTCCACGAGCCGCAAACCAATCCTGCCGGTGATCGGCGCCGTGATGTGACAGTAAGCCACGTTCACCTTGGCGCTTTCGATCTGCGCCTGGTCGGTCTTCACTACCCCTTCGTACTGCGAGACTAGGGCTTTTTGCGTGGCCAGTTGCTGTTCGGGAATGGCGTTTTGCGCCAGCAATTTGGTGTAGCGGTCCAGATCGACATTCGCATTCGCGAGGATGGCCTGGTCGCGCACCAGTTGACCCTCTGCCTGGTCCAACGTGGCCTGATAAGGCCGCGGGTCGATCTCCACCAGCGGGTCGCCGGCATGAACGATGTCGCCTTCGTGGTAGTGGACGCTCATCAACTGCCCGTCCACGCGGCTCTTGATCGTGTCCGTGTAAATGGGCGTCACCGAACTGACCGGGCTGGTGATATAAACCCCGATATCGCCCTTCCAAGCCTTTGCCGCCACCACCGGGACCACGCCCCCTCCGCCCTTCTTGCCGGCGCCGGCGCCCGCCGCGGGCGTGGTGGTGAGCATCGCTCCCGCTTTCGGCCAGAGATACCAGGCGGCAACGCCCACTAGCGCCAGAACGAGCAGCCACAGCCATCCGCGGCCTGAGGGTCGCGGCTTGGGCGGCTGCGTCGCGGGGGGAGGCGCCTGAATGCCCTGCTCCATCGGCGGGAAAGTACTCTCCGTATTCATGTCGCTACCTGCCTGATTTGCTCGCGCACTTGTCCTTGAAGACAACCCTCACAGAGCGAGGGTACGAATAGTTCCATAATAATCCATGATGAGGCCCGGATTACGGAATCATCCGGGCCAGCGCCGATTAGTCCTTTAGGGCTTATGATTTAGTATTCGACCGAACGAGAATTTTAGCGCAAAGCATCGCCATGGGTGTGGAGGGTCTGGCAATGGGGAGGCGGGCAAGTTGCCGTTCTCAGGCGCATTCGGGTCACCATGATGCGGCGTAGGGACTTTCTACAAGGCGCGCTGGCTCTTGCGTTTCCGGGCTCAGGCCAGGCCGCCGGAGATTTCGACCTCCGGGCGATCGAGCGCGGCCGCGTCCTCCTTGCGGCCGGGCGCTATCTGCCCGAACAGCCCGTTACGATCACCGCTTCCCATTGCCCGCGCAGCGCCGGCGGCTTGCACGATTTTTTCTCCGAAGGCGACTACTGGTGGCCGGACCCCAACAACCCACGCGGCCCCTATATTCAGCGCGACGGCATGACCAATCCTGACAACTTCGTCGAGCATCGCCGGGCCATGATCCGTCTCAGTCTGATTGTTCCGGCGCTCGCCGCGGCCTATAAGATCACCGGGAAACGGGCCTATGCGCAACATGCCGCGCGGCACTTGCGCGCATGGTTCGTCGATGACGCCACACGCATGAACCCGAACCTGCAGTACGCCCAAGCCATCCAGGGCCGTTACACGGGGAGGGGAACGGGCATCATCGACACGGTCCACCTGGCGGAAGTCGCGCGCGCGGCCTCCGTGCTCAGCCTCCCCGCGGCGGATTTAGCCAGCGTGAAAGCGTGGTTCGCCGATTATCTGAACTGGATCGCCACCCATGCTTACGGCATTTCCGAGCGCGACGCGACGAACAACCACGCTACTTGTTGGGCCGTGCAGGCCCTGGCCTTCGCGCAGCTCACGGCCAACCAAGCCATGGCGGCGTACTGCCGCGACCGCTTCAGGACCGTGCTGATCCCCAACCAGGAAGGCGCTGACGGCAGCTTCCCGGAGGAACTGCGCCGCACCAAGCCCTATGGCTATTCGCTCTTCAATCTGGATGCCATGTCGATGCTTGCGCAAATGCTGACCACACCCCGCGACGACCTCTGGAAGTGGCGCCTGCCGGATGGCCGCGGCATGGCGCTGGCCGCCGGGTATATGTACCCCTATGTACGGAACAAGAAGGCATGGCCGCTCCCGCCCGATGCGATGTACGACGAGCAGTGGCCCGTGCGCCAGCCGTTCCTGCTGTTCGCCGGACTGGCGCTGGACAAGCCCGAGTATCTGGCGTTGTGGCGCAGCCTCGAGCCGGACCCCGCCGTGGAAGAGGTTCGGCGCAACTTCCCATTTCGCCAGCCTTTGCTTTGGGTGTAGCCGGGCGGCGCGCGCCTTACGCCTTGGCACGGAGGCGAACCCGGCAGCGTCGGGGCGCCCGCTGCCCTTGCGGGCCCGTCTCCGCGTCAAAGGCCCTGCCCGCCGCCCTGCGGCCCCCTCAAGACTGTCACATGCTAAAATTCCAGAAGTCTCGCCTGGCTGCCATATGTACAACGCCTTCTTCGGGTTCAAGCAGAGTCCCTTCAACATGAGTCCGGACCCGGCTTTTCTGTTTCGCAGCCCGCAGCATGAAGAAGCGCTGGCGAACCTCATTTACGGGGTTCGCAGCCTGAAAGGCTTCGTCGTACTCTCGGGAGAGGTCGGGACGGGCAAGACCACCATGCTCGAGTGCCTCCGCGACTTCCTTAACGCCCAGCAGATCGCGTTCGCCTCTTTGTTCAACTCGCGCCTGTCCGTTACGCAGTTTTTTGAAATGCTGGCCTACGATCTCGATCTGGAGTGCAACCGTCAATCGAAAACCGAGGTCCTGATGGCTCTCAACAGCATGTTGCTGGGAAGGGCGGAAGCCGGCCGCACGACGGTCCTGATCGTCGATGAGGCCCACAACCTGGATTGGGACGTGCTTGAGGAGATCCGGTTGCTGGGCAACCTTGAGAACCGCAAGGGCAAGCTCCTCCAGATCGTCCTGGCCGGCCAGCAGGAGCTTGACGCGAAACTGGATGCCCCGGAATTCCGCCAACTCAAGCAACGGATCGCCTTGCGCTGCGCTCTTCGCGCTTTCCAGCCCGGCCAAACCCGAGCGTACGTGAATTTCCGGATGGCCTGCGCCGGTCTTTGCGACCAGACCATTCTGCCGGCGGAACTGATCGATGAGATCCATCTCAGATCTCAGGGTATCCCCCGGTTGATCAATTCTATCTGTGACAACCTGCTGCTGACCGCCTTCGCCATGGAGAGCCGAACAGCCACCCTTGAGATGCTCGATGAAGTCACCTCGGACATGCGCCTCGAGTATCCCGGTTGCGGCCGGTTTCGCGACGAGTCCTGTGAGGAGCCGGTTTTAGGCCGGTCCTAGCCCTCTCAGGCTGGGTGATATGGTCGGCAATTAGGGTATTTACCCTATTCAATTGACATCCGGGGACGCACGATAGTACTAGATAGCACCTTACCCGCAGGCTAACCCCCTGACACCACCGCAGGCGCTTACCGGGTCGGTGCCCTAAAGGAGATCGCACATGCGTAGATTTCTGGGAAACAGGATCACAGTTGCTGCTATTTTGATGCTGTTCGTAGTCGCCTTTGCGTGGAACACCGCGCAGGGCGTCCGGACGGCTATGCCGTGGCATTTCCAAACCCCCGCCGGCGCGGCGCCGGGGTTGATTCCGCCACCGGATCTAACGAAGCAGCTAGCGCATGGGCCGGGCATGCCGCCGGATCCCTGGGACCAGATTCGCGTGGCGCATGGGCCGGGCATGCCGCCGGATCCCTGGGACCAGATTCGCGTGGCGCACGGGCCGGGTATGCCGCCGGATCCCTGGGATCAGATCCGCGTAGCGCACGGGCCGGGCATGCCGCCGGATCCCTGGGATCAGATTCGCGTAGCGCACGGGCCGGGCATGCCGCCGGATCCCTGGGACCAGGCTCGGGTAGCATAGTACCCCGGATGTCATGAGGTCGCACACGGGCCCGAAGTGAAGTGACATGCGGTTCGCGCTGGATATCTGCGCAAACCTGATTGGGATCCCGCTGGAAGTGCTGATCCTCGCCGCGATGTTACGTGGCTCTTACCGGCGCTATCCGGCGCTGTTCCTCTATATGGCCGCGGTCTTCGTGGTCTCTCTCGTCGAAACCCCCATGTACATTCTGGGTCATCTGGATGCCGTCCGGCTCCACGACCGTCACGTCTGGTCGCAGTATCTCAAGATCTATTGGTTCGATGAGCGCGTGCTGATGGCTCTGGTGTTCGTGGTGGTGCTTAGCCTGATTTACCAGGCTACGGAAAGGTCCCGCTCGCGGCGCGTCCTGCGGACGTCAATGGTGAGTGGCGCCGTCCTTTTCTCGGCCGTCGCGTTCTGGGTCCACTACGATCCCGTGGTTCCGACCGGGCAATGGATGACGGCTTGGACCAGCAACCTGAACTTCTGTGCGGCGATTCTCGACCTGGGACTGTGGGCCATGCTGATTGGATCGAGACTCAAAGACTCGCGCCTGCTCCTGCTGAGCGGCGCCCTTGGCATCCTGTTCACGGGCGCGGCGATCGCCGGGTCAATTTCCAATCTCGCCGTGACCCGGCACTCGTCGACGCTCACCTTCGCCGGCGGCCTGGTGAACATCGCCTCGAACCTCGCGTTCCTCTATATCTGGTGGCAGGCGCTTCGGGTTCGCGAAGCCGACGGCCGGCAGACCTGAAAAAAAGAGTGGGGCGCCGGTCCGCCCCACTCCTCTGGCTTCCACGCTCACTCTTTATCGCAGCGCTTACTGGTTAGATGCCAGCGCGCTCATCACCTGGTCCGCGCTGAAGACTTTCACTTCGACGCGGCGGTTCTTGGCTCTGGCATCGCGGGTCTTCGCTTCGTCCACAGGCTTCTCTTCACCGAGACCCACCATGTGGATTTTATAGATCGGTATGTCGTGCTTGGCCACCAGGTACTCCACCACGGCATCGGCGCGCCGCCGGCTGAGCGCCTCATTGTATACGCGGTCGCCGACGCTGTCCGTGTAGCCTTCCACCGCAATCAGGAACCGCTTATCGGATTGAACCTGAGTGGCGAGTGTATCGAGGCTCTCCTTCGCTTCCGGACTTAGCGTGGACTGGTTGAACTTGAACAGCGCGCTGACCGAGGTTTGCAGCTTGTAATCGTCGATGTTGGCGACCACTTCCCTCAAACTGCTCAGGTCCCGCTTGTTCTGCTCGCCGGCCTGGGTCGCCTGGTCGGCTTTAGTCATGGCGTCGCCCGCGTGCTTGTCGGCGTTGGCCGCATCTTGAAGGGCCGTTGTGGCCTGTTCATGCGCCGCGCTGATGCCGCGTTGGGCATTTTCGTCATTCGATTGAACCTTGGTGTTGGTTGCCTGGATATCCTGGGCGTTCTTGTTCGTTTGATCGCCTACCTGATCGACTTTTGCCTGGATAGGCGCCGCCGTGTTGCGTACGTACTTCTTCGTGGCGCAACCCGTGCTGATTAAGACCCCCGCCACGATGAACGTGGTAGCAAGAATTGTTTTCATTTAATCGAACCTCCGCGCCTCATCAGGCAATTCGCTCGCCGTTCTCCCAATACCCCGATTTTGCGGGTATTCGGCGCTGCCCCGGCCCGCGCACGTGCAAAAATTACGCGGGAGATGAGTTTTCTGCCTATCGATGCATGAAAACGAAATCTGCAATCCTATTGACACAGCCCGCCACACAGGTACAATCCAGAGTAGCCCTATTTTTCACAAACGGAAGCCGCCCAAGATGTTTAAAGCCAGGAAAAGCCGTCCACCCTTATCTCCAGAGGCGCAAGCTTTCAACAGCGCCGAAGTTGCCCGGCTCTGCAGCGTCAGCCTTCGACAATTGCAGTGGTGGGACGAACGCCACGTCGTCTCCCCGCGACAGGATGGGCACAAGCGCATTTACATCCTCGACGAAGTGGTCGAGATTTCCGTGATCGCCGAGCTCCGGCGGAAGGGCTTTTCGCTGCAAAGAATCCGCCGCGTCCTGCGCTTCCTTCAAAAGGACATGGGAAAGCGGCTGCATGAGGCCCTCGCGACATCCTCCGAAGTGCATTTGCTCACAGATGGGAAGACGATCTTTCTTGAGGACGCGCCCGGCCGCGTGATCGACATCCTGAAGAACGCCCGGCAGCCTATGTTTCTGGTGTGCGTCACCGACCAGTTGAAGCGGCTGAACGCGGTGGCGGAGCGCAAGCCGGCTAAGTCCGAAACCGGCGCGGCCGCGCGCAAAGCCCGCGCCGTGTAAGAGGCGGGGTCGCGCGGTGGGTCGTGGAGTGCTAGTCTAAAGCTGGGGGTGACTGCGGCTGGCCTGACCGCCGCGGCGGTGTCGAACCATGAAAACCTTAAGCATAGTCCTCGCTTTCTCGGCTGCCATGTACCTGGCCCTTCTGGCGTCGCACGGCTCGGGAGTTCGCGCCCAGGGTGCGCCTCAAGCTGAAGCCGCCCGGCGGCTCCCGGCCCCGGCCACGCCCGCATCCGCCGACCAGCTCGATGCTGGAATGCGCCAGGTGACGGACGCCTATGCGCTCATCGAGAAGAACTTCGCCGAGGACGTGCCGGCCGACAGGGCCTTTTACCAAGGCGCCATACCAGGCATGTTGGAAACCCTGGACCCGCATTCCAGCTTCCTCGATCCCGCCGAGTACGCCGACATGCAGCGGAAGCAGCGCGCGCAGTATTTCGGCGTGGGCATGCTGATCACTGTCGATCCGCCATCGGGCGGCAACACGGTGGCCTACGAGCCCTTCCCCGGTTCGCCGGCCCAATTAGCCGGACTGCGCCGCGGCGACATCATCGCCGCTGTGGACGGCGTGAAGACCCTCGGCGTGAATTCTCAAAAGGTGGCGGATATGCTGCGCGGGCCGCGAGGCACCGAAGTGCATGTCACCGTCCAACGGCCGGGCGTGACCGATCCCATCACTTTCGCCGTGACGCGGGGAGAGATCTCGACCAGTGTGGTGGATGCCTACTGGCTGCAACCGGGCGTAGTGTTTCTCGGGATCACCACCTTCGAATCCCAGAATGTGAGCAAGGATATCGAGGCCGCGCTTGCGAAATTAGGCGAATCTAAGGTCACCGGCATGGTGTTGGACCTTCGCGGCAACCCTGGCGGGTTGGTCAACGAAGCGGTAGCCGCGGTGGGCCGCTTCTTGCGCGACGGCCAGGTTGTGGTTTCCGATAAGGGAAGGGCCGCCCCGGAACGGATTTACCGCGCCAAAGCTCAGCCGCTGGCGCAGGACTACCCCATCGTCGTGATGGTGAACCGTGGCTCGGCGTCGGCCTCCGAGATCGTTTCGGGCGCCTTGCAGGATCATGATCGGGCTTGGCTCATCGGCGAAGGCACATTCGGAAAGGGACTGGTGCAGGCGCAATTCCCGCTTTCCGAAGGCGCCGCCCTGTTGCTGACCATCGCACACTACTACACGCCCAGCGGACGCCTGATCCAGCGCGATTACAATAACCGGTCCTTCTTCGAATACTACTACTCCCCCCGTAAGAACGAGACGCCCAGCGAAACCGACGTCAAGGCCACCGATAGCGGCCGCAAGGTCTACGGCGGAGGAGGCATCACACCCGACGAGAAGTACGTTCCGCCGGTCTCGAATCGCTTTGAGGCCCGCGTATTCGGCTTAAGCAACGAGAAGGTCTTCCATTTCGGCTCGCTCTATTTCGGCGCCGCTCAGCCGGCGCTCCCCTCGCCCACGTGGGAGCCGGATGCCGCCACCCTGGAGCGGTTCAAGGAGTACCTGAAATCCCAGCAGGTTTCTTTCACCGACGAGGAATTCACCGCCAACCGCCAATGGATCAGCGATCAGCTTCGCCTGGAACTGATCGAGCGCGCCTACGACAAGAACACCGCCCTTCGCGCCATCATGCACGACGATCCGGAGGTCCGCAAGGCCATCGACAGCCTTCCCAAGGCGCAAGCGCTCTTAGCCCGCCGCGGCGCCACCCAGCGCGCCGCTCTGAAGTAGCTAAGTGGGGCAGGCGCTTCCGCCTGCCAACGGCCATTTAGCGCTGCCGCCTTTTCCCATCCTCCGCCATCCGATCCTCCAGGATCTGCCCCGCGGCCGAATTTCCGTAACGCCGGAAGTAATCCGCCGACATCTCGAACGCCCTCCTGGGAATCAGACCCACGATCTCCGTCTCCACCACCGGCGCGCCGTAGCGCTCCGCCTCCCGGCGCACGGCTTCGAATACCGCGTGTATGGGCGTCTCCTCGAAATCCGTGAGGTTGATGGAAACCTGGGCCAGGTTCTGCGAAGCTAACAGCAAGCCAATCGCCTTGACGTGCCGAAGCCCGCCCGAGGAGAAACGAATCGTCCTGGCGATCCGTTTGGCAATGGCGACGTCCGCGGTCCCTAAATTGACATTGCAGGCGATCAGGAACGTGCGCGCTCCAACCGCCACGGCTCCGGCGGTCGGATGACACACCGCCAGGCCGATGTCCGGGTCGCGCGCCGGAACCGTCCCCATCTCCGCAAGCAGCGCTTCAAACTGGCCGCGCCGGATGTTTTCCAGGTTGACCCGTTCCGGCCGCCGGGCCGCCGCTCCATAAAGGAAGACCGGGATGCGCAGCCTGCTCCATATTTCATTGCCCACGCGCACCGCGATTTCGGCGCACTCCGCAAGCGTCACCCCCTCCAGGGGAATGAACGGAACCACGTCCGCCGCCCCCATGCGCGGGTGCGCACCCCGATGCTTCGTGAGATCGATCAGCGTGGCCGCTCTCTCCACCGCCCGGAGCGCAGCCTCCGCGACTGCCTCGGGCGGACCCGCGAAGGTCATAACCGAGCGGTTGTGGTCGGCATCCGACTGGCGGTCCAGTAAGACCACTTCGGGAACGGCCTCGATGATTCCGGCCAGGGAATCGATCTTGGTGGCATCCCGCCCTTCGGAATAATTGGGGACGCACTCCACCAGTCTCTGCGGCATGGAACTCTAATTTAGCGCAGGTGGGGCAGACGCTTTCGTCTGCCACTCACCACCCATCCGCACCGCGAACTCCCCATCCGAGCCGCGAACGTCAGAGAGCGGTCCCCCGCCCAGGGAACTAACCACCCCGCCCCGCCGTATGACATCCTGAGGTTCCCAATGACTTCCCGTTCCCTTCTATCCGTTCCACTGGCGCTCTCTCTGGCGGCCTGCGCGGTCGAGATTCGCAACGGCCCATTGCAGCACGATTCCGTCTCCATCGCGCGGGACGCTTCCGAGTTTCTCCACGTGAACCTCAATATGGCCGCCGGCAACCTGCGGGTATCGCCCGGGGCAGCCGGTTTCCTGGATGGCGGCGTGACTTACAACATCGAGTCGTGGAAGCCCGTGGTGAAATACACCAGCGCCGCCGGGCACGGCAATCTGGACATCAGCCAGCCGGGCCCGCACCATGGCATGTCGGGCAACGTAAAGTACGAATGGAACCTGCGCCTGGCCAACGACATCCCCTTGGATCTGAACGTTCAGTTCGGGGCCGGCGACGCGCACTTGGATTTGGGAAGTCTCTTCCTTCGCAGCGTCGATGTCGAAATCGGCGTCGGACGTTTGGACATGGATCTGCGCGGCTCTCCCCGGCGCGATTACGACGTGCGCATTCGCGGCGGCATCGGCGAGGCCACCATCCGCCTTCCACGCGAGACCGGCGTCTATGCCAAGGCCGAGGGAGGCATCGGCTCCGTCCATTCCACCGGCCTCCACCAGGAGGGCGACCATCTGGTCAACGACGCCTACGACCATTCCAAGGCCAGCATCCACCTGGACATTCAAGGCGGCATCGGCTCCATCAACCTGTTGGCCGACTAACGGTACCGCCGCCGGTCGCTGCCGGCGGTTGCTTTTGTATTTCCCTGAGAACAATTACGTCCCCCGCGCACTATCCCCATGTATGAAAGGATCTGCGGTGCTAGTTACCTGGGGCCTGGCCGGCAGTGGCCTCATGGCGATGGACCGCCAGCTCGACCTCGCAAGCTCCGGTCCGCAATGGCTGGTCGACCCGCGGGTCGCAGCGATATTCACGGAGGCATTACGGGACGGCGAAACGGTTCATGGGCTGTATCGGACCCATGCCTGGGTGGTCATGCCGAACCACGTACACTTGCTTCTCACACCCAAAGACACGCTGCCCGCAATAGTCGGCTGGCTGAAATCCGCCACCACGAGCCGGATCAACCGGATCCTCGGTAGAACCGGCTCGGTTCTCTGGAACGGAGAATACTTCGATCATTGGATTCGATCGGCCGAAGACTTCGCAAAAGCCGTCTCGTACGTAGAGCGGAACCCCATCATGGCTGGATTAACGGCATCGCCCGAAGAATGGCCGTGGTCGAGCGCGTTAGTACCGCCGCCGGTCTATGCCGGCGGTGTTCTAAGGCTGCACCGCGTAACAAACGCCGCCGAGACCGGCCGCGGCATGAGCGCCCCTCACAGTTCTTCGTAGCACTTTCTTGCCGGACTGCACTCAAAGTCGTCCACCACCTTGCCGTCCGGTCCCAGGCACGTATACGTGTGCTGGCACCAAAACGCCCGGTCGTTGGACGGCTGAACGGTCGGGTCCGGCAGGCTGTCGGTAAACATGCCCTTCCAGCGCAGTTTTTCACAGCGGCTCGCGCCCGCTTTACTCGCATCCATGGCTATGCCCTCGTCTTGACCGCGTCGAGCAGCGCGCGCTTCACCGCGACCCTGGCCAGTTGCACCTTGTAGGCATTCTGGCTCAGCGGCTGAGCGCCCTCCACCGCGGCTTTTCCTGCCGCCTCGGCGGTGGCGGCCGTGATGGTCTTGCCCGCCAGCGCCTTCCCTGCCCCGGCGGCATCCCACGGAATCGGCGCCACGTGTCCCAAAACCACTCGGGCCGAGGTCACCGTATTGCCGTTCATCTTCAAAGCCACGGCGGCGGCGGCCAGCGGCCAGTCGAAGGCCTCCTTTTGCCGCACCTCATAAGTCGCCGTCTTCACAGCCCCGGCCGGAATCACAATCTCCGTAAGGATTTCGTCCGGATGGAGCGCAATCTCCCGCGTGTCGGCGTCCTTAGGCGTCACGAAAAACTTGGCTGCCGCAACCTCCCGGCTGGCCTTCGCCGAAACCAGCTTCACCGTCGCGCCCAGGGCCACCAGCGCCGGCCCCAGGCTCGACGCGCTCACGAAGTAAGCCGGCCCGCCTCCGAAAATCGCGTGATATTTGTTCTCGCCATCCGGAACCAGCGGCTTGCCGTCGTCCGTCGCCAGCAGGCCGAAACCTCGCCGGTAGTACCAGCAGCGCGGGCGCTGGCACAGGTCGCCGCCGGCCGTCCCCATGTGGCGGATCTGCGGGCTCGGAATGCCGCCCGCCGCATCCGCCAGCGCTTTGTAATCGGTGCGGACATCGGCGTTTTTCGCCAGTTCGTCCATGGTAACCAGCGCGCCGATGCGCAGCCCGGCCGCGGTCTTCTGGATTCCTTCGAGTTCCTTGATGCCCTTGATGTTCACCAGCCGCCTGGGCGTGTTGATGTACTCCTTCATGAGCGCCAGGAGGTCCGTGCCGCCCGCCAGGATATCGGTATGCCCCCACTGCGGCGCCAGCAGCCCAAGCGCCTCCTGAAGCGTTGCGGGATTGGCGTATTCGAAGGCTTGCATTATGCGTTCCTCCCTTCGAGCGCGGTCAGCACGCGATCCGGAGTCAGCGGCACGTTCGGCACGCGCACTCCGATGGCGTTGGCTACCGCGTTGCCCATCGCCGCGCAGATGGCGATGGCGCACGGCTCACCCAGTCCGATGATGCCGCGCTTGTCGTTCTCCTCCCGGATGTCCAGGTGTACGACGATATCTCCAACATCGTCGATTCCGGCCAGCTTATAGAACTCCATGTCCGGATTCAGCATGCGGCCCGTCTGAGCGTCCATAATGCGCTCCTCGAACAGCGCCGTGCTGATTCCCATGATGATGCCGCCGTGGATCTGGCTCTGTGCCAGCCACGGGTTCACCACCAGGCCGCAATCCTGCACAGCCACGTAGCGGTTCACGCGCACCACCCCGGTTTCCGTATCCACCGAGACGTCGGCGATCTGCACGCCCGCCGCGCCCTGCGAATTCAACCCGCCGGGATTGCGCTGGACATTCTCGCCCATCTCGGAGATCTTGCCGCCGCCCGCAATCTTCTTGCAAGCCGCCGCCCAAGTCAGGCTCTTGGCCGGCGTGCCCTTCACCTGGATGTGGCCGTTCACCGCTTCCAAATGGTCCGCATCCGTGCCCAGCGAAGGCGCCACCACCTCGTACAGCTTCGCTAGCGCGTTCATGGTGGATTTGCGCGTGGAAGACGATACGCCCCCCACCGTCGAAGAACCGCCCGAAGCGCCGGAATTGGGATACGAATTGTCGCCGATATTCAGCTTGATGGCGCTCATGGGCAGCCCCAGCGTCTCGGCCGCCACCTGCGTGATGATGGTGCGGGTCCCCGTGCCCAGGTCCTGAGACCCAAGCTCCACCGTCACCGAGCCATCTAGGTTGATGGTGGTGAGGCACTGGCTGGCATGGCCGCCGCCCGCCCAGGCGCCGAAAGCCACCCCCAGTCCGCGCTTCACCGTACCGGCCGCGCCCTTGCCGCGCGGATGCCACAGCTTGCTCCACTCGGCCAGTTCGGCGGCTTTGTGCAACTGGAAGCGGTAAATTTCCACGCGCGCATCGGGAGCGTAGGAGAAATTCTTATCGAAAACATCGATGGGGTCCATCCCCGCCTTGGCCGCGAAATCCTCCAGCGCGGAACAGGTCAGGTAGCACGCCTGCTGATTGTTGGGCGCGCGCCAGGCCTGGTTGGGGCCGCAATTCACGGAGACGCCCGTGTAGGTGAGTCGCGTGTTGGGAATCCGATCCACTACGTAGGGCAGCGGCGGAGAGTTGCCGCCCGCGAATCCTCCCGTCCCCCACGCGTCGGATTGCCACGCGGTAATCGTGCCGTCCTTCTTGCCGCCCAGTTTGATCTTGGCGAACGCGGAGGGCCGGTTTCCGGGAATCAACTGCTCCATCCGGCGATCCAGGAACACCTTGACCGGAGCGCCGCCCGCCTTCTGCGAGAGGAACGCGCACACCTCGGCCCATTTTCCCGGCGAGAACTTGCTGCCGAAACCGCCGCCGATATAGTCCATGTGGGCGTGAATGTTGGTGACCGGGACCTTAATGTTCGGCGCAAGCTGCGGCGCCGTGCCCGAAATGTACTGCGTCGACGGAAACACGTGCACCTGGTCGCCCTGCCACTGGACCACCGCGCCGTGCGGCTCCAGGCAGCAGTGGTTAATCACCGGAATGCCGTACTGCCCATCGGAAGTAACCTCGGCGTCTTTGAACGCCTGATCCGGATCGCCCGTTACTCTCTCGCCGCCGGCTTTGGCCCGCGCGCCTGCCTTGCTCAAATCGGCTTCCTGAACGAAGTGGGGCAGCACTTCATACTCCACCTTGATCTTGCGCATGGCGTCGTTGGCGATTTCCTCGGTAGTGGCCGCCACGGCCGCCACTTCCATGCCCTCCCACTGGATCTCGGTCCCTTCCGGGTTAATAATGTGTACCGCCTTGACGCCCGGCGTCTTCTCCGCGTCGCTCGTGTCGATCTTGGTGATGCGGGCGTGCGCGTGCGGGCTTCCCATGTAGGCCGCGAAGAGCAGCCCCTGCGGCTTCAGATCCGAAGTGTACTTGGCGCGCCCGCTGGCCTTCTGCGGGCCGTCCAGGCGCTTGATCGGCTTGCCGATGACTTTGCGCTGGTCCATCGGCGGCCAGCTATAATCCGGCGTGCTAGCCATTTTTCGCTCCCTTCATCTTGGCGGCGGCGTCCAGGACCGCCTGGCGGACGCCCATGTACGTCCCGCAGCGGCAGAGGTTGCCGCACAACCCGTGCTTTACATCGTCCATGGTCGGATTGGGATGTTCGTCCAGGAAGCCCTTGGCCGCCATGACGAATCCCGACGTGCAGTATCCGCACTGCTGTCCGTCGTGGGCGACGAAGGCGGCGGACACCGGATGCAGGCTGTTCCCGGTCGCCAGGCCTTCGATAGTCTCGATGTTCTTGCCCTGCGCGTCGATGGCCAGCACCGTGCAACTGTAGACGGTCTTGCCGGCCAGGATGACGGTGCAGGCCCCACAGGTACCGCGGTCGCACACGCGCTTGGCCCCCGTCATGCCGATGTAGTTGCGCAAGGCGTCCAGCAGCGTAACGCGCGGCTCCACTTTCAGGTTGACCGGCTTTCCGTTGATGGTCAGCGTGATGTCCGCCGCCCCCGGTCCAACCAGGTTGGCCGCTGGAGGCGCGGCGCTGGCGCTCTCGTTCGCCAGTAACCCCGTCCCCAACGCACCGCCGCCGATGCCCACGCCGCCTAGGAAGCCGCGCCGCGAGACACCTTTGGGTTGGGCGGGCAACTTGGGTTCTTTACTTGAATTCACCACAATCCTCCCTCTCGTTTGTCCGGCAGTCGAACAGAGTAAACTATACCAAAGAAAAGACATTGGCGGCGTAACCGCGATAAAAAGGTGTGTTAATCCGGTACGGCGGGCCTCCTGGCCTTCTTGTTCTCATCCTCCAATCCGTGCCACCACACATGCCCGGACCAACAGAACACCATCTCCCTTCCCTAACTCCTCTTATCTGTGTTCATCTGTGTTTATCTGGGGCCCATTCCTCTTTCTTTGACTCCCGCAAGCCTGCCATACTGTCAACTGATGTCCACGGTTCTTATCGCCGGCGGCGGCCTCGCCGGAATGGCCGCGGCGGCCGCGCTCGGCGGCGCCGGGTTCGAGGTGGATCTCTTCGAGTCGCGGCCTTTCCTTGGCGGACGCGCCACCTCTTACCCAATCGGGGATGAGAACATCGATAACTGCCAGCACATCCTGCTGCGCTGCTGCGTTAACCTGCTGGACTTTTACCGCCGCATGGGCGTCGCCGACCGCATCCGCTTTTACCGCGAGTTCTATTTCATCGAACCCGGTGGCCGCATCTCCATCCTGCGCCGCGGCGGTCTGCCCGCGCCGTTCCATTTCACGGGGTCATTTCTAGGGCTGAAATGCCTTGCCCGCGCCGACAAGCTGGGCATCGCGCGCGCCTTGGCCGCCCTGCGCCGCGAACGCCTCCGCCGCACGGACCTTGAACGCATCAGCATGCTCGATTGGCTCCTCCAGAAGCGCCAGACGCCGCGCGCCATCGACCGCTTCTGGCGTCAGTTGCTGGTAAGCGCCGTCAATGAGGACCTGGACCGCATGGCCGCCGTCCACGGCTTCAAAGTCCTCTGGCTGGGTTTTCTTGCCCGGCCCGATGCCTATGAGATGGGAGTGCCCTCCGCGCCGCTCGGCGAACTCTATTCCACCGAGTCCTGGCGGCGTCTCCCCAATGTGCGCATCCATTTGCGCGCCCCCGTCGAGCGCATCGATACGGAAGGCTTCGTGGTAGCCGGCGAACGGCGTACGGCCGAACGTTATATCTGCGCGCTGCCTTTCGAACGCCTGGAAGCGGTGGGCTTGCCGGCGCCCCGGTTCGAGCATTCTCCCATCACCGGCGTTCACCTCTGGTTCGATCGCGAAGTCACCGGTCTGCCCCACGCCACCCTGCTCGACCGCACCATGCAGTGGATGTTCAACAAGGACCGCGGGCGCTACTTGCAACTGGTGATGAGCGCCTCCCGCGACCTGACCGACCTGTCTCGCTCCGAGATCGTCGATATCGCCATCGGCGATTTGCGCCTGTTCTTCCCGCGCGTCCTGGATGCCAACCTGGTGAAATCGCACGTCATCAAGGAAATGCGCGCCACCTTCTCCGCGGCCCCGGACACGGAGGCGTTGCGTCCCCCCGCGCAATCGGCGACGCCCGGCGTTTTTCTGGCTGGCGATTGGACGCGCACCGGCTGGCCCGCCACCATGGAAGGCGCCGTCCGCAGCGGCTACATCGCTGCCGAAGAGGTCGCCAAAGCCGCCGGGCGCACGGACCGTTTCCTGCTCCCGGATATCGCCTGATCGGCCTCTACCGCTTCACCAGCCGGATCTCAAACAGCTTGGGCCATTTCTTGCCTGTCACGAAAAGCCGGCCGCCTTTGGCGTCGTAGGCGATGCCGTTCAGCACGTCTTCCTGGCCGGTGCGATCCGCGGCGCCCAGCAGTCCTTTGCAATCGATCCATCCGGTGACCTTGCCGCTCGAGGGGTCGATGCGCGCAATCCGGTCGGTCTGCCAGACATTGGCGTAGATCTCGCCGCGGACCCATTCCAGCTCATTCAGCCGGTCCACCGGTCCGCTATCCGAGGTCACCGTGATCCGGCCCGTCTCCGCCAGCGTCTGCGGGTCCCAGAAGCGCAGTTGCGCCGTGCCGTCGCTCATGACGATGCGCTTTCCGTCCTGAGTGAGGCCCCAGCCCTCGCCGGGATAGTGGAAGTCGCGCCGCAGGGCGAAGGAGGCGAGGTCGTAAACGAAGCCCACTTGGTTGGTCCACGTCAGCTCCAGCAGACTGTCGTTCCAGTTCACGATCCCTTCACCGAAATAAGCCTCGGGAATGTCGTGTTTCTCGAGCACTTCTCCCGTTTCCAGACGCACCTTGCGGATGGATGACTGGTTGTTCAGGCCCGTACCCTCATAGAGGAAGCCGTTCAGATAAAACAGGCCCTGCGTAAAAGCCAAGGGATCGTGCGGGTAAACGTGCACCACTTCATACCCGTATACGGGTGCATCGCCCGCTTGCGAAGCGGGTCCGCAAGCATACGCCGCCAGCGCCGCGGCCACAACCAGAATTCGTTTGGTCAAGCTACAGGTTACCGCAGTACCGCCGCCTGTCTACGCCGGCGGTGGGTTTGAAGCTTGCAGTAAGAGATCCGCCGGCAAAGACCAACGGCGGTACTAGTGTAGTGCGGCAAGCGGAATGCGAAGTATCCTGAACGCCCGAGCACTTCGAACCGAGCCGCGAACGTAAGAGAGCGGTCGCCTTCTAGAATGGGAAATCGGATTTCGGCGCCGTCTCGAAAATCGCGGTCCGCATGTATGTGTAAGGATTCACCGGACTGCCACCGATTCGGACTTCGTAGTGCAGGTGCGGAGCCGTGACACGCCCCGTACTGCCCACGGCGCCCACCGTCTCTCCGCGGCGCACTCCCTGTCCCACCTGAACGAAGATCCGCGAGAGGTGCGCGTAGCAGGTTTCCATTCCGCCGCCATGCTCCACCACCACCATGCGCCCGTAGCCTCCGGTGGTGAACTCGGCCAGCGTGACAATGCCGTCCGCAGTCACCTTCACGGCCGTGCCGGTCGGAGCGCTGATGTCCACGCCCGTGTGGAACTCCCGCTCGCCTTCACCCCCGAACGGGTCCAGCCGCCTTCCGAACCCATCCATCAGACGCCCCACAACGGGCCACACCGAAGGACGGGAAATCGCCGGCTGTAACCGCCGCGCGGCGCGGTGCTTCAAAGAAATCTGGTCGGCGCTGCGCAGGAAGCTGTAATCCTGAATGCTCTCCGGGAAGCTCGGAACCAACGCGCCCTCTGCCGAAATGTCCGACGGACCTTCCAGCTTCTGCTTGATCCCGTAGGCCACCGATACTTCCTGAGCGTACATTTCCAGGGTGGCGAGCTGGGTATCCTTTTCGGATACTTTCTTCTGAAGATCCTGATATCGCGTTCTCAGCGTGTCGGCCTGCTGGCGCAGGGAGTTGTAATTGCCGACCTTCCACACCATTCGGGCATAGCTCGCGACAAACCCGAAAACCGAGACGCACCCGAACAGGGCAAGCAGCAATACGGCGTAGACGGCCTGATGCGGTATGTGTATACGGCGCAGACGGCCCTTTATGGAATGGGCCAATACTACGACGAAGTACCCTTGATTCATAGTTTCTCCGGCCGGAGCCTCTTGACATCGGATGAACTACCGGTAATACCGGTCGCACATTCCCTGGGGCCCGGCGGGGCTACTTGACGCTACAATTGGCGAAACTAGAACTGTACCAGTATGTAACCGTCGTGTCAAGCTTCATTTTCCGTTGCAAGTTATTGATAGAATTGGTATTTTCAAACACAACGTGGCGAAACGAATCCCTGGAACGCTATTTTTGCGGAATATGGTGGAGCGGCGGAGCCTGCTCTTTCAGCTCGTGCGGCGGGATTTCGAGCAGCGCTACGTCGGTTCCGCAATGGGGTGGATCTGGGGACTCATTCAGCCCCTGGTGCTGCTTCTGAGCTGGACCCTGGTCTTCGGGTTCTTCCTCCACCAAAAACCTCCGGCCGGCGTCAAGAGTTACGCGCTGTTCCTCTTTGCCGGCATGTTGCCGTGGATGCTCTTCAGCGAGACCCTGCAGCGCTCGGCAACCAGCCTCCTGGAGCAGGCGAATCTCATCACGAAGACCGTTTTCCCAGCCGAAATCGTGCCGGTTTCCATCTTCCTGTCCGTACTGGTCGGGCACGCGCTGGCCCTCTTGTTGCTGATCGTAGTCGCGGGGGTCTCACAGAGCCAGATCAGCGTTTTCCTGCTGCTGCTGCCGCTTTACGTGTTCGCCACCGGGCTAATGGCCGTCGGCTTGGGTTGGATCGTCGCCAGCCTCCACGTTTTCCTGCGCGATACCTCGCAGGTCCTCAGCGTGATCCTGACGTTCTGGTTCTGGATCACTCCCATTTTCCTGACCGAGGATTATTACTACAAGCACCAATGGACCGGCTACCTGCTGGCGGCCAATCCAATGGCGTACGTGGTGCGCGGCTATCGGGCCATGCTGATTACCTCCGCCGCGCCAAGGATGGAGGATCTGGGAATCGCGCTGGCTTTCGGGGCGGCCGCCTTCGTCGCCGGCGGGCTCTTCTTCCGGCACATGAAGAGAGGCTTCGCGGACGTGCTCTAAGTTAAGTGGGACGGGCCTCCTGGCCTGTCTTCGTGCTTTCTTGTCTTCTTCGGCCCACGACCGCGCTAGAAATTGGAGCGCACCGCTCGGCTCCGCCGACCCCCGTTATTGACCCACGTTTGTAAACGGGGCGGGTTGTCCGCCGAGCGCCTTCAGGCTTCTCCCTCGCGAAGAACCCGTTGGTCCCCCGCCGGGAGCTTGCTCACCAGCGCGTAAATCGAGCCGGACTCCCTATTTTGATAATGTTGGATCAAAATAGGCGGACCGGCGACGCTTTGCAATACGCTCCGGTTGCAATCTTATCACAGCCGCGGATTGGCGCCCCGACGCGCCGGTCGCGCTCCGTTGAGATTTTCATCACGGCCAGCTTGAAATTGCTCCCGAATGGACATAGCATTAGTTGGAAGGGCCATTCAGATGAAAATATCTCTTATCGCGTTGGTTGTCGCGGGCGGTTGCCTGGTGGGCTACGCTCAACAAGCGACAGCGCCGTCAATCGAAACGGTCGATCCGCCGAACGGCAAGGTTGGCGCCGTGATCACCGCCACCGGCCAGAATCTCAACAAGGATATGGTCGCCAAACTGTATCTGACCGACGGCAAGAACGACCTTCAGGTGGCTGTCACGGAACAGACCAAAACCTCCATCAAGTTCACCATTCCGGATAAGGCCACGGGCCGCATGTCGCTCATGATTCTTACCGCGGACAAAGAACCGAAGTTGATGGAATTGCCGGTCAAAGTTTCGGTCGATAATTGATTCTCCCGCGCTTACATCCGGCGGTACGGCGTAGAGAGGTACTTCTTGGATTCCTGCGCCGCATCCGCGTCGGGCGCATACGCAATGGCCTTGCGGTAGGCCTCCAGGGCCAGGCGTCGCCGGTTTGTGAGGTCGTAGATTTGCCCCATGCGTAAATAGGCGGATGCGCCGTCGTTCAGGTCCAGTTCGGCGTCGCCGGCCGTTACCTTCTTCATGTTCTCCAGCGCGGCGTCCAGATCGCGATACCAGAACTGGATCGTCCCTTGCTGCAGGTAGATCTTCTCCCACGGAACCCGGTCATAGCCCGGGGCGTGACTCGTTTTGAGCGCGGCCACCTCGCGCAGCACGCTCAGGGCGCTCGGTCCATCCCCCGCCAGGCTGTACATCTGCGCCAATTCCAGCCGTAGCAGGAAATTCCGCGGGTAGCGGCGAATCAGGTCCTGGATCAGCGGCACGGCCTTGCGAGGCTGGTTCTCCCTGCGGTATAGCGCGCACAGGAAAATCTGAGCGTCCACGCGGTCGTCCGTGCCGTTTTGCGCCACATCCTGAACCTCGCGAATGCCCTTCTCCTTGTCGCCGTGTATCCCAGCCATAAAGCCCAGCATGCGCAACCCCAGCGGCAGGCTCCCCACGATGTAATCGTGCAGACCCTGGACCAGGCGCGCATCCACGTTGCCCGGCTGCAGCTCCGAAACGCGATTGTGCAAGCGGCGCGCGCTGTTGGCGTCCTTCAGAGAATCGTGCCAGGCTTTCTTGACGATCCAGTAATAATCCGAGCGGAGGCCGTAGGAGATTCCCTCGGCGTACAGCGCGCCAACATCGTTCGGATTCGCGCGGAGGCGCGCCTCCGAGAGCGCCATCGCGCGCGCTACCTCGTCCAGAAGCCACTTCTCCGTTTCGGGCGACGGGTTAAGCTTGGGGCGCCGCAGAAAGGAGTTGTTCCCGGACACAAGTTCGCTTTCAAGGGCGCCGTCGCGGAACATTTCCCGGAATACGATGCTCTCCGCCAGGTGGTTATGGAGGTCCGGCGATTTCGGGTCCGCGACAATGGCGCGCTGAAAGCCCTGGATAGCTTCGTCGAACTCCAGATTATAAAAATGGTTGTACGCCTGAACTGCCAGCGAGTCCTGGGCCGCCACCGGCCCGGCAAGCGCGGCCAGCGCCAGGATGAAAGCCCTCACGCCTCCCATGGTACCAGTGGGGCGGGCCTCCTGGCCTGCCTTCTTGTCTTTCTTGCCTTTCCCTGCCCTTCTTGCCAATTCCGATTGCCCCTCTCCGCCGCTGCCTGATACCCTCCGTATTGTGCTCGCCAATGGACTCACTCTCCTACTCGACCTCTGGCGGCGGCCCGTTGCGGCCATGGGCGCAATCCTGGACCGCGGCAGCGCATTGTTCGCCCTATTGGCCGTGTTGGCCGCCTCCTGGCTCCTCCAGACCCTCGCGCCGCTGAGGCTGGGTCTTTTCATGCCGGTGATCGTGCTGGCGGTTGCTTATGTCCCCGGAACGCTGATCGTCGGCGCCTTACTGGGCCGCCTGGGCAGTTTCGGCGCCGTCTTTCAACGCGATTACTCGCCCCTCCTAACCTGCGCGGCTATGGCTTGGGCGTCGGCCGCCGTGCCGCTGGCCCTGCTTTCATGGGTGATTCCCGAGGAGGCAGTAATATGGGCCGCCGCAGCAGCCGGAATCTACTTCGCGGTACTCATGTTCTTCGCCGTGCGCACGCTCTTCGGCGTCCGAAATGCGGCGGCCGCGGGCATCGTCGGGCTTTCTTGGATTCCCCTGGTGGCGATGGCGTTCCTCTGGGGTCCCATCCGTTACCTGCTTGGATGGCTCACCTCGCCGTTCCTCCTTCTCTACGCCTGGTATTTCCTGGGCGGCGAACTGAGCAGCCTCGGCTCGGGATTGCGCAACCGCCAGAGCTTTCACCGCATGTTGGAAGCGGCCGCTATCAATCCGCACGATGGCGACGCGCAGTACCAGCTTGGGCTGATCCACCAGCAGCGGCGCCAGACCACAGAAGCCGCCCAGCGCTTTCGCAATGCGGTCGCCATCGACCCGGATGCCACCGACGCGCATTTCCAACTCGGCCGGATCGCGCGTGAGCAAGGCCGCCTCGACGAAGCGCTCACGGAGTTTCAGACCGTCCTGCGGCAGGACGAAAAGCACAGCTTGAGCGAGGTCCATCGCGAATTGGGCGCCACATACCTCGAAGCCGGCCGCCTGGCCGACGCCCGCCGCGAACTGGAAATCTACACGGACCGCCGGGCCTACGATCCGGAAGGCCTTTACTACTACGGCCAGGCGCTCGAACGTTTAGGCGACCCCGCCGCCGCGCGCGAAATCTACGCCCGCGCCGTGGAAGCCGCGCGCACCGCCCCCCGCTACCGCCGCCCCGTCACCGCGCAGTGGAGCCGCCTGGCCCAGAAGCATGCCCGCAAGCTGGTTTGTTAAGCCTACAGGCCGGCGGTACGGCCTTGTTCGGAGCCTCGCGGTCGTAGATTTCTCGCGCAACGCGGGTGGGGCAGGCGCTTTCGCCTGCCTTGCTTTCCCTGTCATGTCGCCAACCGTCGAACGCCATGCGCATGCATCGACTCCCAGTGTGAAACGCCCGCCTCCCCAACCATAAGTGAGTATGGCTGCTCACATTGCCGGAGCGCTTTTCCCCAAAACCGCCGCGTGAGCGCAAACGCATCCGATATCATCTAATTAGTGGCTGGGCTAGGCCAGTTTCAACGCCGCAGGGGCGACGGCGAACATGGAGGGGCTCTCGCGTGACAATTCGGATCGTTCACAACTGACCTTCGGATCCGTCGCCGGCACGGCGAATCGCGGCTCCCCGGCGGTGCGGCGCCGGCGGTCTATCGCTAACTGGGTCGTCTCACCCGCGCCTCCGGGCAAAGCGCCAACCTGGAAAGAACCACGGTCGCGAGCCTGGCTGGATTGCCTGCAAGCCCTAGGGTTGGTGGCTCTTGTCGTACTGGCCGGCTTGGCCATCGCACCCCGTCTGGCGCCTACCACGCTGGCGATGCTCTACCTGCTGGCGGTTGTGATTGCCGCGCTGCGCTGGGGTCTCGGGCCCGCCGTTTGTTCCGCCTTTGCTGGCGTCATCGCATTCGATCTCTTCCTGATCCTTCCGCGCCTCAGCCCCGCGGTTTCGGACGTCTCCTATCTGGTCCCGCTCCTGAGCATGCTGGCCGTGGCGCTGATCGTCGGCGCGTTGGTTTCCGAGGCCCGCGAACATGCCAAAACCGCGCGCACGAATGCCGAGTACGTGGAGGCGGTCTATGCCATCGCTCAGGCCTTAGCCGAGGCCGACAGTCAGGATCGGATTGTTACCGCGGTCGCCCGGCACGCCGTCGAGACCTTCGGCTGGCCCGTTTTGCTGGCCATTCCCGGCAAGAGCGGGCTGGAAGTCCAGTTTCGTAGTCCCGATTTCTCCTTTGGCGAGGCCGAACAGGCCGCGGCCGATTGGGCCTGCGAGCACTGCGAGGCGGTTGGCCGCGGAGCTGCGAAATTCCCGGAACTGCGGGGGCGTTACCTGCCGCTCAAGACGGCTTGGGGAGTTCAAGGAGTGCTCGCCGTCCAACCCGCAAAGGCGAATCCCAAGCGGGCCACCCACCAATACCGCCTCTTGGAGGCGCTCGCCACACGCGCGGCCCTGGCCCTTGGACGCGCCGCCCTTGAGCAAAAGGCGCACGAGGCCCAGATACTCCAGGAAACCGACAGGCTGCAAAAAGCCCTGCTGAACTCGATCTCCCATAACCTCAGGACGCCTCTGGCCACCGTGACGGGCGCGCTGAGAAGCCTCCTGGAGGATGCCGCGATTCTCGATGAATCCACCCGCCGCGAGTTGCTCACCAATGCCGAAGAGCAAGCCACGCGCCTGAACCGGCTGGTGGAAAATCTTCTCGATATGACGCGCCTGGAGGCGGGCGCCGTGCGCATCAAGCCGGAACCGTGCGACATCCAGGACCTGGTGGGAGCCGCGCTCGATCAATTGGGTGAAGCCGCCAGGCGCCGGCCGATTCTCCTGAACCTGCCCGATCGCCCGTTGTTGGTCGTTGTCGATTTTGTTCTTGTGACCCAGGTGCTCGTCAATTTGGTCGACAATGCCATGAAGTATTCTCCCGCCGAGCGGCCCATTGAAATCCGGGCCGCGGAGTCCGATGGTTCCGTTCAGGTGGAGGTGATCGACCACGGCGAAGGTATCCCCGAAGAGCTTCTGGAAAAAGTGTTTGAGCGCTTCCACCGCGGCCGGCGAAACGACCAGAACGGAGGCGCCGGGTTAGGTCTGTCCATCTGCAAGGGCTTTGTGGAGGCCCACGGCGGCCGCATTTGGGCCAGGCGTCTCTCCGGGGGCGGCGCTTCGGTCGCGTTTACCGTGCCCACCGGGGCCAGGGCCAAGCTGCATCGTGAGGTTGGCGATGATCGAACAAGGGCTGCAAGTACTTACAATTGACGACGAGCGCTCCATCCGGCATTTGCTGCGCAGCCTGCTGGCCACCCACGGCTATACGGTGCACGAAGCGGAGAGCGGCCAGCAGGCCATCGAACAGGTGCGCATCCACCGCCCCGACATCATCATCCTCGATTTAGGCCTGCCCGATATCGGCGGGGCCGATGTCACCCGCTGCCTGCGCGAATGGACCGCGACGCCCATCATCGTGCTTTCCGTCCGGCAGGATGACTCCGCCAAGATTGAAGCCCTCGATGCCGGCGCCGACGATTACCTCACCAAGCCGTTCTCGCCCGGAGAGTTGCTGGCGCGCATCCGCGCGGCCATGCGCAGAACAGCCAGGCTTGAAACAGGCTCTGTTTTCCGAACCGGCGACCTGACCGTCGATCTCGCCGCCCGGGATGTGCGCGTCGGTGAACGCCCGGTGCAACTGACGCCAACCGAATATGAGCTTCTCAAGATGTTCGTTTCCCACGCCGGAAGAATCCTGACCCATTCGCAACTCATTCGGGAAGTGTGGCGGGGCATTCACTACGAAGACGCCCTACACATCCTGCGAGTGAACGTCAGCAACCTCCGGCGCAAGCTGGAGCAAGACGCCTCGCGCCCCCGTTACATTACGACGGACCCCGGAGTCGGATACCGTTTAAGGACGGAACAGGCCGCCACCGCGGCCCCGCAGTAGCGCGATTTCAAGGCCAAGCCTTAACTCTTTCTTGACGGCGGCCCGCCTGTTTTTGATTCCCGCTTGACTGTTCCAGCAATAAGATAAAGCTAACACTGCTCTCTTCGAGCCGAGCCGCGAACGTAAGAGAGCGGTGCTTCGATCCTAAAGGGAGGGTACAACAATGTGCGACTATTCGCTGATGGGTCTGCCGAATCGTCTGGCCAGAGAAGGGGAAAACCTCGCAGTTCATAAATTTAGCAGTGGATCGCTTGGCCTTGGACCGCCCACAGTGGCAACGCATGGCTTCTGGGCGGCGCTGAAAGCATGTTTTGCGGAGCCCACGCCCATGGTGGTGTGCGTCCCGCCAGGCGCCAGACTGCTGCTCCGGGATATTCCGCGGTCCATCCAGGCGGAACTGGGCGTGGGCCCGGAGGAAGAGGCGGTTCTGATTCAAAAGGGCCAATTGGAAAACAGTTACCGCGACACGATTCGATTTGCGAATGCGCAGGAGATCTTGTTTCAGAGGCTGTCCGCCGGCCAGCGCGTTCAAGTGTTATCGCTCGCGTCCGCCGAACCACCCGATCCGGTCCGGGAAGAAATTGCGCAATACCCGGCGCAACCGACGATTCGCTGGTAGCGCCTGGCTGATATCCCGTGAAACGCCGCGGGCGTCTGCCCACACAGGGATGCCATGCCTGAACTCGGATTGAGCGCACCCGAGACACGAATCCTGGTAGTCGACGACGAGGAGGCGATCCGGCGGCTCCTGCGCGCGTCTCTGGCCGCGCACGGATACTCTGTCCACGAGGCGTCGACGGCCCAGGAGACCATTAGCGCGGTTCGAGGCCAGCCGCCGCACATCATTATTCTCGATCTCGGGCTGCCGGACCAAAGCGGCATGGAACTCACCCGCTGTTTGCGGGAATGGACGCAGGTTCCCATCGTCATCCTGTCCGTGAAGGGCGAGGAGTCCGAAAAAATCGCGGCGCTCGACGCCGGCGCGGACGATTACCTCACCAAGCCGTTCGGACCGGGAGAACTCTTGGCGCGCATTCGCGCCGCGCTCAGAAGGGTCAAAACAGCGGAAGCCGATCGCGTCTTCGTGAACGGCGCGCTCACCGTCGATCTGAGCCGGCGGGAAGTTCGTTCCGAAAATGGCCTAGCGTCGCTCACCCCCACGGAGTTCGATCTCCTCAGTGCGTTTGTGCGTCATGCCGGCAAGGTGCTAACCCACCGGCAGCTTATCCATGAGGTGTGGGGAGGCGCGCAGTGCGACGATGCTCTGCACCTGCTCCGGGTCAACGTGGGAAACCTTCGCCACAAACTGGAGCACGATAGCGCGCGGCCTTCTTATTTAGTCACGGAGCCAGGCGTGGGCTACCGCCTCCGTTGCGATTGACAGGTGGGGCGGACCTCCTGGTCTGCCTTCTTCTTCCGGGTCTCCGGGCTCGCCAATAGCCGCTGCAACAGTCGCCATCCGCCTCGAATGTTCGCTCCTGCCCAGACTCCAACACCTCACGCCCAAAGGCTTCGTTGAGCATTAGCGCGCTCGCCGTGTACCATGCCGCGATGGCGCACGCATCAAGAGTGGGGCGGACCGGGGCGCGCGCCTTCTCTCGTGAGTAGCCGCCGCTTACTACGGGACTGAAGGCTGCGGCCGGCTCAACGAGCCTGAGCGGTTTCGGATTTCCTGTGCAACTTGCGGTGGATGTCGGGCCAGAATTCCTTCGCCAGATAACCGATCGCGTCATAGAGCATCTGGGAACCCCAGACACTGGCCGCGTTCCGCACATTCCGATCGTCTCTCGGGTGATAAGTGTACGTGGAGATACCGGCCGCCGCGGCGCTGCCGAAAATCTCCGAGACATTGACTTGGCGGGCGCCGGAATCGGAGCGGGTAATCAGGACGCGGCTCATGGCGTAGCCGGTTCGACGCAGGAATCCCCCTTTGCCCAACTGATAATAACGAGGGTCCTGGTGCAAAATGGACCCGAAGATGGGGTGGGTCATGAAGTTCTGTAGGGCGCCGTCGGCGAAGCGCTCCCCAAATCGCTCGCCGAACCCTTTCATGCCTTGGCCATAGCCAGGCTCCTCATTTTTGGCTTGGGCGATGCCGGTCTGGACCCCGTACCAGAGGAACTCGACGGGGTCGAAGGCGTCCCGGGATGTCAATTTGAATTTTTCCCAGGGGGTCAGAGGCGGGGCACTGTCCGCGCCCTCAACGGTAAGAAAGTTCGGGAGGGTATAGAAGAGCCTGTCGTTTGACCGGCCGTTCTGACTGTTGTTCGCGCTGTTAGAGATCGTCCCACTTTCCTGCGCCGGGGCTTGCGCCGGCCCGGCCGGCGCCTGATCCTGCGCCCTCAGAAGAGCCACCAAAAGCCATGGCAGGCACCCGCACAACTTCCTCATCGCCGTCTCCTTGAGGCAAATCTAGCCCGCCAGTGGTGGGGCACACGGCGGGCCAACGTCGCCGTCGATACATAGGGCCGGGCCAACATCGCGCGCCCGGCGCGGTGATGAGGTTTACAGCGCTTTGCTACCCGTCCAAGACCGCCGGATGCGTTGGTTCGCGCGCATATTGTTCCAGCGTGGAGAGTAGTTTTTGCAGGCGCCCGTTAATCGGCGCCCAGATTCAACCGCCCGCACAGGTGTACCGCAACGCCCAATTCGTCGAACATCGCAGCTTTGGCGGCCAACGCGCGGTCGGCTTCCGCGGCGGTGGGAGCGTAGGCCACGTTGATATGGTTGGCGTGGTGGCGCCCCATGAACTGGTCGCGCGTCACTCCGTGCAGCACGGCGTGCATGATGGGCCACTGTGGCGTGGTCTCGGCCCAACGCCGCTGGGTCTCTTCCTCCGGCAGGCTGACGGCCGTCGCGCGGCCCAGGTCGCAGTGCAGCGCGCCGCCTTCCACGAAGACCCTGCTCCAGACCACCTCGCCCGGCTTCGCCACGCCCTTTAACGTGCCTCCGCCGAGGCGGAAATACATGGGCGGCTGTCTCTCGCTAACGGCCCCCGCATAGCCGCCCACCAAGTGCGAAGCGGGAACCGCGCCGGAGATCTGAAACACCCACACGAAGTCGTCGATTCCATCGCCGGAGTAATGATCCCCCCAGCGAACGTCGTGCAGCGTGGTGGAAGGGTCGAGACCCAGCGCCGTCCAGACCCGGTTGGTGATCAGCGCATCCACGCCGGCGCATTCGTCCACCTCATTGAAATGCGGCAGCGCCTGGCCTGGGTAGAGCGGCTCCCCGGCTTCGCTCAAGACGGGCGGCCGGTCGGGGTTATTCAGCAACCCTTCGGCCAGGTCCGATGCCGGAACCATGTCCTTGAGACCTTGCTGATACTGGATGCCGATCAGGTCGCAGCCAAATTCGTGGGCCATGCGGACCGCCGCGATGTACATCTTGCACTGATCGAGAATCTGGCCGTCGGTAAGGTCGGTTTCGGGATTGGGACCGGTCGCGAAGGTCATGCCGCGCTTGTCCAGCCATCGCCGAACCTTGCGGGCGTCCTTCGTCGAAACCTGCCGCATCCTGGCCGCCAGCGCGGACTGGCTAAGGCGCTCCTTATAGATCCCCAGCGGGTTCAGCAATTCGTCGTCGGCGATGGCGTTGTACATGCCCATGCAGCCTTCGTCGAAGATGCCCATGATGGCTTTGCGCCGCTGCAGATCGTGCGCCAGTTGGCGGCCCACCGAGGCCTCCGATTCCGGGATGGCGGCGCAGTCGAGCGGCCGTACGTGGCTGGCGTCGTGCTCCACGCGTCCGCTGGCGAGCCACTGGCGCAGCCCGCGCCGGAAAAAATCGTCCGTGAAATCCAGGCTCCAGATCGTCGCGAAGGGCACGCCGGCCTTGTACATGCTCCCGTTCAGGTTCAGCATGCCCACCAGGCCGGGCCATTGGCCGGACCAGTTGGCCACGGTCAGAATCGGCCCGCGGTGGCTGCGCAGTCCTGGGAGGACGTGATGGCTGTACTGCCACACGGCTTCCGCCACCACCACGCGCGCCTGCGGGTGGATGGCCGCGAAAACGTCCATGCCCATGCGCTGGCTCGACAAAAAGCCGTGGCGGGTTTCCGGGTCGTAGGGGTGCGCCCGCCGCACCGCGATGCCTTCGGCGGAGAACGCCGCGCCGAGCTTGCCTTCCATGTCAGCCTGCGCCTGCCAGCAGGTTTCATTAGCGCTGGGCCGCGAATCGCCGCTGGCGACCAGCAGAACTTCGTTCGATGCCGGAAGAATTGGAATTTGAGTAGCCATGGTGTTCCTTCATGGTAGCGCCGCCGGTCTCCGCCGGCGGTGGTTTTGAAGGGAGAAAACATCTCCGGCGGAGACCGGCGGCGCTACAGGTCCCCGCTCCGAGAGAGAATGGGGGAGGCCGATGAGTCCCGACATAGGCGTCAAGATAAGCCCGATTCCGCCCCGTGGCGCAAGCCGCCAGGCTTGCAGAGTCGGCTGTCGAGCCGACTTTTCAAAGCCCGAGACGACTCTCGGCCCTGCGGACGTGGCCGCCCACGGCACCCTGCGCCGGAAACCGGGGTTATCTTAACGCCTATGATGAATCCCGATCCCCGCTCCACCTATACACGCCTGCTCGCGGAACGGCAGGCCGAGATCGCCGCCCGGGAACGGCGGCATCGCGCCCTTGGGTATTGGCGGCTGGCGGCCGTGGCGTGCGGAGTGGCCATCGTCGGGATGGCCCTGTTTGGGTCCGTATCCGTGCTGTGGGCGGCCATCCCTCTGGTGGTGTTCGTCACCCTGGCGGTTCGGCATGAGCGGCTCTTGCGCGTGCTCGAACGGCGGCGGCGCGCGGCGCGGTTCTTCGAGCGTGGCCTGGCGCGTCTCGACGGGCGCTGGGCCGGCACGGGCGAAACCGGCGACCGTTACCTCGATCCCGCCCATCCTTACGCGCGGGATCTCGACATCTTCGGAAAAGGTTCGCTCTTCGAGCTGATCTCCACGGCGCGAACTCACGTCGGGGAAGATACGCTGGCGCGATGGCTGCTCAATCCGGCCCCTCCCCCAACGGTGCGCGCGCGGCAGGAGGCGGTGGAGGAGTTGCGGCCGCGCGTGGATCTGCGCGAAGAACTGGCCATCCTGACGGAAGAGGCCCGCACCGGCGTCGATCCCGTGGCGCTGGCCGCCTGGGGCGAAGCGCCGGCGCTGCTCGGCCCGGGATTCGCGCAAGCCGGCACGTGGGCGCTGACCGCGCTGGGATTGCTCGGCCTGGCCGCTTTCTTCGCCTTCGACGCGGGCCACCTGGGAATTCTGCGGCTGTCGGAGGGTTCCTCCGCGCTGTTGCGCGACTTCTTCCTGGTTTCGCTCCTCGTCAACGGGACGTTCCTGTATCGTTTCCGGAAGAAGACGGGAGCCGTGGTCGAGGCGGTTGACGAAGCGGCGCACGAATTGGGCCTGCTCTCCGAGACGCTGGTCCGCCTGGAACACGAGCGCTTTCACTCCCCCCTGCTGGCCGCATTGCGGGAATCGCTCGACGCGGCCGGCAGTCCGCCTTCCCGGCGCATGTCCCGGCTTAGCCGGCTGATGGATTACCTGGATTCGCGCGACCACATCGTGGTGCGCGTGGCCGAACCTTTCGTGCTCTGGACCACCCACCTGGCATTCGCGGTGGAGGACTGGCGGCGCGAATCGGGCCCCGCGGTCCGGCGATGGCTTACGGCGGTGGGCGAAATCGAAGCGCTGTGCTCGCTCGCCAGCCACGCCTACGAGCATCCGGACGATCCGCTCCCCGAGTTTGCTGAAGATGGCCCATGGCTCGAAGCGGAAGGGATCGGCCATCCGCTGATCCCGGAGGACCGCGTGGTGCGCAACGACGTCCGGCTGGGCGGCGAACTGCGCGTGATGGTGGTCAGCGGGTCGAACATGTCGGGCAAGAGCACGCTCTTGCGGACCCTCGGCGTGAACGTCGCGCTGGCGCAGGCGGGAGCGACGGTGCGGGCGCGGCGGCTGCGAATTTCGCCCCTGGCCGTAGGCGCGTCCATCCTGGTCACGGATTCATTGCAGGCCGGCGTGTCGCGCTTCTATGCCGAAATCCTGCGGCTCAGACAAATCCTTGACGCCGCCGCCGCGGGGCCGCTTCCCGTACTCTTCCTGGTGGATGAGTTCCTTCACGGCACCAACTCGCACGACCGGCGCATCGGGGCGGAGGCGCTGGTGAACGGGTTGGTGAAGCGCGGCGCCATCGGGCTGATTACCACGCACGATCTGGCCCTGGCCGGCATTGCCGACGAACTGGGGGAGCGCGCCTGCAACGTGCATTTCGAGGATAGCCTGGAGGACGGCCAGATGCGCTTCGACTACGCCATCCGGCCGGGCGTGGTGCGCAAGAGCAACGCCATCGAGCTGATGCGGTCGGTAGGGCTGGAGATTTGACGTCCGCGGAAATTCGCGAATTGGCGCGCGCGTGCGGGTTCGAACTGGCCGGGGTGGCGGCCGCCCTGCCCGTTTCGGACCGGCAGCGGAACCGCGCGTGGGTGGATGCCGGTTTCGCCGGCGCCATGGGCTACCTGACGGACCGCCGCGCGGATCTGCGGGACGACCCGCGCCGCCTGCTGGCATCGGCGCGCTCCATCGTTTGCGTCGGACGGCTGTACAACACGCCGTGGCCGTATTCCACCCGTTACAGCGAACCCGAACTGGCGTGGATTTCCCGTTACGCCTGGGGCGAGGACTACCACGCCGTTGTGCGCCGCGGCCTGGAGCGCCTGGATGTCCTGCTGCGGCAACGCGCCGGCGCGGGCTTCGAATCCAAAATCGTGGTGGATACGGCGCCGCTGCTCGAACGCTCGTACGCCCGCCTGGCCGGCCTGGGATGGATCGGCAAGAACACCTGCCTGATCCATGAGGGCGCGGGGTCGTGGTTTTTCCTGGGGGAGTTGCTGGTTTCGATTGAGATCGCGCCGGACGCGCCGCCGCCGGACCGCTGCGGAACCTGCCGCCGGTGCATCGATGCGTGTCCCACCGCGGCCATCGTGCCGGCGCCGGCGGGGACGGGCTATGCGGTGGATTCGCGGCTGTGCATTTCCTACTTCACCATCGAGATGCGCGGCGGCATTCCCGAGGACCGGCGCGCGGGCATGGGCCGCCACGTGTTCGGGTGCGATATCTGCCAGGACGTTTGCCCCTGGAACCGGCGCGCGCCCTCGAGTTCCGACCTCGCCTTCGAGCCGCGGATGCCGGCCCCGCCGCTTGCAAGGCTGGCGGACATCGGCGAGGAGGAATTCGGCGCACTGTTCCGCGGCTCGCCCGTGACGCGGGCGCGGTACTCGGGCTTCCTGAGGAACGTCGCCATCGCCATGGGCAACAGCGGGCTGACGGAATTTCGCGGGCCGCTCGAACGGTTGGCTTTGTCTACCGATTCGGTGGTGGCGGAGCACGCCCGCTGGGCGCTGGCGCGGCTTTATGGGTAAACTGAATAATTCATGTCCAATCTGCTAGAGGGCAAGCTCACTCTCATACTGGGGATCGCGAACAAGTGGAGCCTGGCGTATGCCATCGCCCAGGCCTTTTCGAAAAACGGGGCCACTCTGGCGCTGACTTACCTGGGAGAGCGCCAGCGGGATGCCATCGAAGAGCTGTCGCGGGACCTCGACACGGCGGCCATTCTGCCCTGCGACGTCACCCGCGACGAGGATCTGGCCGCGCTCACCGAGCGGCTGCGCGCCTTGAACCGGCCGCTTCACGCGGTGGTCCACAGCCTGGCGTTCGCCAACAAAGAAGACCTGACCCGGCCGTTCCTCGAAACCAGCCGCTCGGGCTTTCTGCTGGCGCACGACGTGAGCGCTTACTCGCTGGTGGCGGTGGCGCGCGCCACGGCGCCGCTGATGACGGAGGGCGGCTCGCTGAGCACGCTGACCTACCTGGGATCGACGCGCGTGGTCACGAACTACAACGTGATGGGCGTGGCCAAGGCCGCGCTGGAATCCGCCATGCGCTACCTGGCGAGCGAAATGGGACCGCGCGGGATCCGCGTGAATGCGATCTCAGCCGGACCCATCAAGACCGTTTCGGCGCGCGCCATCAAGGATTTCTCGTCAATCCTCGACACCATTGCGGAGCGCGCGCCGCTGCACCGCAACACGGAACCCGCCGAGGTCGCCGACGCGGCCGTGTTCCTGGCGAGCGATCTGGGCCGCGGCGTAACGGGCAACATTCTGTTCGTCGACGCGGGCATGCAAGCGATGGGATTCTGAGATACCTTGCCGGCGCCGGAGCCTGCCATAATAGGGGTTCCCTATGAAAGTCGAAGTAGTCCTCACGGAAGCGGACATCACGCAGGAATTCATCGAGGCGATGGAAGCCCGCGACATCCCCGAGAAGTTCTTTTTCTGGTTTCCCCGCTCGGCGGCGGCGTGGTCCGCGCTGGTGCAGGATGCCAGTCTCTATGGCGGACTGGCGGCGACCTGGAAGGAAATTGCGGCCGACGCCGCCGGCCTGGCGCGGCACTTCGGCGGAAAGGCCCCGGTGATCAGCTTCGGCGCGGGCGACGGCGCGCGCGACCGCATGTTGATGTCCGCGCTGAAAACGGCGGGATGCGAGTGCCAGTATTTCCCGGTGGACGCCAGCCAGACCATGCTTGAGATGGCCTGCGCCGGCGCCGAGGATGACGATATCGAGGCGGTCGGCATCAAGACCGATATCTCCAGCCCGGTGCATCTGGTCTATGCGGCCGACGCCGCCGAATCGCCGCGCCTGTTCATCATGTCCGGCAACACGCTGGGAGCGTTCGATCCGCTGGCGGAGATCCGCTACATCGCGCAGTTCATGAAGCCGGGAGACCGGCTGATTATCGACAGCGAATCCTACGACGAGCAGAAGACCCTGGCGTTGCGCGCCAATCCGGCGGTGCGCTTCTTCATCTGGGCGATGCTGGCGAGCATGGGAATCGGCCAGGACGATGGCGAAGTGCGCTACGACCATAAGCGCGACGACCGGCGCGATGGGCTGCACCTGATCACGCGCTATTTCCGAGCCGGCCGCGACGTTACGGCCACGGTGGCGGGCGAGGAAGTCTCACTCGAGCGCGGCGAACGCATCGCGCTGAATTTCCAGTACGCCTCCACGGCGGAAGCGTTCCGATGGCTGCTATGCGCGCACGGCGGACTGAGCATTGTCCGCGAGTACCACAGCCCCGACGGCCGGTTTCATACGGCGCTGTGCAAGAAATAAGCGGCCGCTAAACCATCTCGTTCAGAAGTTCCGGGCGAGGGTGCGGGATCACCACCTTATTCACCAGCATGCCCTTCCGGCCGACCACCTGTGCGCCCGCGTCGACGGCGCTGGATACCGCGGCCACGTCCCCCGTCAGCGTGGCGAAGGCTTTGCCGCCCAGCGCCATCGCCAGACGGATTTCGATGAGTTGGACGTTGGCGGACTTCACGGCGGCGTCCGCGCCTTCGATCAGCGACGCGACCGAGAACGATTCCACGATTCCGAGCGCCTCCAGCGTCTCCACCTTGGATACGCCGCTGAGCGCCGGGAACACCGATTCGTGCAGGTTCGGAATGACGAAGGAATCGATGATCGCGAACTTCGCGCCGGCGATTCCAGCGGCCACGGATGCCTCCACCGCCGCCACGTCGCCGCGCACCATCACCATGTACTTCCCCGAGCATATGGAGCGCGAGAGCACCAGTTCGACGTCCGCCGCCTTGAGCATGGCGTCGCAGCTTTGAAAGCCCGCCGCAACGCTGGTGAGTTCGATCAATCCGATAGAATTCTTCGCCATGTGTACCTACTTCGCCGCGATCTCCACCCACTCCTCCGTCACCGCGCGCACTTTTCCCGCGATGCTCGAATGCACGTGCGCGCCAAGCTTGCCCTCTTCCACGCGGCCGACCGGCTGGCCGGGCGTCACTTTCTGGCCCGGCTTCACCACCGCGACGGCGGCCTGTCCGGCGTGCTGCCGCAGTTTGATTCGCACCATGGCCGGCCGGCAATCCACTTCCATGTACGGCGTTTCCTTCTCGTACTCCTCCACCTGCAGGCGGCGGCGCAGTTGCGAGAGCGGCACGCGGCGGTACTCCTTCATGGGGTGTGGCTCGACCGGCTTTTGCTGGACGAACTTCAGGCCGGCTGCGCGTTGGGCGCGTTTGCCATCGTCGCAGGCTTCCTTCGGGTAGAGATCCTCGGGGCATGCGTAGAGGGTGCAGAGGCCGCAGGAGCAGCATAGCTCCGACCACTGGTTCCAGATATCGGCGCCGGTCGTACTGAAAGCCAGGCTGCGCATCACCTTGTGGGGCTGCACTTCGTAACCGAGCAGATAGCGCGGGCAAAACTCGGTGCAATAGCTGCACTGGTCGCAGGCGGATTTGCCGATCCGGTTCATCTCCTGCTGCGACCGCGTCTTGCGCGTCATCAGGTAATGGTCGCGCGGCAGAACGATCAGCCCGCCGGTGGTTTTGGCGACCACGTCGTCCAGGTCGAAGGTCAAGGTCCCCATCATGAGGCCGCTGACGAAGATTCCGAAATCGGGGACCGTGGCGCCACCGGCCAGTGCGATCAACTCGCGGAACGACGCGCCCACCGGCGCCCAGAACGATTTCGGCTCGCGCACGGCGCCGCAAACCGAGAGGAACTTTTGGGTAACCGGCGTGTCCTGTTCGGCCAGGCGCACGTTGTACAGCGTCTCCACGTTATTGACCACGCAGCCGACGTTGAGCGGGATGCCGGCGGCGGGGATCAGCCGGCCCGTGGCGGAGTAGACCAATTCGTACTCGTCGCCGGAGGGGTAGTAATCGCCCAACATGACGAACTCGACGCGGTCGGACTGCGGGCTGGCTTTGAGGGCATCGAGCGAGGCTGCGTTCTTGGTCTTGATTCCGAACTTGCCGGATTGGGCGCCGACGGCTTGCATCATGGACGCCATGCCCGCCAGGATTTCCGACGGGAAGTGCTTCATGAGTTCGGCATCCTTATGGATGAGCGGCTCGCATTCGGCGCCGTTGGCGATCATGAACTCGACTTTGGACTGCGCCTTGACGTAGGTGGGAAAGCCGGCGCCACCGGCGCCTACCACACCGTATTCGCGGAGCTTATCGGCAAGCATTAGACTCAGCATAGCTTAGTGAGGGGGTTGAGGCCGGGGTCAGGCCTGCCTTCTCTCCTGTTGGCCCGCCCGTCTTCTTGTCCGCCTGTCTTCTTCTCCATCGTCTAGACTGAAATTAGATGCGCTGGTTCCCCATCCTCCTGCTCCTCCTTACCGGATCGCTCCGCGCGGAGACTGCCTTAGTCATGCCGTTTTTCAACCACTCCGGCTCCGCGAATTTGGATTGGATCGGCGAGAGCGTCGCTGAAACCGTGCGCGATGCGCTGGCTTCCGAAGGCCTGCTGACGCTCGACCGCGCCAGCCGGATGGAGGCGTACCGGCGATTGTCGCTGCGCCCCGGCGCCGAGCTTACCCACGCCTCCATCGTCAAGGTCGCCGAAGCGCTCGACGCGGCGCAGGTGGTCTACGGATACTTCGAGGTGCTGCCGGAGCCGGATTCCGAGGGCCATTCGAAGGGATCGCTGCGCATTACCGCGCGGGTCCTCGATATGAAGGGCCCCGTTCAGGGTCCCTGGTTCGGCGAAGTCGGAGCCATGGAGGATTTGGCTGTAATCGAGGAGCGGCTGGGTTGGCAGGCGCTGGAATCGCTCGGCGCCAAGAGCGCGCCGCCCCTCGAGGAGTTCCTCAAAGCCCGGCCGGCCGTGCGCCTCGATGCGATGGAAAGCTATATCCGCGGATTGCTGGCCGCCGCGCCCGATCTGCGGCATCGCTTCTTCACGCAGGCGGCGCGCCTGGACGCGCACTACTCGCAGCCCTGTTTCCAATTGGGCAAGGCGTCGTGGGAGCAAAAAGAATTCAAGGTGGCGGCGGACTGGTTCGCGCGCGTGGCCCGCGCCGATCCGCACTATTTGGAAGCGCGCTTCTTCCTGGGCCTTTGCCGCTATAACATTGGCGATTTTAAGGGCGCCGAGGACGCATTTCAGGAGGTAGCCGCGGCCATTCCGCTGAACGAGGTCTATAACGATCTTGGCGCCGCCCAGCAGCAGCGCGACGATTCCGAAGCCATCGCGAGCTACCGCAAAGCGCTCGAAGGCGACGACGCCGACCCCGATTATCGCTTCAACATAGGCTACGCGCAGTGGCGCATGGGCCGCTTCGACGACGCCGTGGAGAGCTTTCGCGCGGCCGTCCAGCGCGCGCCGAACGACGCTGAAGCCACCACTTTCCTGGGCATGGCCTTGAAAAAACAGGGGCCGCGCGCGGGCGATCCAAAGACCGCCGGCCGCCAGCGCCTCAAGACCAACTACGACGAAGCCGCCTACCGGGAACTCCAGGCCGCGCTCAAGAAGTGAGCCAGGTGGGGCAGGCGCTTTCGCCTGCTAACGTCCTTTCGCGTCCCCCTGGGCCGCTTTCCCTTTCCGATGAAATATGAGATTCTGGAGTAGTAAGCTCATAATTACGTAGGCGGAAGCGCGCTTTATGCTGCCTGAGTTCCTGTTGCCGGAAACCACCATCCGCGAGGGCGGCGCCGGGCCCGTTCTGACCCTCGGCGACCGCGCTGGCGCCACATTAATGCTCACGCTTGGAATCACGCGGATCATCGAACAGCAAAGTCTCGATATCTCGATCTTCGGATCGGCCGACGGAACCAGTTGGGGCGCCAAGCCGCTGGCCTCTTTTCCGCAGAAGTTCTACTGCGGCACATACCAGATCGTGCTCGACCTTACCGCCCATCCGGACGTGACCCATATTCGCGCGCAGTGGCAGGCAAGCCGCTGGGGGAAAGGCGATCCCAAACCGCTTTTCGGCGCATATCTGTTCGTGCAAGCCATGGATCGCGAGCCTGCGGCCGTCGGCGCCTAACCGAGCCGCGAACGTAAGAGAGCGGTAGCCGGCGCGATCCTATCCGTCGCAACCTTCGACGCACACGTCATAATAGGAACATGTTGATTGCGGAACTGATAGCGCCGCGCCAATTCCGGCTCGTGGAGCAGGAAATGGAGGCCCTTCGCCCGGGCCTGCTGCGCGTGCGCGTGAACGCCGTGGGCATCTGCGGCTCCGACCTGCATTCCTACTCCGAAGGCGCTGTGGGCGATACGCCAAGCGTGTATCCCATGGTGCTGGGGCACGAGCCCGCCGGCACGGTGGTGGAAGTTGGCGCGGACGTAACCGGCTGGAGCCCCGGCGACCGCGCGGCGCTCGAACCCGCGCTCTATTGCTACCACTGCGAGTACTGCCTTTCCGGGCGTCATAACATCTGCCAAAACATCCGGTTCCTCAGCACGCCCGGCCATCCGGGGTTTTATCGCGAGTTCGTGGATTTGCCGGCGGTGAACCTGTTCGGCATTCCCAAGAGCATGTCCATGCCGGTGGCGTCCCTGGTGGAACCGCTCGCCGTGGCGCTGCATTCCATGCAGTTTGCCGCCATCGCCATCGGCGAAACCGTCGCGGTATTCGGCGCGGGGCCCATTGGCCTGCTCACCGTCGCCAGCCTGAAGGCCGCCGGCGCCAGCCGGATTTTTGTGGTGGAACCGGTAGCCCACCGGCGTGAATTGGCCCGTCAAATGGGCGCGACAGAGGCCATTCACCCGGGCGAGACGGACGCGCCGCGCCAGATTCTGGCCGATACCGGCGGCCGCGGCGTGGATTGCGCCATCGATTGCGCCGCGCGCGACCACACCACCAACTGGGCCATACGGTGCGTCCGCAACGGCGGGCGCGTGGTGCTGACCGGCATCCATTCCGGAGCCATGATTCCGTTTGAAGTATCGCCCATGCGCCGCAAGGAGCTGGCGATTTTCTGCGTCCGGCGCTCCAATAAGGAACCTGAAGCCGCCTTGGAATTGCTCACCGCCCGGCCCGCCTGGTTCGCGCCGCTGGTGACCCACACCCGCCCTCTCGAATGCATCGCCGAAGCGTTCCGCATCGCCGAGGAATACGCGGACGGCGTGGGGAAGTTCGTAATCGGGTGAATCGCGCCGACGCCATAGCCACCGTCACCGCCTTCCTGAAAGCCCAGAGCACGCTGGCGCTGGCCACGGTTGCGGCCGATGGCTCTCCGCGGGTGACGCCGCTCTTCTACCTGCTGGAGGACGGCCCGCGGATCTACTGGTTCTCCTCCGCCGCCAGCGAACACAGCCGGAGCCTGCGGAGGAATCCCGCCGCCGCCGTCACGGTCTACCGTGACGCGGAACGGTGGAGGGAAATCCGCGGGGTTCAGATGCGTGGCGCGGCCCGCGCAGTCGGCGACCGCGCGCTCCGGCGCTCCATTGCGGAATCTTACGCCGAACGATTCCAGCTAGGCAAGGTCCTTCAGGCGGGCATCGCCAGAAGCAGCCTCTACGTCTTCGAGCCGTCGTGGATGCGCTACATCGACAACTCCCGCCGCTTCGGCTACCGCTTCGAGGTTCAACTTTGACGCCGGAGGAATCATAGACGGCTTCCTCAGCGTCTCCGCGTCGAAGTTCACCGCGGCCGCAGGATCTCGCCCCAAACCACCTGGTAAGCCTCCAACTGGCCGTAGATCGTCTTGCCCGCCTGCACAAACACGCGCATGGACGGTTTGAGGGCGGCGGCATCCACCGATTCGCCGCTATCCATGTAACGTGTATCCTTCAGCAGGAGGATGGTCTGGTCGGCGCCGTCCCGCATGTGCAGAACCACACGCGCGCCGGAGAGTTGGGATATCACGCCCGAGAAAGACAGAGACCCAACCGGGATCGGACGTTCCGGCGCCCCGGTATCGCCTCGCCCGCGCACGGTAGGCAGGGCACGCGGCGGCAGCGGGGCAAGGGACGTCGCGCGGATGGCGAGCGCGTACCGCAAGTCGGCATGGGGCATGCGGTCCGCAACCACTTCCACCTTTTCGCCGGGCTCCAGGCGGGCCACGTCCAGAGCCGCGCCGTCGCGCTCCACGTGGGTTTGAGGGTCGAACCGGAAGCGGAAAACCTGGTTATCGGCCGCGCGGATGCTGAACTCGCCCGACGCCGCGGGCGCATCGCGCTCCAGCAAAATCCCGCCGACCAGCGCCCCAGTCTGCGGAGCCGCCGCAAGCGGAAACAGCAAGACGACCCAGGAAATTCGCACCGGCAGCCCCCGTCCTCGATTCAAAGGTACCACGCCCCCGCCCGCAGCCCGGCTCCGAAGGGTTCGGACCAGTACAATCGGATATGGCACGCCGAACGGCCGTCAACATATCCCTGACGCCGGAGTTGGACGCGTTTCTTCGGAATGCCTCGTCCGTGGAATCCGTGGGTGAGTGGTACGTTGCGAATTGCGGCCGGAACATTAGCCCGCGTGGGCGGCGCAGACAAGGCCAGATGGCAAGAGCCGCTCCTGCTCTTTGCGTAGCCAGTTCCCTTCGTAAGCAGTTTGCCTCTCCAAGGCTGAAGGGCAACGAATGCGAAACGTTGCGGCTTATGGTAGGATGATCAAAAAGTGAAGAGAGCATTCGCAGAACGCGCGCTGACTATTGTCCTGTGCGTCGCATTGCTATCGCTTCTGGTCCTGAATCCTGTCGGCTCACACGTTGGGCTAGAGCTGGTTCCGGCGCTGATTTGGTTTGCAACACTTCCCGTGTTGATGGCAAAGCTGCCCCCGAAACCACAGGTGCAGCGCCAGCCCATCTCCTTCCTTTCTCTCGACTCCCCCAGAGCTCCCCCCATCGCGTAGGTACCGCGGACGGACGGCGCCTGCCCGATGCTCGATTCTCGCTGATTCTTGTCACGTTGAAACCGGAGCACGCACGGGATGCGCTGGATTTCGCAGTTTGTGAATCCGGCTCTTTCACGCGTGCGATAAGACATCTAACAGGGACGGATCTTTAAGAAAGGATCGAGGAAATCATGTCCAAACAAATTGCGCTCAGATTAGCTATCGCAAGAAAAGTCGTCGTAGTAATTGCCGGAGCGGGGGTTCTAGCACCCATACCCGGCATCGTCGGCATCACCAATGCACTTGCTGTTCAGCCTCAATCACCTCAGGCCGCCTCACGATCCGCGCATGCTACCATGCCAAGGTTCGAAGTGGCCTCGGTCAAGCCGTGCAAGGTCGAGGACGACACGGGTAGGGATGGCAAGGGCGGAGGGGGCGGCAGAATCCGATGGGATCCCGGACGGTTGGAAGAAGAATGCCAGACCGCGCTTAATCTTATCCGGGACGCATATCTTGCGTACCCGGACGGTAAACCATGGCGCGTCGCGGCGCTGGGCGATGCCGGCTTAAACGAACCCGGACAGGTCGCCTGTACGGGATGCGGAGGCGGCCTTCCCCCGGTCTCCGACAGGCAGTTCCGTCAGCCGATCCAGGGAAGCCCGGTCTGGCTGAGGTCCGATCGATACACGATCGACGCGAAGGCCGAAGGACCAGAGAGCTTCGCAATGATGCGTGGACCTATGATGCAGGCCCTTCTCGAAGAGAGGTTTAAGCTGAAGGTTCATCGCGAGAACAGGGAGATTCCGGTTTATGAGATGACTCTCGTCAAGGGCAGCACTAAGCTTCAGCCAGCGAAGGAAGGCAGTTGCATTCCTGCCGGCCGCTGGGAACCGACGTCCCTACCGTCGCGGGAGCACCCTAGGCCCTCCGGGTCCCCCGTAGGGTGCGGCGTTCCCTCCGCGTTCGCGAGTGGACTCGACTTCAACGGCACAACCATCGCAAACCTTTGCAGGCTACTATCTGGTTGGGCCGACCGGGATGTCATCGACAAAACGGGGCTTGCGGGAATGTTCGATTTTCATTTCGATATTCCACCAAGGGAGCCAACGGAGGGCGGTGTCTTCGGGCAAAGTGCTCCAGGACCACTGAGGTCCGCGGATGACAGTGCGGCGATGTTCACTGCGACGATGCAAATGTTAGGGAAACTCGGATTGAAGCTCGTGCCTGCCAAGGGGCTCGGCCAATTCCTCGTCATCGACCGCGTGGAGCGGCCGTCCGGCAACTAGTGGGTGTTTAGCATACCGGACCTCGCGTGTGTTCGGCCAATGGCGTTACCGGAAACACGGAGAGTCACCATTTCATTCTGACGGCATCTCGGACTGCGGGCCGCCCGTTGTAGCCCGGCCGCTACGTCCTAAGCAGCCCTTCTGATTATTTACCACGCATGATCGAGCCGTTGTGGGGCGGACGCCCCGTCCGCGCGCGACCCCCCGGGTCGCGCTCTCCTCCCGTCGCCATCTCCTACGCCGGACCCCTCCCAGCGACCGGCCGCCCCGCACTCGCGCTAAAATCGGAGTCTCTAGTGGCAATCGTCATGAAAATTGGAATCGCTCTTTCGTTCCTCCTGTTGCCGGCCGCCGTCCTCGCACAGGCGCCTGCGTCGCTCGCCCCGAAACTGGGGGTCGACCTGCCTGCCATGAATCGCTCGGCCGACCCGTGTACCGATTTCTATCAGTACGCCTGCGGAAACTGGATTGCCGCGCATCCGCTGCCGGCGGACCGCGCCCGCTACGGACGGTTCGCGGAATTGCAGGACCGCAATGAGAAGGCGGAACTCGACATCCTGCAAGCCGCCGCGTCACCCCGGCCGGGACGCAGCGAGATCGAACAGAAAATCGGCGATTACTACGCCAGTTGCATGGATACCGCGGCCATCGACAAGCAAGGCATCGCGCCCATCAAGCCGGAACTCGACCGCATCTACGCCATGCGTGACGCGCAAGACGTGGTAAATGAGGTCGCCGCCCTGCACCGCCAGGGCATCCCGCTGCTGTTCGCGTTCAGCGCGCGCCCCGATGCGAAAGACTCCAACCGCACCATCGCCGGGCTGAGCCAGGGCGGGCTTTCCCTTCCCGACCGCGATTACTACCTCAAGGACGACGCCAAGTCCGTCGAGATCCGCCAGCACTATGTGCAGCATGTCACCAATATGTTCGTCCTGGCCGGCGACGCTCCCGAGGCGGCCGCGGTTAAGGCGAAGATGGTCCTCGATTGCGAAACCCTCATCGCCAAGGCCTCCATGGACCGCGTCAGTATGCGCGACCCCAACAAGACGTACCACATGATGACCCGGCAGGAACTGGAGGCGCTGGACCCCGTTTTTCCCTGGGAGGCTTACTTCAAGGCCACCGGCGCCCCGCCCTTCGACTCCCTCAACGTCAGTCAGCAGGACTTCGTGAAGCAGGTGATGGGGACGCTCCCCGGCCTGGGCCTCGAGTCCGGCCAGGCCTACTTTGCCTTCCACCTGCTGCACAGCGCCGCTCCCACCCTGGCCGCGCCGTTTGAAAAGGAGAACTTCGATTTCTGGCAACGCTACCTGGCCGGCGCCCAGGAACCGCGCCCGCGCGAGATTCGCTGCGCCGCCGCGACGGATAGCGCGCTGGGCGACCTGCTCGGCCAGAAGTACATCGAAACCGCCTTCGGTCCCGACGCCAAGACCCAGATCACCGACCTGGTCGAAGGGCTCGAGAAGACCATGGGCCAGGACATCCAGGGACTTCCCTGGATGAGCGCTGACACCAAGAAAGCCGCGCTGGTCAAGCTGCAGGCGATTACCAACAACGTCGGCTACCCGAAGAAGTGGCGCGACTATTCCGCCGTGACCGTGGCGCGCGACGATTATTTCGGAAACACTCGGCGGGCCGCCGAGGCTATGTACGCCCACCGCATGGGGAAGATCGGCAAACCCACGGACAAGACCGAGTGGAGCATGACTACTCCCACCGTGAACGCGTTCTACGAACCCAGCAGCAACAGCATCAATTTCCCGGCGGGCATCCTGCAGCTTCCCTTCTTCGACCCGAAGCGCGATCTGGCCGTGAATTATGGAGCGATCGGCGTGGTCATCGGGCATGAGATGACTCACGGCTTCGACGACCAGGGCCGCAAATACGATGGCGACGGCAACCTGCGCGACTGGTGGACCCCGCAGGACGGCGCCGAGTTCGAAAAGCGCGTGGCCTGCGTGGCCGACGAGTATTCCAACTTCTCCCCGGTTGCAGGCGTCAACCTCAACGGCCGCCTCACGCTGGGCGAAAACACCGCGGACAACGGCGGTATGCGCATCGCCTACATGGCTTTGCAAGAGGCCTTGAAGGGCAAGAGCGAGAAGATCGACGGCTTCACGCCCGAACAACGGCTGTTCCTGGGCTTCGCGCAGGTCTGGTGTGAGAATATGGCGCCGCAGGAGGCCAGGAACCGCGCCATGACAGATCCGCACTCCCCCGGCCGCTTCCGCACCATCGGAACGGTCCAGAACATGCCCGAATTTCAGAAGGCCTTTTCGTGCCAGGCCACGGCCCCCATGGTCAGCGCCAACGCCTGCCGCGTTTGGTAAGGCCCGAGCGGCGCCACGTCAGGACTGGCTGAGACACTCGGCCAGTTCTTTTTCCTCCACGGCGCCGGGCTTGATCACTCGCCAATAGGGCTCCGTGATATCGATGGTGGTGGCGCCGGGACCGGAGCAGGCGCCCGAATCGAGCACCAGGTCCACGCGTCCATCCATCGTGCCGAAAACCTCGATGCCGCTGCGGCAGGTGGGACTGCCGGAGAGGTTGGCGCTGGTGGCGATCAGCGGCTGGTTCAGCATGGCGAGCAACTGGCACGCAATCTTCGAGCGCGGTTGCCGCACGGCCAGCCGTCCGGTGTTGCCCGTGACCTTCAGCGGAACCTTCGCGGACGCCGGAACGATGATAGTGAGCGGTCCCGGCCAAAAGCGCCGCGCCAGCAGGTAGAAGCGGGTGGTCAACTCGCCCGCCAGGTCCTCCGCCATCATGAGGTCGTTCACCAGAATGGGCAGCGAGCGCTGCGTCTCGCGGCCCTTGGTCTGAAACACCTGCGTCACGGCGCGCAAGTTGAAGGGGTCTGCCACCAGGGCATACAGCGCGTCCGTCGGGATGGCCAGCACCTTGCCGCGCCGCAACGCGGCCGCCGCTCGCTCCAGGACTTCCGCCTGAGGCTCATCCGCGTCGATTTCAACCAAATCGGTAGCCATTTCGATTTTTCAGCGCTCTCCCATGGCCTCCGCGACGTCCAGGGCCATCTGGTAACGGCCGAACGGCGCGCTCAATTGGACTCCCTGCACCATATTACGCACGCGCGCCACCATTTCGCGAGCGATGGCCACGCCTTCCTCCCGCGCTTTCTCGGCGTTATCCACTCGGCGCATCCGCTCCATGTACTCTTCCGGCACCGGCACGCGCAGCTCATTCACCATGAATTCGGCATTGCGGAAGCTGGTGAGCGGCCAGATGCCGCACATCACCGGAATTCTAACCCCCTCCGTGCGCCGCAGGAAGGCTTCGAGCAGGTTCAGGTCGAAAACCGGCTGGGTGATGGCGTATTCCGCGCCGGCCGCCACCTTCCACTCAAACCGGCGGATTTCCTCGTCCATGTTCAACGCCCCGGGGTTGGCGCCCACGCCAATCAGCAGCGCGGTTTGCGATCCCATCGGGTTGCCGCCGATATCCAGTCCGTGATTCAGGTTGTGGACAATGCCCACCAGCCCGATGGCATCCACGTCGAACACCGCCGTGGCGTCCGGATAAGTTCCCATGCGCGGCGGATCGCCCGTGATGCACAGCAGGTTGCGCACGCCCACCGTGTGCGCGCCCAGCAACTCGGACTGGATGCCCAGAATGTTGCGGTCGCGGCAGCAGAAGTGATTGATGGCCTCGATGCCGGCCTCGCGCTGGATCAACTGGCAGGCCGCCTGGGCGCTCATGCGCGCGCTGGCGCGAGGGCCGTCCGGCACGTTGATGCAATCGATGCCGTGCTCCGCGCAAAGCCGCGCGCCGGCAATTTCGCGCGAAGCGTCCACGCCGCGCGGCGGCAGGATTTCCACGAATGCCACGAACTTGCCCGCCGCCAGCTTGGCGCCGAGCTTGGATTTCGCGGCCATGGCCGTGGGCGCAAGCGCGCGCGCCTTGACCTCGGGCTCCTCCACGGTAACGGTCAGCCTCTTCTGCTCGGGCTGCAGGGAGCGCGTTTCCGAGCGGATCAGCCGTATGTGATCGGGCGTGGTGCCGCAGCAGCCGCCCACGATTTTCACGCCCGCCCACAACAGGCGCCGCGCGTATTGCGCCATGTATTCCGGCGAGCACATGTAGATGTTGCGGCCCTCCACGCGCTGCGGCAAGCCCGCATTCGGCATGGCGCTCATGGGCTTGCCGGAGAACTGCATCATGCGCTCGATGGTCTCCAGAGTGGCCTTGGGCCCCACCGAACAGTTGATGCCGATGGCATCCACCGGCCAGGAATCCATGGTGCGCGTAAACGTCTCGGTATCCGCGCCACCGGCCGGCAGATTGCCCGAATCGTCGATGGTGACGTGAGCGATCACCGGCAGCTCGTCTCCGCCCGCCTCGCGCGCCGCCGCGACCGCCTCGCGCAGCTCGTCCAGGTTGGTGAAGGTCTCGAGAATCAGCAAATCGACGCCGGACTCCACCAGCACTTCGATTTGCTCGCGAAAGGCCGCGCGCGCTTCCGCGAACGACATGCGCCCCAGCGGCTGTATGTGGACGCCCAGCGGTCCCACCGCCCCCGCCACGAACGGGCCGCCGTGCGACGCTTCGCGCGCCAACCGCACGGCCGCGCGATTGATGTCGCGCAATTTGTCCGCGAAGCCGAAAGACGCCAGCCGCACGCTGTTGGCGCCGAACGTGTTCGTCTCCAGAATCTCCGCGCCCGCCTTGACATATTCCTGGTGGATCTGCCGGACCAGGTCCGGAGACGAGAGGCTCAGCTCGTCATAACAGCGGTTGATGAACACGCCGCGCGAGTAAAGCATGGTGCCCATGGCGCCATCGCCCACCAGGACGTGGCTCGAAAGCCGGTCGCGGAATTCCAAAGCGCGGGTAATTGTCTCTGTGGCCATGGGGAACGCTCGCAACAGCCGCCGGACGCGGAAGTTACGGTATAGGTTGATTTTAGCGCAGTCGGCCAAATTCTCCGAGATGCCGATGGCGGGGCGCGCGTGGCAGGTCGGGGTTGCGAGCCGCGATCAGCGAACCTCATCGTTTTCGAGGCAGATTCCGGGGAAGCTCTTGAGCTGATCCAGTGTCAAGTGACGCTCGATCTTGCCATCTGGCACCGTCACCAGATAGCCTTCAGCGTGGCCCTGGTCCGGCCCGCAGTCCCCAGCTGGATACACCTCTGTCATCAGCATGAGGTGCTTGGAGTCATGAACCCACTTGATCGCGCTGACGTTGTTTCCGCGGCTCTTGCAGTAGTGGCTCGCCTTGAAGGAATCCACGGCTGGCTGTATGGATCCAGAGACCTCCGTCACCTTATCGCCTTGCATTTGGAACACTCGCACATGGAAGCCGCCAATCGCTCCGCCATCGCTGTAAGTTAGGGCGAATGCGCGGCGGTCTGGCGACCAAAGGATCAGAGCATTTGACGAGAGGTCTTTAACGGCGAATGTAAAGAGCGTTTGAGTGCGGCGAAGGACGGAGAATTGCCCCTGTGCTGGGTCGAGCCGCACGGTAATTCCATTACCTCCCGGCACGCCTGCCTGAATGGCGGCCTCGCCCAACCAGAACTGCATGGCATCGCCGTAACAATACGTGATGAGTCGCCGGGGTGCCTGCTGCGCCACTGCGCCAACCGCGAGCATGGCTACGAGCGCAACAGCGGCCAAGGCCCTCGGGAACCCACGGCGCGATACCATGCCTTCAGTGTTCGGCATTCTTGTCGCAAACGCAACTTGCCTCATTGGTGCGATTCAAATTCTCCCCATTCTTCCCTACCGCCGTATCAAACCGATACGCCCTTAGCGGCCTGTCCGCGAATCAGGAATGTCTTGGGATACGGCCCTTGGCCTCAGATCCTGAAGGAGCCGAAGTCCTTGTACCAATCCCCATCCGGAACGTCCGGTCCGGATTCGATCCAGAGACGAAGTTGGTTGAGATCCGCTATGCCGATCGACCGATCGCGCATCCGCTCCACCAGATGCTGCCGCACCGCCGTGGGTAGATCGTCCCACGTCGCAATCTTAGGCATCAGCCGCCAAATACCATGCGCCCGAGCTCATCCCCCAACCGCTTCGCTTCTTCCGGATCTTCAGCGCCGCGAAAGCGTTCCGCCAGCTCGAAGAACTGCTGCTGCTTTCGCTTCTGCGCCTCCATTCCATCCTCGATAAGTTCCACCAGCAGCCGGTTTGCGCTGAGCCGCCGAGTCTTCGCCATCGAACGGACCTGCGCGGCAACCCCAATAGGAAGGCTGATGCTCTGGCGAATAAACTTCCGTGCCGTCCTCATCCCACCATTATGCACCAAAATGGTGATACATGCACGCCATCGGCGCCCCCTTCACCCCGCTATCGTCTCGCCGTTGCCAGGGTTATAATCGCAGGTGGATTGGCCCAGCCCAAGGAGGTCGGCAACGCGATGCGAGCGATCGCGGGCGTAAGCTTCGTCTTCTTTCTCTCAGGGGCGGCGTTATGCCAGCCGGGCGCGAATAAGCCCGCTTTTGACATCGCCGACGTCCATGTCAGCCCTCGCGCCGATTGGGTGAAGAACAGGACGCACACGATGCAGGGCGGCTTCCTCATCGGCGACCGTTACGAGTTGCACCGCGCCACCATGCTCGACTTGATCCAGACGGCGTACAACGTGGACGCCGACAAAGTCTACGGAGGGCCGAGTTGGCTCGACTACGACCGCTTCGAAATCGTCGCCAAGACCAAGCCTGGAACCCGTCCCGGAGCGTTGAGGGTGATGCTCCAGACGCTGCTTGAGGACCGCTTCCACCTGGCCGTCAAAATGGACACGCGCGACGTGCCGGGGTACGTGCTCTCGAAGGGCACGCGCGAACTGAAGCTGAGACCCGCGGCAGGCGGCTCGAATACCGCGGGATGCCAGTACATGCGCCCGACGCTTGACGGGCCGATCCGGTTTGGGAACATGCAATGCCGCAACGTAACGATGGAGGCGTTTGCGCAGACGCTTCACCAAATGGTGTCGGGGAATCTTGCGGTAGTGGATGCGACCCGCCTTGAAGGGGGTTGGGATATCGATTTCCAATACGCCATGCGGATGGCGAACGCCCCCGGCCCCGCGGACTCCGGCGTCCTCGAAGCGGCGGACAAGCTCGGACTCAAGCTCGAATTGGGAAAAGTTCCGCAGCCGGTCTTGGCGGTGGAGAGCGTGAACGAGCAGCCTTCGCCGAACCCGCCCGGCGTGGCGGCGGCCCTGCCTCCGCTACCCCCGCCGCAGTTCGACGTGGCGGCGATCGAGTGGCCCTGCCACGACAATTTCTCGGGGTCTCTCCGCTTCGAATCCGGCGGCAGGGTGACGGCGACTTGTGTGGGTCTGGCCATTCTGATCGCGCAAGCGTGGAACCTGGCGAACTTCTGGCAACCGGCCGGAGCGCCGAAATGGCTGACGGATGGTTCGACGACGAAATACAACATCAGCATCGTGGCCAAGGCGCCGCCGGGCATCGCCCCGGACCCGCAACGAAACGCGCAGGCCAGAGACATTCTCAACACGATGCTGCGCTCACTTTTGATCGACCGTTACAAGATGGCGGTCCATTACGAAGACCGTCCCATGGACGCCTACACGCTCGTGGCGGCGAAGCCGAGACTCACCAAAGCCGATCCCGCGAACCGGACCGGATGTACGCGCCAGAATCAACCGTCGCAGGGGCAGGGCTTCATAGTCCAACTGGTTTGCCGGAACATGACCATGGCGCAGTTCGCGGAGCAGATCCAGGCGTACGACAACGATATCTACTATCCCGTGCAGGACGGCACCGGCATCGAGGGGGCGTGGGATTTCACCATCGAATACGACGCCATGGCGGGCCTTAGGGCGCGGTTCCCGCTGGCCCGCGACGGGACGGGTCCCACTTCCGACGGGCAAGCCTCAGAACCAACGGGCTCGATGTCCTTCCCCGAGGCGATCGAGAAGCTCGGGTTGAAGTTGGAAGAACACAAGCGACCGGAGCCGGTTCTGGTCATCGACCACATCGAGGAAAAGCCGACGGACAACTGACACATGCACGCAAACGGCGTCGCGGCTCGACACGGAACTTAAGGGGCCGTGAAGCCAGCGCCACTAGCTCCGTCGCGAGCCGGCGCGTTTGGCAATATCCGCCAGGGAACGCAACGCAGCGTTGACCGCTGCCGCATTGGGAAACAGTTCGGCGACGTCCGGGTCAATGACGACAACGTTCGAACTCGCTCGAAGCCGCTCGACGTAATTCCCGCGGACCAGCGTCCCGAAATCCGAGCGCTTATATTCGGAGCGGAGTTCGTCCGCGGCCACCGTCTTAGCCTTCCTCATAGATACCCCTCTCCGCCCTCGTTGCGGGGCGTGCGGTGATGATTCGAATCGTCTCGTCATGCACGGTGTGGGCGACCAAAAGCAACTGCCCTGAGGACGACATGCCAAACGTCACGAAACGCCGTTCGTCGGCCGAATGATCAGGGTCGTCGCCTGTCGCCGACAGGGGATCGTAGAACACGCTCGCAGCCTCGTCAAATGAGACGCCATGTTTCCGAAGATTCGCGGCGGCCTTTTGGGCATTCCACTCGAAACGCACTCGGACGTTTCACCCTTCCTCCAGTATAGCCGCCTCGCTCTAGGCAGCGCCCCCTTCACCCTTCCGCTACCCTCGCCCCCCATTCCTCCGGGCTCACGTCCCGCGCATGCCGCGAGAACAGCCAATGATGGCCTTCCACGTCCAGGACGCCGAATTGCAGTTCGCCATACTCGGTCTCATGCAGTTCCTCCACGATCCTGGCGCCCGCCAATTTTGCCCTTTCATACTGCGCCTCTACATCCTCGACGAACACCGTCAAGCTCTGCGTTTCGCAGCCGATCTGCGCGGGACTGGCGCTCCCCGGCCGCGCGCTGTTCAGCATGATCCAGGCATCGCCTAGATGCATCTGCGCGCCGGCAACCTGGTCCCCGGATTCGCCATAACGGAAGTGCTCGGTGAAACCGAACGAGCGCGTCAGCCAGGCCAGCGCCTCGGCCACGCTTCGATACGTGAGATGCGGTAGGATGACGTTCGTCGGCACGGAGCGGTTCTTCAACATGAATCGAATATATAACATGCCTGATGTTTGGCGGCCCGTTTCGTGTTTCAATAGTCCTACAGACAAATGGCATTTCGGGGCGTGGACTATTTCTGCGTCGATTCGCTTTTCGGCGAACAGGAACTGATGGTGCGGCAGACGGCCCGGCGCTTCGCCGATGAGCGAATCGCGCCGCTGCTCCGCGATTGCTACCGCGAGGCGCGCTTCCCCTCCGAATTGATCCCGGAGATGGCGGAATTGGGGTTCCTGGGCGCCAACCTGGAAGGCTACGGCTGCGCCGGTATGAGCGCCGTGGAGTACGGGCTGATCATGCAGGAGCTGGAGCGCGCCGATTCAGGCGTGCGCAGCTTCGTTTCGGTGCAGGGCGCGCTGGTCATGTACCCCATCTTCACCTACGGCTCGGATGCCCAGAAGAACAAGTGGTTGCCGCGCTTGCAGAGCGGCCAGGCGGTGGGCTGCTTCGGATTGACGGAGCCGGATTTCGGCTCTAATCCGGCCGGCATGCGCGCCACCGCGCGGCGCGACGGCGATGGCTGGTCGATCGATGGCGAGAAAACCTGGATCACCAATGGCGGCATCGCCGACGTGGCGGTGGTCTGGGCGCGCACCCCCGAGGGCATCCTGGGCTTCCTGGTGGAGCGCGGCACGCCCGGCTATACCGTCTCCGATATTCACGGGAAATGGTCCATGCGGGCTTCGGTCACCTCCAGCCTCTCCTTCGCCGAGTGCCGCGTGAAGGAAGCGGACCGCTTGCCGGGCGCCAAAGGCCTCAAGGCGGCGCTTGCTTGTCTATCCCAGGCGCGCTACGGCATTGGCTGGGGCGTGATTGGCGCGGCCATGGACTGCTACGAAACCGCGCGCGCCTATTCCGTCGCCCGCAAGCAGTTCGATGGCCGGCCCATCGCCTCCCACCAACTGGTCCAGGAGAAGCTGGCCTGGATGATCACCGAAATCACTAAGGCGCAGTTGCTCGCCGTGCACGCCGGCCGGCTCAAGGACCAGGGCAAGCTGGAGCCTGCCCAGATTTCCATGCTCAAGCGCAACAATGCCGCCATGGCCCTGGAATGCGCGCGCCTCAGCCGCGACCTGCTGGGCGCCAACGGGATTACGGACGAATACCCCATCATGCGTCACCTCTGCAACCTGGAGACCGTCAAGACGTACGAGGGGACGGATCACATACACGCCTTGGTAATTGGGGAAAAGGTCACGGGAGTGGCGGCGTACAAGTAGCCGTCCGAAAGCGGAATTCATCATGTTTCTTTACGCCATTACGATTCTGGTGAGCGCCTTTTTGCTCTTTCAGGTGGAACCCGTGATCGCCAAGATCATCCTTCCCTGGTTTGGCGGCTCGGCGGCGGTGTGGACCACCTGCCTCCTGTTCTTCCAGTTGGCGCTGCTCGCGGGCTACCTCTATTCGCACGCCCTGGTGCGCTACCTCAAGCCGCGCGCGCAAATGCTGACGCACGGGTTGCTCCTGCTGGTGAGCCTGGCGGCCCTTCCCATCTACCCGAACGCTTCGTGGAAGCCCTCCGACCCGAGCGATCCGCTGTTCCGCATTCTAGGTCTGCTGGCGGTGACGGTCGGTCTGCCATACTTCCTGCTGGCCACCACCGGGCCGCTGCTGCAGGCGTGGTACGCGCGGCGATATCAGGGCGCCATGCCCTACCGCCTCTACGCCCTGTCCAACGCCGGCTCCATGTTTGCGCTGCTCAGTTACCCGGTGCTCTTCGAGCCGGTGTTCGGCACGCACAACCAGGCCACTATATGGTCCATCTCCTACGTGGTGTTCGCGCTGCTGTGCGGGTTCGTGGCCTTCCGGTCCGGCAATGCGCCGGTGGAGGAACCAACGGAAGCGGATGAGGATGCCGGCCACCCCGGTCCGCGCCTTTACGCCCTCTGGCTGCTGCTGCCGGCCTGCGCGTCGGCGCTGCTGCTGGCCATCACCAACCACCTCTCGCAGAACATCGCCGCCATTCCGTTTCTCTGGGTTCTCCCCCTGAGCGTTTATCTGCTCTCGTTTATTCTGTGCTTCGAAAGCGGCGGCTGGTACCGGCGCAACCCGTACCTACAATTGCTGGCGGTGGCGCTGGGCTGCATGGCGTACTCCATGTTCTCGGACAATTCCGCCAATCTGCCCATCAAAGTGGCCGTTCCGCTCTTCCTCATGGGCCTGTTCACCTGCTGCATGGTGTGCCACGGGGAACTGACGCGTTTGAAGCCGCACCCGCGCTACCTGACGCACTTCTATCTGATGATTTCGGCCGGCGGCGCGCTGGGCGGCGTGCTGGTGGGTCTGGTGGCGCCGCAGATGTTGAACGCGCTGTACGAGCTGCCCATCGGCATGGTGCTCTGCGCGGCGCTGGCGATTATCGTCCTGCGGACTTATCCGGACCCGGAATGGCTCAGCGAACTGCTGCCCGCCCCGCGATTCCTGCTCGGCGTGACAGCGCTTTTCCTGGGTGGCTGCTTCGGATATGAGCGGCGCGAAGTGTTCGTCGCGTGGGCCAACGGTGTGGCCGGCTGGCTGCGCAAGGGGTGGGACTCTTCGGACACTGCCGATCAAGCCTTCCTGGCGGTAGTGCTCGTCCTGGCTGCGGTGCTGGCGCTGGCGATCCTGCGGGCCGACCCGAAGCTGCGCTGGGCGCGCAAATGGGGAGGATGGGGAGCGTTCGGCGCGGAGATGGCGGCGCTGCTGCTGGCCGGTTATGTGGGCTTCCAGATGCGCGAGGCCAACAGCGGAAATCGTCTGATGGTCCGGAACTTTTACGGCGCATTGAAGGTCCACGACTCGGGCCCGTTCACGGACATTACCGCCACCCGCGGGCTGACTCACGGCACCATCAACCACGGCGAGCAATATCTCAACCCCGCGCGGCAGATGCTGCCCACCACTTACTACGGCCCGAATACCGGGATTGGCCTGGCGATTCGATCGAAGGAGAAGACCGGCCCCATCCGCGTGGGATCTATCGGGCTGGGGACCGGAACCACCACTGCCTACGGTCGGCCAGGCGATTACTACCGCGTTTACGAGATCAACCCGCTGGTCCTGCACATGAGTGAACCGGAATCGCCCACGGCGGTCCCACAGTTCACGTTCCTGCGCTATTGCCAGGCCAAGCATGACGTGGCCATGGGCGACGCGCGCCTCTCGCTAGAGCGCGAGCAGCCGGAGAATTTCGACGTGCTGGCCGTGGACGCGTTTTCGAGCGACTCGATTCCGGTGCACCTGCTCACCTTTGAGGCCATGAAGCTCTTCTTCCACCACCTGAAGCCGGACGGAATCCTGGCCGTACACATCTCGAACCGCTATCTGGACCTGGAGCCGGTGGTGCTGGGCGAAGGCCTGGCGCTGGGCAAGGTGGCGCGCACGGTGGATACCGATGACGACACGTCGCAAGACGTATTCGCCGCCACCTGGGTGCTGGTGAACACGCCGCCGTACGAGTTCGACCCGATGATTGTGGATGCGTCCAAACCCTCCGAAGCCACGCGCAAGGTGAGGCTTTGGACCGACGACTACAGCAACCTCTTCCAGATCCTGAAGTAGAAGGGCTTGACGCGGAGACGCAGAGACGCGGAGCGAACATTACCGCTTTCTCCGCGTCGGGGCGCCCGCTGCCCTTGCGGGCCCGTCTCCGCGTCAAAGAAAGCGTGCGCTTAGCGCGAATCCCGCAGATCCGACGTGCTGGTCAGGTTATGCTCGATGGCGAACTTGACCAGGCCTACCAGGTCGTGGACATTCAGCTTGCGCATCAGGCTCGCCCGGTAGGTATCGACCGTCTTGGGACTGATCTCCAGCAGCTCGGCGATATCTTTCGGACGCAGACCGTTCACCAGGTAGGAGAAGACCTCCATCTCGCGCGCGCTGAGGGAGCGTACGGGGTCTTCGGCGGCGTCCTTTTCCGCCCGCGTGAACAGCCCCGCCCCGCGCAGCAGCGGCGAGACGTAGACCCCGCCATCGCGTATGAAGCTCATGGCATCCATCAGGTGACGCCCGGGGCCGTCCTTCAGCAGGTACCCATCCGCGCCGGCCCGCAACGCTTCGAGAACCGTGTTCTCTTCCCGGCTGATCGACAGGATGACGATCCGGGAGGGACAGCCGGCCGCGCGCAGTTTACGGACCACCTCGATGCCGGTCATTCCAGGCATGTGCAGGTCCAGAATGGCGAAATCCGGATGGAGCGCGGAGACGGTTTCCACCGCCGATGGGCCGTCGGCGCATTCGGCCAGAACGCGCATGCCGTTTGCCACACAGAGCGCCGCGAAGCCCTCGCGCACAATCCCATGGTCGTCCGCCAGAACCACCGTCGTTGGCTGCAATTCCTGCATCCTCCCCCTTCACCGCCCGATCTCGCGCGTCACGCGCGAGGATAAGGCGCCGCAAGCTCCAGTGTAGTGCCTGCCGGTCCGCTGCGGATATCGATTCGCCCGCCCAACCCGGCGGCTTGCTCGCGGATGGAGCGCAGTCCGATTCCCGAGGTCAGGCTCGCCGGAGCCCCCAAGAGTCTGGCCGCGTCGAATCCCGCGCCGTTGTCGCTGACCGACAGTACCAGGCTGCCCTCGCGGATTTCCAGGCTGGCTTCGACCCGCGTGGCCTTGGCGTGTTGCGCGAGATTCGAGAACGCTTCCTGGGCCGTGCGGTAGGTGAGGATTTTCAATTCCAGGCCGGGATCGAGCGGCAGCGGTTCAATGCGCAGCGACGCATCGAACCTTTCGGGAATGCCGCTCAGGTCCCAAAGCTGGCGCAGGGCTTCGCCCAGCGTCAGTCGCTGCCATTCGGGAGGATGCAGACGGTAGGAGAGCGCGCGAACCTGGTCCAGGGCGTTGCGGGCCAGCGTGCAAATCCGTTGCAGCGTCTGCAGCACCTGTGGCGGCGCGTCGGGGAGCTGCATCTCGACGGATTCGATCTGCAGGCGAATCGCCGTCAGCAGTTGGCCGACGCCCGTGTGCAGATCCCGGCCGAGCCTCTGGCGCTCCAGTTCCACCTGGTGTAGCGCAAGGCCGCCGTTCCCACCTTTACGGACCTGCCGGGCGAGCCGCCGCTCCGCCTTTTCGAGACGAAAGTAGTGTTGGAGAAGTTCGCGCTGGAGGCGGAGCAGACTTTCTCCCTGGACCAGCGCGAAGCGGGCGCGGGCGCTCAGCCAGGTCGTACGACCCAGTTCGCTTTCAAAAGATAAAAGGATGAGAGACTCCTTTGTTATGCGGGGTCCGGTCCCGTGGCGTAACTCAACCAGATGTCTCCTAGTTGTACGGACAATTCTTAGTCAGGATGCCAGTTTCATCGGGGCGGCGCAATAGCCGTACGTACCCAGTACTTATGTTACCGGGCCATAGGACTTGCGAAGGATTCCGCTGGCGCTATATTAGGAGGGTCAACATGGAACGGGCTCTTAAGTATGTACCGCGCGTGGCGATCTTTCTGGTGGGGGTCGCGGCCGGCACGCTCACCCTATCCCGGCGCGAACGCGGAGGGTTGGACCCGGCGGCGGCCGGCGAGTTGAAGCGTTCGCTCGCCGATCTGGACAACCGCCTGGCTGCGCAGGAATCGGCCAACGCCATCGTCCACAAACAGATCGAGGCACGGCTGGACGAACACGCGGCCAGACTGGCGGAGGTTCCTTCGGTGGCGCAACTCACCTCCGCCGTCGAGCAACTTCTCACCAAGACCATGTCTTCGCTCGATGAGCGCCTCACCACCCAGGCGCATTCCATCGAGATTTTGAGGTCCACGGTCTCGCAGACCGATACTCTGCTCGAACGCGTGCTGGAATCGCTCGACGGGCTCCAGACTCACACGGACGCCGCCGGACTGTCCTCGGACGTTTCCTACCAGCAACCCGCGGTCTGAAACTGAACCGGCGCTCGAATCAGAGTCAGCGTTACGAACCCGATCAGCATTGCTTGTCCCCAGTACGGCGCGCCCGTGAGGAGCAGGAAAGTGAACACCGGCGTCAGGAGAACGATCCCCAAAACCCGTAGCCACATGTCCGCCCGCCGCGATTGGACGGTCAGGACTACAAGAGGGATTAGAAGCGTACAGTCTTCAAGATAGCCGTGGTGACCTAGAATCAACCCGCAAGCGGCCGCCGCCGCTCCGGCCGCGCCGGCAGACATGCGGCGGCAAGCAAGCCACAGCAGCAGAATCACGCCTGCCGCGGCGACAAGTTCAACCACGGTCGAGTGTGGCGACCAGGACGCCAGCCCGCGCAGGTTGGGCATCCGTTCGGTCCCGGGCGAAAAGTCTCCGGACGAAAGGGTGCGCAGATAACCAAGCGGCCAGGACAACCCGGCGACGCCGAAGCTGGCGGCGAGCAGGGCCAGCGTCGCCAGCCCACCCGTCATCAGGGTCTTCCAACGCTTCTGGGAGATGAGCATGACCGGAATTCCCACGGCCAGGTGATACTTGCAGAGGCACAAGGCAAAGGCGATGCCCGCCAGTCGCGCATAACCACGGTCCAGCAAGACGACTCCGAGAGCAAAGAATAGCAGCCAAAAGGCCACGTCCTGGCCCAGGCCGATGAGGTAGATCGCAGGCGCAGACCAGGAGAATGCAATCAGCAGGCCGAGCCGGCTTGCGCCTGGCCAGACGGCGCAGACAACGAGCAACGCCGCAATACTTGCGGCCTGCCACACACGGAGCGCCACATGGAAAGGCATCCAGCTAATTGACCGGAGACCGTAAGAGACAATCGGCAACCGGCCGCTGTGGATGCGCGGACCATTTTCTGCCTCCAGCGCGCCGAGGGCGTTCGAATCGTAGAGATGGCCTGTTCCGGCCAGACGGCTCGCGGCATAGAACTGGTTGAAGTCCATGCCTCCCTGACCCGCGCCGAAAACTAAAGAACCGCTGACAAACACCCCAAGAGCGCAGACGGCCACAACCAACGCGGCGAAGAGCAGCCGTCTCGGATCGACGATCCCGCGCATTTGTTCCGGCGAAAGCAGCGAGAGCGCGGATCGGACCATGCCTCTACCGGTAACACGTCGCAGGGGCGACAGAGGGAGCCGCTCCGTTATCCTAGAACGGCACGTCGTCGTCCGAGATCGCCTGGTTGAACTCCTCGGGCGGGGCCTGGGCGGGCGCCGCCTGGGGACGGGGCGCGGATCGCGGCATGGAAACCGGCTGCGATTGGGGCGGCGCGTACTCGCCGCCTTCGGAGGCTCCCTCGCGCGGACCACCGCCCAACAGGACAAGATTCTGGGCTTCGCAAATCACTTCGGTGAAGTATTTCTTCTGCCCATCTTTGTCTTCATAATTGCGGGTTTCCAGACGGCCTTCGAGGTAGACCTGCTTGCCTTTGAGCAGGAAATTGGCGACGTGCTCCGTGCGCCAGACGACGATATTGTGCCAATCCGTGATCTCTTTCCATTCGCCGGTTGCCTGGTCTTTGGTGGAGTGGTTGGTGGCCAGGCTGAACTTGGAAACCGAAAGTCCGCTGGGGGTGAACTTGGTCTCGGCATCTTTGCCGAGGCGCCCAAGCAGAATGACTTTGTTGACGCTTTTGGATGCCATATTATTCAGAACTGTACCACGGGGCGACCCGTTTCCGGGTGGGATAATACGGGAAGGCGGCGCCGTGGCGGTTTTCGTCAATACGTTCTTCGAGAAGCGCGTGGATCGAATATTCGACTTAGCGGAGCGCGTGGAGGAGGCCTTCTCTTCCGCGGGCCTGGAATACCGGATCGTGGGCGGCCTGGCGGTTTATCTCTACGTGGAAGAGCGCGAGCCGGATGCCGGCCGCCTGACCCGCGACATCGATATCGCCGTCCGGCGCGAGGACCTCCGGCAAATTGCCGAAGCCGTGAAGCCGTTCGGACTCGAGTACCGCCATGTGGCCGGGCTGGATATCCTGATGCCGTCCGGCCAGCCTTCGGCCCGGCGCGCAGTGCACCTGATCTTCACGGGCGAGAAAGTGCGCCCGGAATACCCGGAAGCCGCTCCCGAATTGGGACCGTGTCGAAGAATCCGGCAGCTTCGGCTGGCTCCGCTAGCGGACTTGATCCGGATGAAGCTCACCAGCTTTCGCGCCAAGGACGAAGCGCACCTCAAGGACCTGGACGAAGCGGGTCTGATTGCGCCTGAGGTGGAATCCGGTCTTTCCCCGATTCTGCGCGAACGCCTGGTCCGGGTCCGCGCCCGCGAATAGGGAACCGGCGTCCCCTTCCCCTCGTCTGACCGATAATGGAGGCAATGGCCTCTCAAACCGTTTGTCCGAAGTGCGGAGGCGCCGGCTGGACGATCATCGAGCGCGCCAACATCTCCGGGGCCGAGCCTTGCGCTTGCCGCGCCGAGGGTTATGCTTCGCGCCTGGAAGAGCGCGCGCAGATTCCTCCGCTCTATCGCAATTCGTCGTTCGATAACTTCGAGGCGCCTCCCGGCGAGTTCGACCCCGGAGCAACCGAACTACGGCGCGTGGTGAACGCCGTGAGGAGCTACGCCGACGAATTTCCGCTGGGACCCCGTCCCGGCCTGCTGCTGGTGGGGGAAACCGGAACCGGCAAGACGCACCTGGCCGTGGCGGCCCTCCGCAGGATTGTAGGCAAGGGATTCGAGGCCCTCTACTGCAATTATCAGACCCTGCTCAACAGCATCAAGGCGGGCTACGATCCCGTTTCCAATTCCTCCGACCGCGAAGCCTACCGTACGGCGCTCGAAAGTCCCGTGCTGCTGCTCGACGACCTGGGCGCGAACCGCGTTACCGACTGGGTGGAGGACACCATCAATTCCATCATTACCTACCGCTGCGATAACCGGAAGCCGTTGATCGCCACCACGAACCTGCCCGATCCGGACGCGGGCAGCACCCTCACGCAGCGCTCCGCGCTCGACAAGCCGGAATACCGCCGCACGCTCTCGGACCATATCGGCAGCCGCGCGCGATCGCGCCTGTTCGAGATGTGCACCGTAGTCAAAATGCCGTGGATTCCCGACTACCGCGTGCGAAAGGCGAAGAAGCCCTGATGCGGCGGCTGGCTCTGCTGTTGGCGTTTGCGGCCGCGGGGGCCATGCCCGCCGCGGACCCGCCCGCGCCGGAGCCGTTCGTCCAGGCGGTCGAGTTTCCCTATTACCTCTACCCGGCTAACCTGTGGGAGCGCGAGCTGGTGTGGCTGAAGAACCTCGGCATACGGACCGTGGAATTCTCTGTCCCATGGAACTGGCACCAACTGCGGCCGGGCGAGGTCGATTTCACGGGGCGCACCAGCCCGCGCCGCGACCTGGCGGGATTTCTGAAGCTGCTCAGGCGGGCGGGATTGCGCGCGTGGGTGCGTCCGTACGGGCCGGTTCCAGGCTGGCTCAATGGCGGATTGCCGGCGGGAGCGGCTCCAGGCGGCGCTGCCCAGCGGCAGTGGTTCGAGGAGCTCGGACGCCTGTTGGGACCGCAGACGGTGAAGCACGGCGGTCCGGTGGCTTATGTCGATGGGCGCGGCGCGGGCGGCGGGGCCGCGGTGGATGCGCCCGCGCCGCCGGGGCCGGTCCAAGTGGTTTCCGCCAACGACCCGGCGGCCCTGGTACGGAGCCGCGAGGCCATCGCGGGAGCGCACGGCGCGCTGCTGTGGCGGGATGTGGAAGACTCCATCTATCCGGCAGGTTGGGCGGCTAACCCCGCCGTGCCGGTGCGCAAAGGGGCGGTGGGACTGTCGGGCGACGAACGCGTATCCGTGGGACCGCTGCGGCGCGGCGCCGCTCTGCTGCGGAGCTGGGCGCCGTCCATTTCGCGGATGCATGCGGTCGCAATGCCGAAACCGGCCAGCGGCAAGCTGCCCGATGGCGTCCACGCGGTGGAGCTGGTTTCAGCGGCCACCTCCGCGGTCTCCATCTCCAATACGGGCAAACAGCCGTTCCACGACGACCTGGCGGTGCCGATGCCGGGGGCCAACCGTACGCTGATCATTCCGGGAGTCTCCGTGCCGCCGGGCGAATCGCTCTGGCTGCCGCTGGCCGCCACTCTGGGGCCGAGCGGCCTGTGCGGCGAGTGCTCGAATTTCGCACCGGATGAGAGGATTGTCTATGCCACCGAGGAACTGCTCTCGGTGGAATTCGAAAATGGGATTCTGGCCATGGAATTCGCGGCCCCTGAGCAAGGCGAAGTGATTCTGCAACTGGCGCGCGAACCGGTGGGGCCGCTCCTGGCGGCGGGCAAGCCCGCCAAGTTCGATTGGGACGATAAGGCGCTGCGCGCGCGTCTGCCCATACCGGCGAGCACGGCGCCCGGCAACCACGTGCGCATCGGGATCGCCATGGAGGAACCCGAAACCGCGGCGTTCTTCAACGAGGCCCGCCGGCTGCTGATCGGCCGCGCGAACACGGTGGCCACGGAATACTCGTCGCCCGAAGTGGCGGCGCGGTCGCGGCTTCTTCTGCCCGCGGGCTTCACGGCTGCCAAGTCGGTCAAGTCTCCGAATGAAATCGAATACCAGGTGGCGGTTCCCGCCGATGCGCTTCACGGCGATTACGCCGATCTGGCGCTGCAGGCCGATGGCTTGCTGATGGGCCGCGCGCACCTGCAACTCTTCCGGCCCGCCAGCATCCGGCTCTCCCAGGCCATGGCGCTGCACTTCGGCCAGCAGACGGAATTGACGCCGGACCCGCCCACGGCGCCGATCGACCCCAAGGGCGGCAGCCTTGAGGTTGTGATCCGCAATAATTCCACGGAGATTCAGACCTACCATCTGGAGGCGTCCGGCGCCGGGCTGGACATTTTGCCGGCCAAGACGGAAATCAGCGTGGGCGCGATGGACGAGCGGCCGGTCCCGTATCGCATCTTTGCCCAGGGCGACGTGGCCGGGCTGCGCGACTGGCGTTTGCGGGTGAGCGGCGGGACGGAAACCGACTTGCCCATGCGTGTGGTGGCGCTGCCGCGCGACCGCACCGTGGTCTGGACGGCCGATTTGGATGGCGACGGGTCGTCCGACTGGGTGATCGAATCGCGCCGCGCGCGGGCGGTGTTTTCGTCGCGGGATGGCGGGCGGTGGATCGAGTTTACGGCCAAGGACTCGAACACGAATTTCCTGCCGGAGCAGGGGCTGTTCGCCGCAGCCGGAGCCGTGGAGGTGGAAACTAGCGGCGACAGCCTGATATTTTCCGGCAGAGCGTGGAAGCGGACGGCGCGGCTGGTGGATGGCGCGCTGACGGTGGAGCAGAATTCGCCGCTGCCGCCCGACCAGCTCACGCCGGAGAAACGCGGGGGGTCCAGCTTGGCGATTGAACGCACGTCTGCGTCATGCGTGACTTATACGATCCGTTAGTGGGGCGGACCTCCTGGTCTGCCTTCCGGATCTGCCTTCGGGAAGAAGAAGAAGGCGAAGCAGAAGAAGACAGGCCAGGAGGCCCGTCCCACCAACCAATCAGTGGGGCGCCGTTACGCGCCTTCTGGCCGGGCGCTTCATTAGCAACAGAACGGGAATGACCGCCAGGAAGATGAGCGCCAGCAAACGGAAGATTCTGACGAAGGACAGGATTGCGGCTTGCCCCTCAACCATCCGGAACACCGTGACGTAGGCTTGGCGCGACGCCGTGACGTAGCCGGAGCCACCCGCCATGAAGGTGTTGCGAAGGCCTCCCATCAGCGCTCCGGCTTGCGGATTGAAAGCGTTGAAGCGCTCGCCCAGCCGGTTGATATTGGCCTGTTCGGCGCGGGCGACCATGGTGGTGGAGGCAGCGATTCCCACGCCTCCGCCAATGTTTCGCATGAGGTTGAAGATGCTGGTGGCGTTACCCATCTGCGCGTTGGGAATGGAGTCCATCGTCGTGGTGGTGAGCGGCACGAACAGCAAGGCTAAAGCCACGCCCTGGATGAACTGGGGCCAAAAGAAGTCCCAATAACCGGCGCTCAGATTCAGCCGGGAGAGCTGAAACAGAGTAAAGGCCGAGCCAGCGATGCCAAGGAAAAGGAGCTTGCGCGCGTCTGCCTTCGCCATGAGAGCTCCCATGACGGGCATGGCCAAGAAGGATCCAAGTCCGCGGGGCGCCATGGCATAGCCTGCCTGTAACGCCGGGTAACCCATGAGCGTTTGCAGCCAGATGGGAAGCAGCACCAGGCTTCCGTAGAGTACGAATCCCAATACCGTCATGAGGAATACGCCGGCGCTGTAGGTGCGCGCTTTGAAGACCCGAAGGTCGACCACCGGACGGGCGGTCGTCAGCTCGTGAATGAGGAAGACCAACAGGGACACCGCGCAAACGACGCCCAGCGTGGCGATGAAACGCGAGGACAGCCAATCGTCTTCCTGTCCCTTGTCCAACAGGATCTGTAGCGCTCCGATTCCCACGGCCAACATGCCGATCCCCCAAAAGTCGATTTTGCCGGCGATTCTGCGAATGTAGGGCGGATCGAAGATGAAGAGGTTCATCATCACGATGCCGGCGACGCCGATTGGGATATTGATGTAGAAGACCCAGCGCCAACTGTAATTGTCCGTGAGCCAGCCGCCAAGAACGGGGCCGAGCATGGGGGCGACTACGATCCCGAGTCCCCAGAAGGCCATTGCTTTACCGCGCTCCTGGGGAGGAAACGCCTCCAGGAGGACGGCCTGGGAGAGCGGCTGCAACGCGCCGCCACTGGCGCCCTGGAGCGTTCGAAAGAGAATCAGCATGGGCAGGCTTTGCGCCAGGCCGCAAAGAAAAGAAGCCGCTGTGAAACCGGCCACGGCTGCGATCAGGAGCCTCTTGCGCCCGAAATAATTGGCCATCCATCCGGTGATGGGAAGAACAATGGCATTCGCTACCAGGTAGGAGGTCAAAGCCCAGGTGGCGTCGTCCACGCTGGAGGAAAGGCTGCCCGCGATATGGGGCAAGGAGACGTTGACTACGGTGGTGTCGAGCACCTCCATGAATGTGGCGAACATCACGGAGACGGCTACGATCCACGGATTGACCGCGGGCCTGACAATGGGCGAAGTCTCGGGCATCTCACGTCAACCGATTGCTGTGGAGATCGGCAGTGGCTTTGACGAACGGGCGTGAGCGGTCCTTACCGCCCCGGACCGGTGAGGATCTGCTGGAACCCGTGCTCTTACGGGGGACGCGTAAAAGCCGGAAGGCGGTTACCCGCCGGGGCGCGCACCTGTATTGCATTTCACACCGCTGCCTCGGCGGTACGCGGCCGAAGGTTGCCTGGAGGGCGGGTTTGGCTGTTCCCCGGCGCCGTGGAAGTGGAGGCTTGCGCGCCTACGTTACTTCGAAACTGCGTGCGCGCCGCGGCTAAAAGCGTCGTATAAGAGGCCAAATATCAGGCCGGCGACGCCTCCATCCACAAACCCATACGCGGTTCCAAGCAGCACACGGCCAAGAGTGCGGCTTGTATCGGCTCCCGGATAGACCGAGCTCATGATGCGCAGGAAATCGGCGCCGTAAGACGGCGCGGCCATATGGATCAAGCCGACCAATAGCATCGCTCCGCCCCACAGGATTGCCGAACTTAAGGCGATGGACTTCAACGAAACTCTCATTTCTGTTTCCTTTCTATTACTGAAGACGCGGAATTACCAGTAGAAGAGTACTGGATGGGGCGCGAACCTGTGCTGCGTTTCACGGCGTACGCTCCCGACAGGATGCGACTTCTTTCCGTTCCGGACGTCGGTTCCGTTAGGAGGAGAAGGAAGGAGTACCTATATGAAGCTTAGAGCGCTCATGGGGCTTGGTTGCGTCCCGATGGCGATGGCGTTTTCCGCGGCGCCCGCCTCGGCTGCCAGGGAGCAGGCGCATGCGTGCGTTGTCCCCAAGGTCACGCCCCAGTCGTACACGTGGGACTTTAAGGGCGAAGCCAACCGGATCTTCAAGGACATCCAGGACGAGGCCAACGATGCCTTGTATCGCAGCGACCAGTTGCAGACCTTCACCATGAATGACGGTCCGTGGGGAGGCGATTCAGATCTATTGAACCGCGTGAAGGAAGACGTCAACAGCATTGAAAATAAGCTTTGCCGGCTCGAGACAATTCGCAGGGTGGTGGACCCGGAGCAACAGCGCACGATCGAGAAAATCGGTGTGTCGGCCCAGCTTATGGCCAACTCATTGGTAAGCGCTTACCAGTTTGGCGATGCCCATCCCGAGGCGTTGTGGTCGCCGGCGTTTCGGCGCAGCCTGGACAACCTGCGTACTGAGGCAAGCCGCCTGACGCACTCCGTCGACAGCGCCGTGCAATACGCGAAAGGTCAGAAAGAGCGCCGCAAAATGGGGGCCTTACGAACGTCCTCGTAAGCGCGAAACTGTACCGCGGCTCACCACGATGCGGCGGGATACGGCATCGAGGGGATGTGCCGTTTTTCACGCCGCGCCGTCCATCAGTACAGGAGGAGAGATAGGAGTTCATGATGAAACTCGGAAATTCGATAGGGATAAGTTGCATTTCTGTGGCGATGGCTTTAGCCGCGATTCCCGCGCATGCCGCGAGCGCGGCGATTGGCGTGGCGCCGTCCGGCGCGCGACCGGCCTGCGTGGCTGGGCAACCAACGGCCGCGTCGTACACGTGGGACTTCAAGGCTGAAGCGAACCAGATCTTCAAGCAAATTCGAACCGACGCCAGGCAGGTTACCGACGATGCCGCCCAGTTGGAGAGTTATTCCCAGAGTCCCGAACTGAGCTCGGAGGCCCGCGTATACGAGCTGTCCCACTTGAGCAATCCGGTCAACGATATTGGGTCCAAGCTTTGCCGCCTGTTGACCATCCGCCGCGTGGTGTCTCCAGACCAGCAGCAGGCCATCGACCGAATCGCGGCGGAGGTTCACCTGATGGTGTTCCACGCGCAGGACGCGTACAACTTCGCCAGGACCCATTACGACGGATTCTTTACGAGGCCGTATCGGAACGACGTACAGTCTTTGTACGACGAGGCTAGCGCTGTGCGGCATTCCGTGCACAACGAGTTGCGAGCTTCCTTATAAGGTTGCGGGAAGGCCCGCGGGATTCAGCGAACTAAGAGGAGGGAATTCACGATGAGAAGTCCATGGTCGATTCTGGCCGTCACGGCGTGCGCGCTGGGGCTGGCCATTCCACTGGCCGCGGCGAACGGAACCGCGGCGAACAAGAGCAAAGCCACCACTGTTTCCAAGGCCGGTAAGAGGGCATGGCCGCCGGAGACCCTTTCCGCAAAGATCGCGGCGGTCCACCCGGATGAAAACCTGGTGGTGGTGGAGACTCCGGATGAAGTCACTTACGATCTGGTGGTCACTGCCAAGACGCGGATCAAGTCCGGCGAACAGACAATCGCCCTCAAGGACCTGTCGCAGGATAAGAACATGACGGTGTCGGTAAACTTCGTACCAGAGCGCGGCGGCGACGTGGCGAAATCGATTCAGGTGGGTGGATAGGCGCTCGCTCATAGCTTGCAGGAGCGTGAGCAGGGAGAAGCCGCCGGGTTCGAGGGGTGCGCGAGATCTTGCGGCGGATCAGAGGGAACGAACCCAATTTGGGGACCGTCCGCCGGTGGGGGAATGACACTGACGGGGGCGGGCGGCCTCGGTTGGGGTTCGGCCGCATGGCTCTCGGCCTCCGCTTCCTCGGCGGCGCGTTCCCGCTGGGCGCGGCGCAACTCTTTCAGCGCACGGAAGTAGCTGCGCTCGGCGGCAGCCAGGCGGCGGAAGATTAGTTGGGCGGCGGCCCCGGTGAAGGCGTCGAGCGGCGTTTCTGCCGTTGCGCCCAGGGCGGCGAGTTGGGCCTGGAGGACTTGGCCCTCGATGCGGGTGTAGCGGCGGCGGTTCCAGTCGGATTGCACGATAGTCCCGACGAGGTAGTCTTCGAGCGGCCCTTGGGGATTGAACTGTCGGTGGTAGTCGAGCGCGAGGGCTTCGAGTTCGGTGGGGTCTTCGCCGGGGATCACGAGGGATCGAGCGTCGATGCCGTGTTTCAGGGCATTGAAGCGAGAGGCGGCCTTGCCGTCCCCGGTGCGCGGTCCGGTTGAGGATTGCGCGTTGAGGCGGTTGGCGATGATTTGTGCAGACGATGCCATGCGTTCAGGGTAGCGGACGCGCAAGGCGCTAATAGGATCATGGGGTCTGTAAGTGGTTGAAGACAAGGCGAGAATATTTTTCGTTTCTGTGTGACTGGCAGTTGTTCCCAAGCCGGGAACGGCCTATAATAATGCTTGCGGGTGATTGCTCGGAGCACTTTGGCGCATTTCGTCGCTTCCCTTGTGGGCCGGAAAGGACAGGCAGCGGTGAAGGCGGCCCTGGACGCATGGTTTCACGAAGTACAGCACGCATCGTGGGAAAACTCAGCGGACTTGAAGCGTTCGTATGCCACGGCGAGCGTACTGAGCTCGGATCGTGTGGTGTTCAATATTAAGGGGAACGACTTTCGGCTGATTGCCAGCGTGGATTACCGGCGGAAGGTGGTCTATATCAAGTGGGTCGGCAACCATGCCGATTACAACTCGATCGACGCAAAGACGGTGCGATATGAAGGTTAAGCCTATCCGGATCGATGCGGATCACGAGGCCGCGTTGAAAGAGATTGAACGGCTGTGGGGCGCTGCCGACAACACGCCGGCCGGGGATCGGTTGGATGTTCTGATCACGCTCGTGGAGGCATACGAGGCGAAGCGGTATCCCATCGACGCGCCCGACCCGATTCAAGCCATTCAATTCCGGCTCGACCAGGAGGGGAAGGACCTGCGTGCGCTGGTCGGCGTAATCGGCAGCCGTAGCAGGGTGTATGAGGTGATGCGCGGGCAGCGGCCGCTTTCGCTCAATATGATTCGCGCGCTCCACCGGCAGTTTGGGATTCCGGCGGAGATCCTCATTCAGGCGCCGGGGAAGAAGCCCAAGGCCGCTTGAGGGCCGATCCTGCGCGGTCCGGGCATCGCCCCTGGGGCATACTGGCTATTTGCGACGCCCGTCAAGAAGGCAGACCAGGAGGTTCGCCCCACCGATCACGAGATGATTCCCTTCCTCACGGCGTAGAGAATCAACTCCGGGACGCTGTGGATGTCCAACTTCTGCAGGATGTGGCCGCGGTGGGTTTCCACCGTGGTCGGGCTGATGTTCAGCAGGGTCGCGACCTCCTTGTTGGCGCGGCCTTCGGCGATCATTTGCAGGATCTCGCGCTCGCGGTCCGAGAGCAGATCGTAACGGTCTTCGAGGCCGCGCTGGCGCAGGCGGTCGATATAATCCTCCTGGAGGATGCGAGCGATTTTGCGGGTGAGGAAAGAGCGGCCTTGCGACGCCGCGCGGATGGCCTCCACCACTTCGCCGCGCATGGAATCCTTGAGCAGATACCCTTTGGCGCCGGCCTTGAGCGAACCCAGCACGTAGCTTTCGTCCTGGTGCATGCTGAGGATGACCACGCCCACGCGCGAATTGGCTGCCAGAATGCGGCGCGTAGCCTCCATGCCGTTCATGTTCGGCATGGCCAGATCCATTACTACCACGTCGGGCGCTTCGGTTTCGGCCAGTTGGACGCTTTCCCGTCCGTCGGCCGCCTCGGCCACCACGGTCATGTCGGATTCGCGCTCCAACAGGGCGCGCAGGCCGTCGCGGACCACCGTATGGTCGTCAGCCAGCAAGATACGAATGGGCTTCATGTCCGTTCCCGTTCCTCAGCTCCAGCTCGGCCACCGGCAGCGCGGCGTGAACCAGCGTCCCCCGCCCCGGCTTGGAGGTGATTTTCAAGCTCCCTCCCAGACGGCGCACACGCTCTTCCATGCCCAGCAACCCAAGGCCGCGCATGAAACGGGTATCGAAGCCCGCTCCGTCGTCCTCCACCGTGACATCCACCTCTTTGCGCTCCTTCCGAACCGCAACTTCGACGTTGCGCGCGTTGGCATGGCGGACCGCGTTATTTACGGCCTCCTGCACCAGGCGGTAGATGCAGGTTCGATGTTCGTCCGGAAGGCTGTCGATGGCGTCATCGGCGGAGACGGAGACGTTCAGTCCCGTGCGCTTGCTGGTTTCACGCGCATGCCAGTTGAGCGCCGGCGCCAGGCCGAGATCGTCGAGCATGGATGGCCGAAGCAGCAGCGCCAGGTCGCGCACCTGGCTGACCGTCTTTTCCGCCAGCCGCTTGATAGAATCCAGGTGCTCACGAACGGCGGCCGGAGGGTCCGCGCATTCGGCGCCTCCGGTCTCCATCAGAATGGCCGATAGGGATTGGCCCACTTCGTCGTGGAGCTCCCGCGCCAGGGCGCGGCGCTCGTTTTCCTGCGCGCGCAGGAGCAGCGTCGATAGCTCCTGCAAGTCGGCCCTGCGCAAATCGAGTTCCCGTTCCAGGCGGAGCGTGAAGCCGATTGTCAGCAGCGCTAGAACCAGGCCGCCGACGAGAGTGCCCCCGAAAGTCAGCAGGAGGGAACGGCGCAGGCTGTCGGCGGAGGCGGCCAGGCGCGCTTCCGAACGGGTCAATCCGCGTTCGTTCACGGAGGCGATGCGGTCCGCGATTTGCAGCATGGCTGTACGGCGCGGCACCAATTCGTTGTAGAAGAACGTGGAGCGAAGACGCTGGCGTTCCTTCGGCGACCATCCGGCGGTGGCGTCGAGCACTACCCAGTAAGCGTCGATCTCGGTGCGCATCGCCAGGAACGGCTCGCGCTCCTCGGATTCCAGGTTGCGGCCGTAGGCATCGAGCGCCGCGCGGTTCTCGCGTTCCAAGGCGGCCAGGTGCCCGAACTGCTCGTTGGCGGCGTCCGCATCCGGCGAGAGCAGGAAGTCGCGCACGTAAGTACCCGACAGATAGATCTGCGCACGAATCTGGTCGAGCGCGCCGAGCCGGTCGAGAAACTCCTTTCGCAATTGGGTCTCGTTGTTGCGGACTCGTTGCAGAGCCAACAGGGTGCCCGCGGCGGCCGCCACGATGCAGATCAGCAGGCCTCCGAAGCCGAGAGACAGAATCAGCCACGAAGGCTTGCGGCGCTTCTGGCCGGAACCGGCTACCGGACTGCCCGCGTGGGAACGCAATTGGAGACGCCTCTTCCTGCTTTGAGTTTATTGCAAGACCGGGCCAGCCTCATATCCTGTGCAAACAGGACTTTGCGGGAACGCGCCGGCCGCTTCCATCGTTAGTAGAATCAGTAGGGGAGACCTCTATGAAGCGTACCGAAGAGCTGGCCCTGGTTGCGATTGGCGCCGTATGTTTACTCACAGCGGCTTGCGCCAAGAAACAGATTCCGACCATGGAGCCGCCGCCGCCCGAGGCGCCCGCCGCAGCCGCACCCACCGCGCCGGCCACGCCGCCACTGACGTCCAGGCCAGCTCCGCCTCCCACTCCGGCGCCGCCGCCCGAGCCCCCTCCGCCGGCGGCGGAATATCCGCCAGCGTCGACGCGCGCCCGGATCGACCAGCTCCTGGCCCACATCGAGGACGCCTATTTCGACTATGACCGGGCGACTCTTCGCCCCGACGCCATCAAGGCGCTGCAAGCCGACGCCACGGAGTTAGGCGACATCCTGAAGAACTACCCGGCTTTCAGACTGACCGTGGAGGGCCACTGCGACGAGCGGGGGTCCGCCGAATACAACGTCGCGCTGGGCGCTCAGCGGGCCAGCGCCGCTAAGGACTTCCTGGTGCAGTCGGGCATTCCAGCGGCGCAACTGGATGTGACCAGCCTTGGCAATGAACGCCCGGTGTGCACGGAGCACACGGAAGCCTGCTGGCAGCGGAATCGCCGCGTCCACTTCGTGGCGAATACGCCGGCCAATTAGCCGGGGAGCGGCTTTTCAGCCCACAAATATCCTGTGCGAACAGGATTTCGCCGGCCGCGTCAACTGTGTCTAATCGTAATCAGGGAGAGGACACACATGAAACTTCAAAGACATTCGCTAATTGCCGTCGCCGCCGTCGCTTTGCTGAGCGCGGGTTGCGCGAAAAAACAGGCCGCAGTTGCTCCGCCACCGCCGCCCCCGTCTGCCGCGCCAGCCGTGGCTGCAAGGCCGGCTCCCGCTCCGGCTCCGGTACGCGCCGCGGTTACGCCACGTCCCGCCGCGCCAACGCCGGCGCCGCAATATCCGAATGCGGCGACTCGCCTCCGCATCGACCAGCTTCTGGCCAGAATTGAAGACGCCTATTTCAACTATAACCAGGCAACCCTGCGTCCCGATGCGATGACAGCCCTGGAGGCGGACTCCGCCGAGCTGCGGGACATCCTGAAGAACTTCCCGAACTACAAGCTGACCATCGAGGGCCACTGCGATGAGCGCGGTTCCGCCGAGTACAACATCGCGCTCGGCGAGAAGCGAGCCGAAGCCGCTAAAGACTACCTGGTGCAGGTGGGCATCCCCGGGGCGCAGCTCAACACGGTCAGTTACGGCAAAGAGCGCCCGGTTTGCACGGATCATGACGAGGCCTGCTGGCAGCGCAATCGCCGCACCCACATCGCGGCCGTTGCCGAGAACCACTAAGGAGGAGACTGGGGGATGGAGGCGAGCACTAACCCGGCGAGTGCGCTCGATTACGGGCGATTTCGCGCCTACTCTCCCGACAGGATTCGATCGCGGGCCGGTCCGGCGCAGAATCATAACAGGAAAGGAGCATTTGAATGCAAACTCGCAGCATCCTGTCGGGAGCTTGCTGCCTGGGCCTGCTCGCCGCGGCGGGCATCGCGCGGGGCGCGTCCTTGAGCAACTTCGACAGACAATTCATGACCTTGGCCGCCAGGACCGACATGGTGGTGGCGCACGAAGGTCAAATAGCTGAAAACCAGGCCACACGGGCGGACGTGAAGAACCTGGCGTCAACGCTGGTGCAGGATCAGACCGATTCCTACGCCCGACTTGCGGCGCTGGCTTCCAAAGCCGGGGATTCGATTCCCAAGGGAATTGACGCCGCTAAAGACCCGGCCATTCGACGTCTGGCCCACATGAAGGGCCGGAACTTCGACCGCCAATTCACGCAGGACGAGCTAACTGCCAACAGGCAGGCGATCGCCGTTTTCAAACGCGAAACGCGGCGTGGGCATGACGCCGACGTGAAAGCCTACGCCAGCTCGATGATTCCGGTTCTCGAGAAACACATCCACCTGGCCGAAGACTGCCTCAAGCCCGCGCATACCTGATACCCCTCCGGAGATCCGTGGGGCCTGAGCCACCGCCACAAGGTCCGTGGCAGTGGATCAGGCCTCGCCACATTCCATCAAGCCCTTACGGCCGCCTTCGAAACGGCGGATTTCGGCCCTCAAACAGCCGTTTTGGCGTATCACACACTGGCGAAGGCCCCCAGGTTAGAAGTAACTCCCTCTTTGGCGTGCTGTGTCTTCAAGCGTACTCTTCGCGACCGCGGAATGTCATAAATCGCCCATTCGGACCAGCCCTGAATTGCTTTTTTCTTGACTCTCGCAACTAACTGACGGACAGTAAGAGCCGGTAGTTAGAGGACGAGACTCCCGAAACCGGTTTCGATAATAGTCCGAGTGCTCATCGGCGAATCGGAGCCGTCTCCGGAAATCGTCGGCTTACGGAACGGGGAACAGGCCGCGCAGCGCTTCGCGTTGAACGGCAGGGGCTGACTGTGTGGGCAGTCACGGGGGTGCGCGTGAACTTTCACTTGCGCTATGTCTTGTTGACGCTCCGGCGAGGAGCGCTCTCGACGCCGGCTCCAACCGCACGATCACTCAAATGGCCCGGCGCGCCCGGGCTGAGATCCAGACAAGAAGGAGTCTTATGAAATCCATGTCGATGAAGAGAATCCTTAGTCACATTGCAGCGATGGTGGGGCTTTTATTCCTCTGCTGCACCCTCGCACAGGCACAGACCGTGAATAGCGTTGTCACCGGCCAGGTGGTGGATCCCGCCAGCGCGGCCGTACCGGACGCATCGGTCACTCTTACCGACCAGAACACCGGCGCCGTCCGCAAGGTGACGAGCGACACCTCGGGGGTTTTCCGCTTTCCCGATGTGTTACCCAGCACGTACACCGTGGTTATCCAGATGGGGGGCTTCAAGACGGAAACGGTGAAAGATGTGGTCGTAGCCGCGAGTGAAACCCGCGAATTGCCGACCATCGCCTTGCAGATTGGCAGCGTGTCTGAGAACTTCTCCGTCGTAGCCGCAGCCACTCCCGTCCAGCTCGGCAGCTCGGAATCGTCCCAGGAGATTGACGCCAGCCAGTTAGAAAACGTCACCATGAAGGGGCGCGACCTGTTCGGGTACTTCCACTTGCTCCCGAGCGTGATTGACACGACCGCGTCGCGAGACGTCACGTCTCCGAACAATATCGGCGGCATCTACATCAACGGGAACGTTTCGTCCGCCAAGAACTTCACCGTTGACGGCATCACCGACATCGATACCGGTTCCAACGGCACCTTGCATTACGAGCCGAATGTCGACGCCATCCAGGAATTGAAGGTGCTGGCCACGAATTACCAGGCGGAGTTCGGGCGCAACGCCGGCGGCACGATCACTTCGGTGACTAAGTCCGGGACGCAGGAGTTTCATGGAACCGCACAATGGACCCACCGCCACGAGGAGTTCAACGCCAACAACTGGCTCAACGACCACACTTTGCAGAGTAACGGACAAGCCGCGGCGAAGCCGCGTTACCGCTACAACGTGGAGACCTATTCGATCGGCGGCCCTGTATTTATCCCCAACGTGTTCAACAAGAGCCGCAAGCGGCTGTTCTTCTTCTGGTCGCAGGAATATACCGGCCAACTCGTCAGCGGCGGTACGGAAACCAAGTACACGCCCACGGCGCTCGAGCGGGCGGGCAATTTCTCCCAGTCCTTCAACAATAACGGGTCGCTGATTGTGATTACCGATCCGCAGACCGGGGCGCCGTTTGCCGGCAATGTCATTCCGCCCACGCGGGCCGATCCAACCGGGTTCGGGCCCGCGGCCTTGAACTATTTCCCGCTGCCGAATACCGTGGGGACCGGCGCGTTCCTCAACGTCGAAAACTACTTCGAATCGGCCAGCGCCTCGCATCCGCGCCGCAACGATGTGCTGCGGGTGGACCCGTACATCACCTCGAAGGTTCAGGGCTACTTCCGGTATATCAACGATCATGACGCGCTGGACGACCTCTACCAGGGAGTGCAGTTCACCGCGCCCACCCCGCTGCTGCCGCACGGAAGCCCGCCGATCAGTCACCCGAACCCAGGGCATGGTTACGCGGGATCTCTGGTGGAAACCATTACTCCGACTCTGGTTAACGAGTCGACGGTCGGCTATAGTTGGAACACCTGGTCGTGGTATTCGGAAGACAATTACGCAGATGAGTCCCGGACTCTGATTTCCAACGTGCCCTCGCTTTTCCCGCTGCCGACCACCACCCCGTCCGGCTACGTCTCCACTAACGGGTATTTCAACATCCTGCCAGAGTTCACGTTCGGCGGCACGCCCTCGAACGCGATGTCCTACACCAAGAACAGCACGTCGGCTGGGAACTACTTCAACGCTAACCCGATCTGGACGTTCACGGACAACCTGAGCAAGGTGTATCACAGCCACACCATAAAGACCGGCTTCTATCTGGAGCACAACATCAAGATACAGCCGGGCGGTCAGGCTTACGAAGGCGTCTTCAATTTCCAGACAGACGCCAACAATCCGCTGAACACCGGTGACGGCTACGCAAATGCCTTCTTGGGCAATGTGGATGTCTACAACCAAGCCACGGCGGAGTCGCAGTTCCAAGTGCTGTATTGGAACTTCGAGTTTTACCTCCAGGACAACTGGCGCGCGAGCCGCCGGCTGACTCTGGATTACGGCTTGCGGTTCTATCACCAGGGTCCGCAGAACGATGTGAATCACACGTTCTCCAACTTTCTGACCACGGCTTACAAGCAGGGGGCATCGCCGCTGCTCTACGCGCCGGGCATGTCCGGCGAGAAGCGCGTGGCCATCGATCCTGCTAACGGCTCCGTGGCTCCAGTGGCGTACATTGGGCTATACGTTCCAGGCACGGGAAACTCAGCCAACGGGCTCGGTATTAATGGGCTGAACGGAGTTCCGGCAAACACCTACGACATCAGTTACATGAGGCCGGCGCCGCGCTTTGGATTCGCGTACGACCTTACCGGCAATGGCAAGACGGCGCTGCGCGGCGGATACGGCCTTTTCTTCAACCGTTTGGACGGCAACCAGGTGTACAATCTATCGGGCCAACCGCCGTTCGGCTACAACCCGCAGATCAACTACACCACCACCACGGCGATCGGCCAGTCAGGCGGGTCCCTGGTTTACGGGCCTCCAACCCTGTACAGTTGGCCGGCGCGCCAGATTCCGTGGAACTACGTGCAAAACGGCAATGTCGATCTGCAGCGGGCCTTCGGCAATTGGATGGTCAGTCTGGGATACTCGTTCAATTTGCAGCGCCACTACAATCTGAGTTACGACATCAACGCCCTTCCGCTGGGCACTTACATGCAGCCCTCCAGTCTGGACGCCACGAACGGCAACAAGCCTCTGCCGGACATTCTGTTGCGGTCACTCTATACGGGCTATAACACCATCAACCAATACGCCGAAATCGGAAACAGCAACTACAACGCGCTGAACGCTCAGATACAACACCGCTTCAGCCATGGACTGCAGTTCGGCGCGGCGTACACATTTTCGAAGGGCTTGGGCGTCTTGTCCTACACGCCCGACGTTCCGAACAACCACAATTGGAACTACGGGAATGTCTCGATCAACCGGCCGAACAACCTCCAGTTCAACTGGAGTTACGATATCCCGTCGATCAGCCGGAGCATGAGCAACGGCTTCGGCAAAGCGCTGGGAGCGGTGGTCAACCACTGGACGTACTCCGGCGGCGCGGCGATTCAGAGCGGCGTCATCTACAATCCGAGTTTCACGCTGACAACGGGCACGACGCCCGTCTACACCGGCACGTCGGCCGTGACGGCGCGCATGAATGTGGTGGGCAATCCCTATTCCAACATAGGGGCGTTCGATTTCTTTAATCCGAACGCATTCGCCCTTCCGGCTCTGGGAACCAGTGCGCCCGCAGCGCCGATCCTGGGAGACATGGGCGGCGGATCGGGCCTTCTGGAACTGCCGCACATCACCAATTTCGACATGACCATGAGCAAGTTCATCCCGGTGCGCGGCGAACAACGGGGGTTCAAGATCATGATCCAGGCGTACAACGTGTTCAACCACACGGAGTACAGCGGTCTGAATTCGTCGATCCAGTTCAACCCGACCAGCGGGGCAGTGGCAAACACGGCGACGGTGGGCACGGCCAACGCAACGCTTCCGAACCGGATCTTCGCGGGCACTTTGCGTTTTATATTCTGAGCATCTCCCCCGCTCGGGGCCCGGCGCCACCCAGCGCACCGGGCCCCGGAGCTTTCCGGGGGCACGCTGCCTCTGGGGGTCCGCCTGACTTCCGTGCGGGGATCATCAGGAAAAGAAGGCAGACCAGGAGGTCCGCCCCACCGCGCCGTCGTACCATGGAACTCATGCGATGGCTTCCGGCCCTGCTGTTTTCCATTGCAGCGGGCGCGCAAACGACCCCTTTCACTCTCGATCAGGTTCTCGGCGCCGCCTTTCCGACGGAGTTGACCGCCGCGCCGTCCGGCGGCAGGGTGGCGTGGGTGTCGAACGCGCGCGGCATTCGCAACATCATGGTGGCCGAAGCGCCCGGCTACCAAGCCCGCAAGATTACCAGCTACGCCCAGGACGACGGGCAGGAATTGCAGGATCTGCGCTGGACGCCCGACGGGTCGGCCATCGTATATGTGCGCGGCGGAACGGCCAACCCGGACCTCGCTCCCACGGGCGCATCCGAAGACGTTTGGATCGTAAGCCTGGATGGTTCGGCGCCGCGCAAGATCGGCCCCGGCTCGTCGCCCGCCGTTGCGCCGCGCGGCGGCCGCGTTGCTTTCCTGCGCGCCGGGCAAGTCTGGTGGGCTTCGCTCGACGGCAAGACAGCCGCCTCGCAGGCATTCGTCGACCGCGGCGCGTGCGGGCAACTGGCGTGGTCGCCGGATGGCGGGCGCATCGCATTCACGAGCATTCGCGGCGATCATAGCCTTATCGGCGTTTTCGACGCAGCCGCGGGCGTCCTGCGCTACCTGGACGCCTCCACGGATTACGACAGCTACCCCGCCTGGTCGCCCGACGGCCGCAGCGTCGCCTTCATACGCATTCCCAGCAGCGGGTTGCGGCAGGTGCGCGAAGCCCGCCGCGAAGGCGAACCCTGGTCCATCCGCATCGCGTCCGCCGAAACCGGCGTGGGCCGGCAGCTCTGGCGCGCGCGGGAAGGCCCCGGCAGCGTGTTCCGGGAAGTCTCCGCGCGCGATCAACTGATCTGGACCGCCGGCCGCATCGTCTTCCCCTGGGAGGCCGATGGCTGGACGCATCTCTATTCCATTCCGGCGGAAGGCGGGCAGGCGGCGCTCCTGACGCCGGGACCGTTCGAAGTGGAAGATGTGGCGCCGGCGCCGGGGAGCCGGATCGTCTATTCATCCAACCAGGGCGATATCGAGCTGCGGCATCTTTGGGGAGTCACCGCCGCCGGGGGCGCGCCCGCGGCCATCACCACGGGCGAGGGCATCGAATGCGCGCCGGCTCCGCTCGAGGGCGCCGTGGCGTTTCTGCGCTCCGACGCGCGGCTTCCGCTGCGAGCCGCAATCCGCGTAGGAACCCAAATCCACGATATGGATTCCAGCGCCATCCCGGCCGATTTTCCCGCCGCCCACATGGCCGCGCCGCAGCCGGTGGTCTTCGCCGCCGCCGACGGCCTACAGATTCACGGCCAGCTATTCCTGCCGCACACCGCGTCCGCCACGCCCGCGCCCGCCGTGGTTTTCTTTCATGGGGGACCGCGGCGGCAGATGCTGCTTGGCTGGCATTACATGCACTACTACTCCAACGCCTACGCGCTCAACCAGTACCTGGCCAATGCCGGATACGTGGTGCTTTCGGTGAATTTCCGCAGCGGCATCGGATACGGTTTGGATTTCCGCGAAGCGCCCGGCTACGGGGCTTCCGGCGCCAGCGACTACCTCGACGTGCAGGCGGCGGCCTCGTATCTGCAATCGCGCGCCGGCGTGGACCGCAACCGCATCGGCGTCTGGGGCGGCTCCTACGGCGGCTATCTGACCGCCATGGCCCTGGCCCGCGGCTCGGACGCATTCCGCGCGGGAGTCGATTTCCACGGGGTTCACAACTGGGCCGCGGAACTTCGCATTCCGCCCACCGATCCGGATTATAAGCTGGCGTTCGATTCCTCGCCCATGGCGTTCGTGAAGGGCTGGCGCTCGCCCGCGCTCCTGATCGCGGGCGACGACGACCCGGACGTGCAGTTCAACCAGACCGTGATGCTGACCGACGCGCTGCGCAAGCAAAACGTGGAAGTCGAGACTCTGATTTTTCCCGGCGAAGTGCATGAGTTTTTGTTGTACAGGAGCTGGCTAGCGGCGTATGAGGCGACGGTGCGGTTTTTGGGCACGCGGCTGAGGTGAGCGTGGGGCGGGCCGGGGCGCCGCCGGGGTTGTGGCTTACTTTGAAGGGGATTTCGACCTCGGTATAGCTGCCTTGCGCCGCCGCGTTCACGGCTGCAACGACCCTGTCGACGTACCGGCGCAAAACGGGCCACTGCGCGTTTCCAAGAGCGATGATCGAGATTCTCCGGTTTGCCAAATTCTGCTGATACCGGAGGTTCTTATCCGCGGTCACAAAAGCTCGAAGCCTGCGGCTTCGGCTGCATCGAGCAGAGCGCCGTTGACGAGCCTCTCCCATCCACGTTCGACTGCTTCGACGACCACATGGCCCTTCAGGGCGTATCGCAGCGGAGCCGGCGTACTGTGGTCAAACAGAATGAGCATTTGCCGTCGATGTCGTTGTATTCCGCGGCGGTGGGAATGGATCGAGACTTCTCGCGGCGAATTCCAGCACGGTCACAATCTGCTCCCGCGTCAGGTGAAACCACTCCATGATTTCGTCGATAGTGGCTCCGGCTTCCAGATTTTCAAAGACAATGGACACCGGCATACGCGTGTCCCGGAAAACCCACGCGCCGCTGACCTTGCCGGGGATGCTTTCCACGGCGGGGCATTGCGACCAATCGAGACTGGCCATGAACTACGCTCCTTTCTTAAGGATACGCGAAAAGGCGCGGGGGAACCACCGATTAGGACTTACCTGCTAGAATTCCCTGATGTTCCGTAAGGTGTTGGTGGCCAATCGCGGCGAGATCGCCGTGCGCGTCATGCGTACGCTGCGCGAAATGGGGATCGGCTCGGTGGCGGTCTACTCCGACGCCGACCGCACGTCGCTGCACGTCCGCATGGCGGATGAAGCCGAGCGCGTCGGGCCGCCTCCTTCCGCCGACAGCTATTTGCGCATCGACCGCATTATCGATGCCGCGAAGAAACACGGCGCCGCGGCCATCCACCCGGGCTATGGGTTCCTCAGCGAGAACGCCGAATTTGCGGCCGCGTGCGAGGAGGCCGGGATCGTGTTCATCGGCCCTTCGGCGAGTTCCATACGCGCCATGGGATCGAAAACCGCGGCGCGGCGAACGGCCATCGCCGCCGGCGCGCCCGTCGTGCCGGGGACGGAGGGCGCGGTCACTCTCGCCGAAGCCCGCGAATTCGCTCGCACGGCCGGCTACCCCATCCTGCTCAAGGCCGTCGCCGGCGGCGGCGGCAAGGGCATGCGCCGCGTGGACCGCGAAGCCGAGCTCGAATCCAGCCTGCGCGACGCCTCAAGCGAAGCCCTCCGCTCCTTTCGCAATGCCGACATCTATGTCGAGAAGCTGGTCGAACGGCCGCGGCATATCGAAATCCAGATTCTTGGCGACCGCCACGGCCACATGATTCACCTGGGCGAGCGCGAGTGTTCCATCCAGCGCCGCCATCAGAAGGTCATGGAGGAGTGCCCGTCCCCGCTGGTGCACTTATGCCCCGAGATGCGCCAGGCCATGGGAGAAGCGGCCATCCGCGCCGCCGCGGCAGCCGGGTATTACAACGCCGGGACCGTGGAGTTCCTGGTGGACCAGGACCGGCGCTTCTACTTCCTGGAGATGAATACGCGGCTCCAGGTGGAACACCCCATCACAGAGCTGGCTACCGGCCTCGACCTGGTGAAGCTGCAAATCGAGATCGCCGCCGGCGCCAGGCTGCACCTGACGCAGCAGGACATCCACTGGCGGGGATGGGCCATCGAGTGCCGCATCTACGCGGAAGACCCGTATCACGAATTTCTTCCGTACCCCGGCAAGATCACGCGCCTGACGCGGCCTCTCGGTCCCGGCATCCGCATCGACGGCGCCATCTATGAGGGCTGGACGGTTCCCGTGGAGTACGATCCGCTGCTGGCCAAGCTGGCCGTCTGGGCGCCGCGCCGCGAAGAAGCCACGGACCGCATGATCCGCGCCGTTCGCGAATACGACGTCGGCGGCATCCGCACCAATCTCAGCTTCTTCCGCCAGATTCTCGAGGACGCCGAGTTCCGCGCGGGCCACCTCCACACCGGCTTCATCGACGAGTTCTTCGCGCGCCGCCGCCCGCCGCAGCCGCCGCGCGATCTGGCGTCGGTGGCCGCGCTCACCGCGGCGCTTCACGCCCGCTCGCGCTTCGCCCGGACGGAATCGGAATCCGCGGGATCCGCCGGTTCCTGGCTGCGGACCGGAAGGAGCGACCTGCTGCGATGATGCTCCACCTGACAATCGATGGCGTGCCGGGGCAGATTGAGATTCTGCTTCCGGCGCCGGCCTGCCGCTTTCGCCTGGATGGAGAAGAACGCGAGGCGGACGTCGAGCAGCCCGAGCCGGGCGTGTACTCCGTAATCATGAACGGCCGCGCCTACGACGCGCGTATCGAAGAAAACGCCCTGGGGCTGGCAGTGGTCATCGACGGCTTCCGCTTCCGCATCGACGTGTCCGATCCCCGCCGCCTGGCGCGGCAATCGGGCGGAACGGACCGGAAGGGGGCGGAAACCATCGTCGCCCCCATGCCCGGGAAAGTGGTGCGCGTGCTTGTGGCGCCGGGCGACCAGGTGGAGTCCGGTCAGGGCCTGGTGGTGGTGGAAGCCATGAAGATGCAGAACGAATTGAAAGCCTCGATCGCCGGCCGGGTCGCAACCGTTCCCGCCAAAGAGGGCGCTACCGTGGCCGCCGGCGACGTTCTAGCGACCATTGCGTGAACGCCGGTCCCCTACTTGACCCCCGCAATCGCCGGCGAGACGGCGATCAGCGCCACACCTCCCGCAAACAGGATCAGCGTCAGCGCCACCAGCAACTTCACTTCGGCGCCGCCGTCCTTCGTCTCCCTCCAGGCCAGAATGCCCCAAATCGCCGCCAGTATCGCCGCCCCCTGCGTGAGGGCGTAAATGGGCGTGGGGCCGAGCGGCGTCGCCCCTGCCGGCAGACCTCCGCCCGTGCCGGGCGCGGTGTTGGCGTAAATCGCAACGAAACTGGCGACGGCCCCGGTACACCACAGCCCGCCGCCCACCAACCCCAGAATGTGCTGTCTGGGTGTGGCCCGGAAATAGTCCGCGATGGACAACTCTTCACCCTGCGTGGAGAGGTTCAGGATCAGCATGCCCACCAGCAAGGTCACAATCATCGCGCCGGCGCCGAAGAACACCCAAACCGCGTAAGGACCCAGGCCAATATCGGCCACCGTCGCCTTCCGCAGGAGCAGCGGGAAGCATCCGAGCAACAGGCCGCCCACGATCGCCAACACGATTCCCTGTATGCCCGTGGGCCGCCGGGTGTTGCCCTTCCCCGCACTGGCTAGCATCTCATACCGCCGGCGCCCCAGCGCCCGGTATCCCAGCGCATCCGCCAGTATCGCGCACGCCATCAGCAGGCACCCCACCCACAGGTACAGCGCGTTTCCCCCCGACATATCGGCCCAGCTTACGATCGCGCCAAGGATCAGGGCCGTTCCCAACGCCGCTGGAAACGCGAACGCCATGCCTGCCGCGGAAATGGCCGCCAGCAGGAACACGTTCCCCGAGGTAAAGACGAAGCCCGCGCCGACCGCGAACAGCCACTCGCGCTTTCCGGCATTCGTGACACTGTCCATAAACCCGAATCCGTCGAACCCCAGGTTACCCATGGTGAATGCGTAGAGCAGCGCAAACAAGAGCAGCCCAAATGCGAAGTCGAAGTAATACAGTTCGAATCGCCAGGGGCGGGCAAGTTTGAGCGTGTTGGCCCAGGAACCCCAGCAAAACATGCCGGCGATCATGAGGACCAGGATCAGGGTATTCGTGTGTGGCAGAATCATGGTAATCGGGTCCGGAAAGGTGAGAGTACAACGCGGGGCAACGCCAGGTCAACCGCGCTCGCCTTGGAAGACGGCGCCGGGATGAGGTGCGGAGGCTGGCCGGGGGACTGCACAATCCACAGCGGGCGGGGCTGCGCGCTGCATTCGGGCAGCGGCGTTACGGCGTAATAATTGAGGCCATAAATCCAATTGCGGGCGATATTGTCGATGCAGACGTCCCCCGCATGGCCCGCGACGATCCGCCACAATCCGCGCGCGGACGCCGTGGCATCCACCTGAGGTGCGGCGGATTGCTTCACATAGAAGACGCCGGCGGCCACTCCGGTTGCGACAACGGCCACTGCAGCCACGCGCCGGCCGCGCTTATCGAGCGCCCAGACCGCGGCTGCCGCCAACGCCGGTGTGAGCCACCACCAATTGAACTCCGGCCGCGGCGCCCTGGTAATCCCCCACGCCAGGGCCGCGGGCAGCACCGGTACTGCCATGGGAAACGCCACCAGCAATAACGCGCAGACCGCCAGCCACGGCTTGGCGTCCACCGTTTCCTCAAGCCCCAGCGCCACCAGCAAGGCCGCCGCCGGCAACAAGGGCAGGACGTATCCCGCCAGTTTGTTGACCGCGAGCGAGAAGAAGACCAGGCCGAACAAAACCCAAGCCAGCAGAAACAACCGCCGCCGGTCGCCCAGCGCCGCGCGCCTCACCGCCAGCGGCAACAGCGGCGTCCACGGCAGGAACGCGCCGGCAAAGACCGGCAGGTAATACCACCAGGGCTGGCCGTGCAGCAGTTCGCCCGTAGTGAACCGCCGGACCTGTTGCCGCCAGAAGAATTCGGCCGGGAAGGCCATGCCGTTCCGCAGATAGCACAGCAAATACCAGGGCAGGGCCACCGCCAGGAACGGCGCCAGCACCCGCAATCGGGCCAGATCGCGAAATGCAGGGCCGGGCCGCCCCGCACTGTCCGGACGCCGCCCGAACCACCAGACCGCCGGAACCACAGGCGCCGCGAGTACCAGGGGCGTCAAGCCCTTCGCCAGGACCGCGAAACCCAGCAGCGCGGAAGCCGCGGGTAGAAACCGCGTCTCCCTTCGCGCGATCCACGGCACGGCCAGCAGCATGGCGGCGGAAAACGTCACGGCTAGGGGAAGATCGGTGGCTCCCACCTGGCTGAATCCGAGCCACTCCCCGCACGTGCCCAGGATCAAGGCCGCGAAACCCGCCGCCTGGCAGCCGAACTCGCGGCGCACCATCCACCAAAAGAACGCCAGGAAGGCGACCGCCAGCAGCGCCACCGGCAGACGCGGCGCCAGTTCCGTACCCAGGCCCAGGCGAAACGCGGCCCCGGTCATCCAATAGAGCAGCGCCGGCTTCTCGAACCACGTGATGCCCCACAACCTGGGCGTGATCCAATCCCCGGACCGCGCCATTTCGCGGCCGATCGCGGCGTAACGCGGCTCATCCGGCCCGATCAGCCCCGCCGCGTCCAGGCGGTAGAAGTACAGGATGAATGCCAACGGGATTGCCAGCCAGAGCAGGCGCGGGTTGTTCCGTGGCATTGCACTTATTATAGGAGGCGGCGCCGGCCTTAGCTCTTGCCACTGGATTGGGCGTCCTTGGGTACTTCTCCCTGGGATTGAATGGAGCGCTCTCGCAGGCGCTGCCGCTCCCGCAGTTCTTCGTCGCTCAGGCGGGCATCGTACACCGAGCGGGGCTCAATCGTCCGTGCCACCATCGTGGCGATTCCGGCTATCAGGAGCAGCGGCAGAATGAATGACCGGTCGCGACCGGTGAGTTCCATCGTCAGCACCACGGCCGAGAGCGGCCCCTGAGTGGTTGCGGCCAGAACGGCTCCCGCGCCCAGCAGGGCGAATAATCCGAGCGGGGCGCCGGGCCAGATGACTAACCAAAAGCGGCCGAGGACGGCGCCCAACAGCGCTCCAGCGGTGAGCGACGGAGTGAAGAGCCCGCCGGGCGCGCCGCTGCGCATGCAAAGAGCAGTGGCTGTAGGTTTGAGCGCCAGGAGCGGTAAGAGCAAGGCCAGCCCCGGAGTCGCGGTGAAGAGGATTTCCGAGATGTCCTTGCCGTTGCCCAGAAGTTGCGGGTATGGGATGGAGACCAGGCCGAGCGATCCCAAAACAAGAAGCGGTGCGGCCAGGCGGCGCCACCCATGCGGCCGGTTCCGATCTGCCCAAGCGATCAGGCGGACATATCCGACCGAGGCCACGCCGGCGATAGGGCCCGCCAGCAGCGCCCAGGCCAGTACCGAAGTGGAACTGCCAAAGGCTGGAATGCGGTAAGTGGGAGCGTCCGGCAGGATAAGCCAGGAGACGCCGGTGGCTATCAGGGATGTAAAGAGCGCGGGCAGGACATATCGCAGCGCCAACATTCCGCGCATCACCTCGAGGGAAAAAAGCGCGCCGCCGAGCGGGACGCCGTATGCGGCGCCCATTCCCGCGCCGGATCCGCAGGCCACCAACAAGCGGCGCTGCTCGTCGGAGAGGCGGCTTTTATCGGCGAAGAGATTCGCGAAGACCGCGCCGGCCTGTTTGGGCGCTCCTTCGCGGCCGAGCGACGCGCCCATGCCGACCACGAAGATTGAGAGGATGGCGCTGCCGAGCGTACGGACGGCGGGCATGCGGCCGGCATGGAACCAGATGGCGGCGGTGGTATCGATGCCGTTGGCGCTGGTCAGTTGCTTCAGAACGATCTGGCCCGCGCCAGTGACCAACCCGGCGCCCAGCAGCGCCAGAATGTGGCGGAGTGCGCCGGCTTGGACGGCGGCATCGAGGATGTTGGTTCCGGAGCCTTTCCATGTGAGACGTTGGACCAGTTCGAGCAGCCGGGTCAGCGTCCCCGCGCCGATACCGGTGGCGATTCCGGTGAGCGCCACAGCAGGCCAGAAGGCGGCAGCCGCCGGATGTCCGAGACTGGACGGGATCTGATCGCGGGGTGAAGGCTGGGGCTGGGGAGACATAGCTCCTTCTCCGGACGACTAATCGATAGCTTAGCAAGAGCGGTCCGTCCTTCCTGTGGCACTACCACATAAGATGTGATATGCTTATGTGGTGCTACCACAGGAGAGAAGATGAACCCGAAGAGGCTTGACCTCATGCAGGGAACCCTGGACGTCATGGTGCTCCAGACGCTTTCCGCCATGGGATCCCTGCATGGTTACGGCATCGCGCGCCGCATCGAGCAGATCAGTGGAAACCAGGTACTGCTCAACCAGGGCACCATCTATGCCTCACTGGTAAGACTGCAGCAGCGCGGCTGGATCGCCTCCGAATGGGGGACCTCGGACAACCAGCGCAAAGCCAAGTACTACTCCATTACCCGGCGGGGCGTGAAGCAGCTCGCGGCCGACGTGCAGCGCTGGGAACGGCTGTCGGACGTGATGGGCCGTATGCTGGGCCAGAATGTGGAGGACGCCGGATGATCGACGCTCTTCGTGAACTGCCGGCTCGCCTCGCGTCATTTTTTCACAAGCGGGCCCGGGATGTGGACTTCGACCATGAGATGACAGCTCATCTGGAGTTCGCCGTTCAGGAGAACCTGCGCCGCGGCCTGCCCCTCGACGAAGCGCGGCGGCGCGCGCTGGTCGAGATCGGAGGAGTCTCCCAGGCTCGCGAGCTGCACCGCGAAAGCCGCGGGTTGCCGCTGCTCGACACGGTGATTCAAGACCTTCAGTATGCCGGCCGCACGTTAAAACGCGACGCGGGCCTCACCGTTTTCGCCGTTCTGATGGTCGGACTCGGCGTGGGCGCTAGCTGCACGGTGTTCAGCGTGCTCAACGCGCTGCTCATTCGTCCGCTCCCGTTCGCTGATCCGGACCGCCTGGTTTGGATCGCTAACCCAACGCCGTTCAACTCCGCGCAGACCACTCAAGTCGCGAACCTTGTCGAATTTCAGGCGCAAAGCGGCTCATTCTCCGGCATCGGCGGATACTCGCCGTTCTACGGGGCCGGCGATATTCTGCTCTCCGGCGGCGGCGAACCGGAGCGTCTCACCGGCGTGCCTGTTACCGGGACCTTCTTTCCGCTCCTCGGCTTAAAACCGGGATTGGGGCGATTCTTCTCCGCCGACGAGTGCCGCTGGAAGGCGCCGAAGACCGTGGTTCTGAGTCACGGTTTCTGGCAGCGCCGCTTTGCCGGCGATCCGGGCGCCATCGGGCGCCAGCTCATATTGGATGGCGAGCCCGCCACCATCGTCGGCGTACTGCCCGCGGCATTCGATTTCGCGGCGACCTTCACTCCCGGCAGCCGCGCCGACCTGTTCTACCCGTTCCCACTGACGCCGGAAACCAATAGCCAGGGCAACACGCTGGCGCTCATCGGCCGTCTGAAGCAGGGCGCGAACATCAACACCGCCCAGGCCGAAGCGACGGTAGTGGGAGAGCGCATCCGCGGCGCGGTCGCCCTTGACCGGTCGCGAAACGGGTTTCGGCCCAAACTGAGTTCTCTCCGCGACCGTGTCAGTGGCGGCTTCCGTTACGCCTTGGCGGTGTTGGCGGGCGCCGTCGCTCTCCTGATGTTATTAGTGTGCGCGAACCTTTCCAATCTGCTGCTGGCGCGCGCGTCCGCACGTCAAAAGGAAATGGCGATCCGCACCGCGTTAGGAGCCGGGCGCGGGAGGCTGGTTCGTCAGATGCTCATCGAGAGTATCGTGCTCGCCTCCGCGGGGGCGGCGTTCGGGCTTGCGCTGGCGGTTTGCGGCACATCTCTTCTGGCGCGTCTACCTGGCGCGAACATTCCCCTGCTGCAATCTGTTCATGTCGACGGCGTAGCCCTCGCGTTCACTCTCGCGATATCCGTCCTTACCGGCATCGTGTTTGGCATGGCGCCGGCGCTACAGGTTTCCGCTACCGCTCCTATAGACGCGCTGAAAGTATCCGGTCGAGGGTCGATCGGCGGCGGACGCGGTTGGATGCGCGGATCCCTGGTGGTTTGCGAGATCGCGCTGGCGGCCGTTCTGCTGACCGGCGCCGGCCTGCTCACCGAGAGCCTGATCCGCGTCCTTCGCGTGGATCTCGGATTTGCCACCGGAAACCTGCTGGCCCTCCGCGCCGATCCAGGTGTGGCGTACGCCTCCCACGCGCAGAAGCTCGCTTATTTCGACAGGCTGCTGGGCGCCGTCCGATCCGTGCATGGCGTGGAATCGGCCGGGATCACCGATGCATTGCCGCTCGGAGAGAACTTCGGCTGGCGGGATTGGGGCCTGGGCGCGAAGGGACAGGTTTACGAGAAAGGGAAACGTCCGTCTCCGTTCATTCGCGTTGTCGATGACGGCTACCTGGCTACGATGCGAATTCCACTACGCGCAGGCAGGGACTTCACCGGCGCCGACAATCTTACATCCGACCGCGTCGCGCTCATCAACGAGACGTTCGCCAGAACCCTGTGGCCGGGGGAGGATCCGCTAGGCCGCATCGTCACACCTACGATTGGCGATCAGGAATTCCGCGTGATCGGCGTCGTGGGCGGGGTCCGCTACTTCGGCTTCGAAAAGGACTCGGGCCCGGAGATCTATTTTCCAATCCGTCAAACCGCGAATTTCAAGTCTGTGGACCTGGTGGTCCGCGGTTCGGGCCCCCCGGCGCGACTGGCGGCGGCCGTGCGCACCGCATTGCGGTCTGCCGATCCCAACCTACCCGCGGCCGACTTTCACACCATGGACCAACTGGTGGACCGCGCGGTCTTCGCCCGCCGATCCGTCGTTGCGTTGCTCACAGGCTTCGCGGCATTCGGCTTGATCCTGGCGTCTCTCGGAATCTTCAGCGTCATTTCCTATTCGGTGAGCCGGAGAAAACCGGAGATCGGCCTTCGGATCGCGCTCGGCGCTTCCGCCGGTGGACTGCAAGCTCAAATCCTGATGCAGACATTGAAGCTTGCCGCCATCGGACTGGCCGTGGGACTTCCGGCTTCGTGGGCCGCGGCCCTCGCGATTCGGGGGCTTCTCTTTGACACGCGCGCCAACGACTGGGCGACCTTCGCCGGCGTGCTCGCTGTGCTCACCTGTGTGGCAGCCGTGGCGGGATACGTTCCTGCACGGCGGGCATCGCGGCTGAACCCGCTCGATACGTTGCGCTGCGATTAGCGAGTCACACGCGATTCTGAGACGATAAACCCCGTTGCTCCATGCGGTTGACCATCGTCCGATCCCGGGCCGGATCTCCGCCCGTGCTAAATCTTAAATCGTAGGGGAGAATCGCATGGCAAACTCAGCAAACCGGGAAGCGCCGAAGCACCCGCTCAACCGGCCACGGAACACAAAAACCAAACGAACCCAATCTCGCGCTAACCCTCACAAAACAAGCCCGTTGCACTCTGCACCAAACGAACCCAATTCCCTTTCCCCTCCCCTGCCCCAAGCCCCGCGCCCAACGAACCCAAGCTCGAATTTCCCGCGGCGCCAAACGAACCCAATTCTGCTTCCCCGGCCCCTGGCCCCCATACCCGTCCCCCGGCCCCCGGAACCACCCCAATCGAACCCAAATCCGATTCGCTGTATCATGTAATTTCGCGTAATCGGATTATGACATCCCATCTGATCGTTCTCGCTCCCGTCGATCTTGTCATCATCGGCGCCTACTTCGTGGCGGTCCTGGTTGTAGGTTTCTACCTGAAGGGCCGTTCCAGCACCGGAGAGGACTTCTTCCTGGCGGGGCGTGAGATGACGGCCTGGGTCGCCGGCCTCAGCTTCCTGTCCGCCAATCTCGGCTCTTTGGAGCTGATGGGCTGGGCCGCCGCCGCCTACCAATACGGCATCCTCGCGACGCATTGGTATTGGATTGGCGCGATCCCCGCCATGCTGTTTCTCGGCGTCGTGATGATGCCGTTCTATTACATCTCCAAGACCCACTCCGTGCCCGGATATCTCAAGCTGCGCTACGGCGAATCCAGCCGGGCGCTGGCCTCGGTCTGCTTCGCCTTCATGACCGTGCTCATGTCGGGCATCAATATGTATGCCATGGCTCTGGTCCTGAAGGTGGTGCTCGGCTGGGACATCTCTTTCAGCATCTGGGTCTCCTCCATCACGGTGGCCATCTATGTGGCCCTGGGCGGGTTGCGGTCGGCCATATTCAATGAGGTGCTGCAGTTCTTCCTCATCTGGCTGGGCGCCATGCTGATACCGATCCTGGGCTTGATGGAAACCGGCGGGTGGGGCGGACTCAAGGCGCGCGTGCTGACCGCCATGGGATCGGGCCAGTACACCCACCTGTGGAGCGGATTGGGTTCGTTCCGCGATAATCCCATGGGCATTCACTGGACCGGCATCGTGCTCGGTCTGGGTTGGGTCATCTCGTTCGGATACTGGACCACGGATTTCCTGGTAGTGCAGCGCGTCCTTTCCGCCAAGGACCTGCGATCTGCCAAAATGGCGCCCATCATCGGGGCCGCCTTCAAAATGATGGTTCCCTTTATCGTGATTCTTCCGGGCCTGCTGGGTCTCGCCGTATTGCCCATGAAGCTGACGGGCGAAACGGCCGCGCTGGCCGCCGGAGGGCACAGCTACAACGAAGTGCTGCCGCTCATGCTGGCGCACTACTTCGGACCCGGGCTGATGGGACTGGGCATCACCGCGCTGATCGCCGGCTTCATGTCCGGCATGGCCGGCAACGTGAGCGCCTTCGCCACCGTCTGGACCTACGATATTTATCGCGCCGGCATCCGCAAGAACGCGTCCGACGCGCATTATGTGAGCATGGGCCGCTGGAGCACCATCGGCGGCGTACTGATCAGCATCGGCACAGCCTACCTGGTCATGCAGTTCCTAAGCATCATGGATTACGTGCAGGCCCTGTTCAGCTTCTTCATCGCCCCGCTGCTCGGAACGGTCATGCTCGGGATGCTCTGGAAGCGGACCACGCCCGCCGGCGGTTTCTGGGGCCTGTTGTGCGGCACCGTGAGTTCCATCGGCATGTGGGCGTGGGTGAAGGCAGATCCAACCGCCTTGCGCTACATCGCGCTTTCCGGCAACGCCAAGGACATGGCAGAGAACATGTACCGCGCGCTGTGGTCGTGGACCATCTGCGCCGTCGTTACCGTGGCGGTGAGTTATTGCACCAAGCCCAAACCTGAAAGTGAGCTGAAGGGGCTGGTCTATGGCTGCACCGAGATCCCCAGCGAAAAGGACCTGTCTTTGTTCCAAAGGCCGATCTTCTGGGCGGTGGTGGTGGCAGTGGTTCTGGTGGCGCTGAACATCTATTTCTGGTAAGCACATGACAACCAAAACTCCGATTTCCGTTTGGTTCTTTACCGGGGTCCTGATCGCCTTTTATGGAATCGTGATCCTCGGATACGGCCTTTACGCCTTGGGTTTGCCGCCGTCCGGCCGCGCGATGAGCGGGCTGCACCCCGACATCTGGTGGGGCGGCGTTATGCTGGTTGTCGGTGCCATCTACTCGGTCAAATTCTATCCATTCAACAAATAGCGAAGGAGTGTTCCTATGTCGACATTCGGAATCATCGTCGGGAATCGCGGGTTCTTCCCCGACCACCTGGCTCGTAGCGGACGCGAACAGATTATTGCGGCCCTCGCGGCGGCCGGGCACGACGTGGTCTGCCCAACGCCGGACCAGACCAAGCACGGCGCGGTCGAGAGCCGCGCCCATGCCAAGATTATCGCGGAACTGTTCCGGCAGAACCGTGACCGCATCGAAGGCATCATCGTCACCTTGCCCAACTTCGGCGAGGAACGCGCCATGGCCGACGCGCTGCGGCTGGCGGACCTCAACGTCCCCGTGCTGATTCACGCCTTTCCGGATAGTCCGGACCGCATGTTGATCGCCGACCGCCGCGATAGCTTCTGCGGCAAGATGAGCATCTGCAACAACCTGAAGCAGTACCGCATCCCCTATTCGCTGACTACGCTGCACACCGAAGGCCTGGATACGGACGAGTTCAAGAACGATATCGCCTGGTTCGCCGGCGTGTGCCGCGTAACCAACGGCTTGCGCAAGCTGCGCATCGGCGCCATTGGCGCGCGCCCCGCGGCGTTCAACACGGTCCGCTACAGCGAGAAGCTGCTCGAAATGAGCGGCATCACCGTCGAGCCGCTGGACCTGTCTGAAGTGTTCGGCCGCATTGCCAAGCTCGGCTCCACGGATACCAAGGTGCAAGCGCAGGTGGAGGCCATCCGCGCGTACGTCTCCACGGAAGGCATTCCCGCCGAAGCGCTGGCCAAGATGGCGAAACTGGGCGTGGTGGTCGCCGAGTGGATGGGCGAGAACGATCTGCAAGTAAGCGCGGTGCAGTGCTGGACATCCATGGAGGAGTACTTCGGCGTGGTGCCGTGTACCGTCATGAGCATGATGAGCAACGGCCTGATGTCGAGCGCCTGCGAGGTGGACGTTCCGGGCGTGGTGGGCATGCATGCCCTGCGGCTGGCTTCGGAAACCCCCAGCGCCCTGCTCGACTGGAACAACAATTACGGCGCGGACCCGGACAAGGCCGTCTGCTTCCATTGCAGCAACCTCCCGAAACATTTTTTCCGCGAAGTGAAGATGGATTACCAGGAAATTATCGCGGGTTCGGTCGGCAAGCTGAACACCTTCGGAACGTGCGTGGGACGCGTCAAGGCCGCGCCCATGAGCTTCGCGCGCTTCTCCACGGACGACGCCGCTGGCAAGATGCGAGGCTACGTGGGAAGCGGCCGGTTCACCGACGATCCGCTAGAGACCTTCGGCGGCGCGGGCGTGGTGGAGATTCCGCGATTGCAGCAGTTGCTTCGGTACATCTGCGAAAACGGCTTCGAGCACCATGTGGCCGCGAACCTGAGCGACACGGCCGGCGCCGCGGTCTATGAAGCCGCCAAGAACTATCTCGGCTGGGACATGTACTGGCATCGGTAGCTAGGTGGGGCAGGTTGTATACCTGCGGGCCGATTGACAATCGGCCCGCGCGGCGGTTGGCGGGGCGCCCTCTGGGCCCCGCGCAGCTTGCCAAGCTGCCCCACTAGGAGATTCTTATGGCCGTCGTAGCGGGAGTGGATTACGGAACGCTGAGCGTGCGCGTTTCCATCGTAGACAGCGAGCGCGGGCGCCTCGGATCGGGGGTGGGCGATTATCCGCTGAACCGGAAACGCGACGACCCCGACTACGCCACGCAAAGCCACGCCGACCACATGCGCGCGCTCGCCGACGCCATGGGAAAAGCTCTCGCGTCGGCCAAAGTCCCCGGCGCATCTGTGGAAGCCATCGCCATCGATACCACCGGCTCGAGCGTCATTCCTGTGGACGAGCATCTCCAGCCGATTGACGACTACTACCTCTGGTGCGACCACCGCGCTTCGGGCGAAGCGGCGCTCATCACCGAGACCGCCCATCGCACCGGACTGGCGGCCATCGAGTGGTGCGGCGGCGTCTATTCCTCCGAGTGGGGCTTCTCGAAGCTGCTCCACTGGCTCCGCCACAACCCCGCCAAGCGCGGCCGGTTTTTCACCGCCCTCGAACACTGCGATATGGTTGCGGCCACGCTGTGCGGCATTCGCGATCCGCTTGAAGCGCCCCGCTCCATCTGCGCCATGGGGCACAAGTGGATGTGGAACCGTTCGCTCGGCGGGCTGCCGCCGGAAGAGTTCCTGGTGGAAGTCGATCCGCTGCTGAAGGGCGTGCGGGAACGCCTGGCCGGCCGCTACGAAACCAGCGACCGGATCGCCGGCCGTCTTTCGGATGAGTGGGCGTCCAAGTTAGGGCTGCGCGCGGGCATCCCCATCCCCGTGGGCGCGTTCGATGCCCATTGGGACGCCATCGGCGCGGGCGTACAGGCCGGAGACGTGGTCAACGTGGTGGGCACGTCCACCTGCATCATCGCCATCGCGCCTTCCACGAGCCTGATTCCCGGCGTTTGCGGCGTAGTGCCCGGCTCCGTGCATCCGTCCATGGCTGGGATTGAAGCCGGACTTTCGGCCACGGGCGATATCTTCGACGCCATCGCCCGCCGCGCCGGCGCCACCGTTGCCGCGCTCTCCCAGGGCCTCGACCGGTACCAGGCCGGTCAGAGCGGCCTGCTGCGTCTCACCTGGGACAACGGCGACCGCACGGTGCTGGTCAATCCCGATCTCGGCGGCGTCACTTTTGGGTGGACGCTCATGCACACCGCCCAGGACGAATTATTCGCCGCCATCGAGGGCACAGCGTTCCACACGCGCGTAATCTTCGACCGCATGGCGGAGCACGGAGTTCCCATCCGCCGCGTGATCAACGGCGGCGGAATCCCGCAGAAGAACGAAGTGTTGAACCGCGTCTACGCCAATATCCTGAATAAGCCCGTGCTGGTTCCGGAAACCGAGGTCACCAGCCTTGGCTCTGCCATCTTCGCCTTCCTGGCCGCGGGCACGTTCAAGAGCGTCGAAGAGGCCCAGCAAAGGCTGTGTCCGAAGTACCGTGTGTTCGATCCGGATGCGCGCGCGGCCGCGGTGTACGAAGAACTTTACCCTGCGTGGCGCGGCGCGTATTTCGGGCTGGGCCAAAAGACGGCTGAACCGGTTTCAATGGGCGGCGTCCTGCCGCTGCTGCGGCGAATCGCGAAAGAGGCGCACAATAGAAACAATGCTGCTACAGACGTTGCGTGAGCAAGTCCTGGAGGCCAATCTGGAATTGTCCCGCCGGGGTTTGGCCCTCTTTACCTTCGGCAACGCCAGCGGGGTTGACCGCACCCGCGGCCTGGTCGCCATCAAACCGAGCGGCGTGCCCTACGACCGGATGCGCGCGCAGGATTTGCCGATCCTGGATTTGGATGGCAAGCCGGTCGATGGCGAGATGCGGCCGTCCTCGGATCTCGATACCCACCTGTGGCTGTACCGCTTCTCCGCAGAGATCGGCGGAGTGGTTCACACGCACTCGCGGTCGGCCACAATCTGGGCGCAGGCGCGCAGATCCATCCCGTGCTTCGGCACCACTCATGCCGATTATTTCCGTGGCGAAGTTCCCGTGACCCAGGTATTGTCGGACGAGGAGGTGCGGACCGAGGAGGCCTCCACCGGCGCCGCTATCGTCCGGGCGCTGGCGGGCCGCGACCCTCTGGAAATGCCCGCCATGCTGGTGGCCGGCCATGGCCCCTTCACGTGGGGACGGGATGCTGTTGAGGCCGCCCACCACGCCGTGCTTCTGGAGGAGGTAGCGGCGCTGGCCCTTGCGACAGTGAGTATCAACCCGGGGGCAGTCCCCATTCCGCACGCCCTGCTCGACCGGCATTTCCTGAGGAAACATGGCGCCGGCGCATTCTATGGCCAGCCGGGGGCGCGTTCCTGATGGGCCAGTCGAAGTCAGTGGGGCAGGCGCTTCCGCCTGCCAATCTTGCGGCGCAACCGTGGTGGCAGGCGAAAGCGCCTGCCCCACCTCTCTGAGGTGAATCCTATGACCAAACAACCATTCGGAAAGACCGCGGCCGGCGAGGCGGTGGATCTCTATACGCTCGCCAACTCCAGCGGGATGGAAGTATCCATCGCAACTTACGGCGGAACCGTGACGTCGATCAAGACTCAGGACCGCGTGGGCAAGATCGCCGATGTCGTCCTTGGCTTCAATGACCTCGACGGCTATGTGAAGGCCACGTTCTATGCGGGCGCTTTGGTCGGACGCTACGCCAACCGGATCGCCAAGGGACGGTTCGCTCTGAACGGCGTCGAATACAAGCTGGCCGTCAACAATGGCGCAAACTCGCTGCATGGCGGCCTCAAGGGATTCGACAAAGTCGTGTGGGCCGCGCGCGAGCTGCCGGGCGGCGATCCGGCTCTTGAGTTGACATACGTCAGCCAGGACGGCGAGGAAGGCTATCCCGGTAAGCTGACCGTGACGGTGGTCTACACCCTGACACGGGCCAACGAATTGCGCATCCACTACCAAGCCGTGACAACCAAAGACACGGTGCTCAACCTGACCAACCACTCCTATTTCAATCTGGCGGGCGAAGGCAGCCCCGATGCCATGGATCATGTACTGCGCCTGAATGCGGATCGCTTCACGCCCACGGACGCCACGGCGATTCCGACCGGCGAGTTGCGCCCCGTCGAAGGCACGCCTTTCGATTTCCGCAGCCCGATGGCCATTGGCGCCCGCATCGGCCAGGCGGACGAACAACTGGAGCGAGGCTGCGGCTACGATCACAATTTCGTGGTCAACGGCCAGATGGGAACGCTGCGGGATGCCGCCCGTGCGATGGACCCGAAGTCGGGCCGCGTCCTGGAGGTGCTGACTACCGAGCCGGGAGTCCAGCTTTATGCCGCCAATTTCCTGGACGGCACGGCCGTTGGCAAGAGCGGCAAGGCGTACCAGCGGCGATCGGCCTTCTGTCTGGAGACCCAGCGCTTCCCGGATTCGCCGAACCAGCCGGATTTCCCAACGAGCGTTCTGCGCGCCGGCCAAAAGTTCGCGTCCACCACGGTGTTCCGGTTCAGCTTTGTCTGACGCTCATCCCCGGTAGGCGACCACCACCGCGCCGGCTGGATGGTCGCCCACCTGGACCGCCGTGAACAGGGGAGCCGACTTGTACCTGTGCACCCATGGTTCCGAGAAGGTGCTCAGCCGGATTACCGCGAGGTCGCCGGACTGTTCGTCGATGGCCAGGGCGTACTGGCGGTCGGGCGTGAGCAGGATTGCGCCCGGCGTCTGGCCCACCTGCACCACCGCGACGAGCATACGCGTATCTACGTCGAGCGCCGTGACGCTGCCCGATTCCGGATTGGCCACCAGCAGGTATGGTTCGGACGTTTCCGTTACCGCCATAGCGCCGGGCGCATGGCCCGCGAGCACGGTCTGGTCGATCTCGGTGCTGTAGGGGAATACGATGACCACGGCGTCCATGCCGTCGCCCGTGACGAAAAGCTGGCCGCCATCGGGAGTAACGCAGAAATGCCGCGGCGCCAGCGGCAAAGGAAGGCGGACCACGGTCTTGCCCGTGGCAACGTCGTAGATGGCCAGGTTGCGGTCCGGCGGGCAGGCCGCCATGAGAAGCTGGCTGTCCGAACGGAATTGGACCAGCGAGGGTTCGTCGGCCGACGCGATGGCTCGCTCGATGACGCCGTGGGAAAGCGAGACGATCGAAATGGATCTCCCCTTACGGCTGACGATGGCGGCGCGTCCGTCGCCGCTCAAATCGAAGCCGTCCGGAGGCGCCGGGAGCGAAATGCGGCGGGACGGCCGGAAGGAGCCAAGCGGAATCTGGACCAGCGCGGCCGGTTCCCTGTAGAGCGCCCAAAGAGCGTCGCCTTGCGGCGCAAGCCGCATCGCCACCGCCTGGCTGCCTCCCCAGGCTTTGCGGCTCACAGTCAGCGAGGCTACATCGATTTCGTAAACCGCTCCCGCGTTCGGCGCGAGAGCGTACACCTTGGGCTTTTCCGAAGCGGGGCCCGCCAGCATGGCGGAGGGCGGCGCATCGACCGGAATCTGCTTCCGGACGCGGAAGGTACTGAGGTCTACCGCGGTGACCGAGCGGCTTCCCCGGTTGGCGACGAAGCAATAGCCCGGGTAGCCGGTAGCCTTCTTTCTGCCGCAGCCCAGAGCCGCCACCGACGAGAGTAGAAGAGCGCGCCGGGAAATCCTGGGAGGGGTCACTTCCCTCATTCTACTTCGCCCGCCGGAACTGTCGCTGCCCCCGCAAATCGGGTTACAATACAAAAGCCGTTCCTTAACACTGTTTTACTTGCCTGCAAGGGCCTTGGAGCCAGAATGGAAAAACCGGCGCAGAACATACAAGATAGCTTTTTGAATAACGCCCGTAAGGACAAAATTCTCCTCACGATTTATCTCATGAGCGGCGTAAAGCTTTCGGGGAGAATCAAGAGTTTCGATAAGTATTCGCTGATCCTGGAGACCAATAACCAGGAGCAATTGATCTTCAAGCACGCCGTCTCCACGGTAGTGACTCAGAGAATGCCGCACGCCTACGCCAGCGTCCCCCCGGCGCCTTCCCAGACCGTCGCGCCCGTGACGGGGGCCAGCGTTGCGGCGCCGCAGGAATCGCCGGAGGCATAAGACACGGCACGTCCAGACGGCGTACGAGAGCGGGCCATCCTGGTAGGCGTGGAATGGACGGCGCGCGGGCGCTCGGCCGCCGTACCGGTGGATGAGTCGCTCGATGAGCTGGCCGAGCTGGCGGCGAGCGCCGGCGCTCAGGTTCTCGACCGCGTGCTTCAGTCGCGCCCGGGTCCGGAAGCGGCCACTCTGATTGGGCGGGGCAAGGTGGAAGAACTGGCGGCCGCGGTCCGCTCCGGCGAGGCCGATCTGGTGGTTTTCGATCGCGACCTTTCGCCCACACAGCAGCGCAACCTGGAAAGGATCGTCGGCGCGAAAGTCATCGACCGAACGCAACTGATCCTGGATATCTTCGCCTCCCGCGCCCGAACCAGAGAAGGCCGTTTGCAGATTGAGCTGGCCCAGTTGAATTACCGCTTGCCCCGCTTGTCCGGACACGGCGTGGAAATGTCGCGGCTGGGCGGCGGCATTGGCACGCGCGGACCCGGCGAAACCAAGCTGGAAACGGATCGCCGCCGCATCGCCCATCGCATCAAGAAGATCGAGGACGATTTGAACGGGGTGCGGGCCGGGCGCGCGCTGCATCGCCGCCGCCGGAACGCCGTCCCGCTGGCCACGCTGGCGCTGGCGGGGTACACCAATGCCGGGAAGTCGACGCTCTTCAATCGCCTGACTCAGGCCGGCGTGATGGTGGATGCGCGCATGTTCGCCACGCTCGACCCCACGGTGCGGCCGCTCATGCTGCCTTCGCGCCGCCGGGTGCTGTTGAGCGATACGGTGGGTTTCATTCGCAACCTGCCCACCACGCTGGTGAAGGCCTTCCGCGCGACGCTGGAAGAAGTGGCGGAAGCCGAGCTGGTGCTGCACGTGGTGGATGTTTCCGCGCCCTCGGCCTCGGAGTACGTGGCTCACGTCATGTCGGTACTGGCGGAAATCGGCGCCGCTGAAATCCCGCAGATTCTGGTGATGAATAAGATCGACCGGCTCTCCGGCAGCCCAGCCGATGCCGGCGCCCTTTCCCAGCGACTGCTCGGAGGAGGGCGTCATGTCACCAGCGCGACGGCGGTTTCGGCGCTCACCGGGGCCGGCCTTGACGGACTCTTGCGCGCCATCGACGATGCGCTGCAACTGGACCCCGTGCTGCGAGCCACCTTCCGCATCTCCAGCGGAGACGGCGCCACGCTGGCTATGCTGCACCAATTTGGAAGGGTGCTGGCGACGCGCTACGAGGGAACCCACGTCGAAGTGGAGGCCGAAGTGCCGGAATCGCTCAAGAGACGCCTGGAGAGCGCGTCCTAAGAGATCCACAGCCTCTGTGGATAACCCTGTGGGAAATGGCTTTCGGCGAATGTTAACGTATTGTTAAAGAAGACACTTATCTCGAATTGAACCACGCGGCAGCAAGTTGCATCGACAGCGCCAACCCATTTAGATTGAATATCTTGCTGGCTACGTCCGAAACCGTGCTGCATGAGACGGCGTGACGTCCGGGAATCACCCCGCAATAGCCGGCAGTTATCCACAACTGACTGGGGTAAAACCCGGATCTCGATGTCCCACGGATTTCGGATCTCTTTTGCTACACTTGGATCTGAATGGCGGCGTAGCTCAGCTGGCTAGAGCGAGGGTCTCATAATCCCTAGGTCGGGCGTTCGAGTCGCCCCGCCGCCACCAATGCCGTCCGGCCGCCTCTATAGAGGCTTTGAAGGAGAGAAATACCAATGAAGCTTCATGTTCAAGTTGCGGTGCTCGCGCTGGCCGCGTTGACGCCGCTGGCCGCTCAAACGCCGCAGGGCTGGAAGCAGCGCGTCGATCGCAGCCAGGCGGCTACGGACCCCGACGCCTCCGGCGCCATCAAGTTCGTCACATCGGGAACGGGATTCCACGCCACGAATCCGCAGGCCGCGGTCTATTGGAATCCGGCGAATACCGCGTCGGGCGTTTACACATTGAAGGCCACCTTTACGCAGATGGCCAAGAGCGGCCACACCAACTATTACGGACTGGTGTTTGGCGGCAGCGCTCTGGAGGGTCCGCAACAGGCCTATTTATACTTCGTAGTGGCGCAGGACGGGACGTGGCTCATCAAACGCCGCGACGGCAATGCGACCAGCAATGTGTCTGAGAAGACGCCGAGTCCCGCGGTGAAAATGCTGGATGCCAGCGATAAGGCCACCAATGCGCTCGAAGTGCGCGTAGGCGCCGACAAGGTCGATTTCGTGGTCAACGGCACGGTGGTCCATTCGGAGCCCAAGACCGGCGCGATGGCCAAGACCGACGGCATTTACGGCATCCGCGTCAATCATCTCCTCGAAGTTCAGATCGACGGGTTTGGCGTGTCGAAGTAGCGGCGTTCCCTTGCCGAGAAGCATCATCGCAGTGGGACCGGACGCTGTCCGAAAGACGGCGGAGATTCTCGCGCTGGCGGAAACCGGCAAGGAGACGGGCGGAGGAATCGCTCCCGGCCTGCAGTGGGGCGGGGATCGCATGGCTCTCGCGGTAAGCGGCGATTGCGTCCAATTTGTCGCGGGCAACACGCTCTACAAGCAGGGTCAAACCGATTTTCTGGCAGCGGAGTTTCCAGCCGGAAGCGCGTCTCCGCGCCGGGCTCCGTGGCTGCAGGGCTTGACGCCTTACGAGATGCCCTTCTGCATGGCGCTGGCAAAGGAACTGCCGCCGGCCTGGCCGGGCATTATTTCGGTCTGCGCGTTTCTGGACCGGTTCAGCCATTTCTACCGTGCCAATCGGAATCGGATTGAATTGGCGGGGCGTGAGCTGCGGTATGTCGCGGAAGGACTCCTGGCGCTTCAGCATTGGCCGGAGCTCTTCGACATGGCGATGGATTCCATGGGCGGGCCGGCGCGGGAGAGCCTCCCCAAAGGGCTGGCCGACTCCGATATGGGCGCTTTCCTGGGCAGGCTGCTGATTGGCGCTCAAGACGCCCGCATAACCCTGGCCCGCTTGCCGGAATGCCTGCGAGCCATTTACGATCCCCCGATACCGGCAGCCGAAGACTGCCTGCGGATTCCCCATTACCGTAGAATGCTGAGAAGCACGGAGAGGTTCGCGGAATCGGCCGCGCCGGTGGTGGAACAACTCGGCTCTGCGTTGTGACGGATGCCCGCTATACCGTCAGCGAATGCACGTAGGGAATGCTGTCCTTCATCAGGTCCAGATCCATCTCGATGAAATAATTCTTTACGCCGGCAGGCTCGGCGGCGGCGAAAAGCTCGGGCCAGTTCACGGCGCCCTGGCCTAGCGCCACTTGCTTCTTCTCCGCGGGCGAATAATCCGCGAGGTGCAGCGAGAGGAACCGGCCGGGATACTTTTGCAGATACGTGATGGCCTGGTAGCCCAGGCTGATGACGGCGACCTGGAATTGCATGCGGATCAGCTTCGGGTCGAACGCGCCCATCAGTTTGTCGTAGACCAGCGCGCCGCCGATTTCGTGGAACTCGAAATCGTGATTATGGAAGCCGAGTTGAATGCCCGCCTTCTGCACCTTTTCGCCGATGGCATTGAGTTCGGCGGCGGCCGCGAGCCAGTCCGCCATGGTGGCTGTGTTAGGCAGCCCGAAGGTGGAGAGAATCATCTGGGTCAGGCCGAGTTCCTTGGCGAAGGCGATGCGCTCGTCGAGATTTCGCCGGAGTTCCTGGAACTGGAAGTGGCAGCTTTCGCAATGCAATCCGGCGGCCTCGATAGTTGAGCGCATCCGGGCGGCGGGCATATTCGCGAGCGACGTCCATCCATAGCCCGGCGGCGAGCACATCTCGATGGCGCCGAACCCGCTATCGGCGAGCATTTTGAGCGTGCCCGGGAAATCCTTCTGGATGGCGTCCCTGACAATCCAGGTTTGCACGCCGATCGGCATGCCCATCGGATCGGCGCGCAAAGCGCGGGTGGATGCTAAGCCTGCCGCGGCGACGGCCGCGCCGCCCAACAATTGCCTTCTGGAAATGCGCATGTGCGTGCTCCTCGTTAGCTGACCTGTTCCTTGGTGGCCGGCCCGAATGCCGTGGACACATAGCGCCAAGTCCATGTGAAGAGGAGCTTGTCCACCATGTACTTGAGCTGCTTGAAGATGGCATCCGGCATATCCGCCTCCCAATAGGTCCGGGCGTACGGTCCACGCACGTAATAGTAGTGGTGCTCCGATCCGGAGGCGTCGTATACCGTGTAGTGGACATTGTAAATTGCAGAAGGATTGTATCTATCCGGCGAGACCGTGTAGTGGTCATGCCTGGCGATGTCGTTGTTTGTTCCGCCGTGGGAGCCGTAGGAATACGTCCCATGTTGCGATGCCGACGCGGTTCGCGTCCAAACGGCGCTGTTGATGGTGATGGTCGCGGGCAGATTCCTCATGTTGAGGGATCTGTTCGCCGATGGCGTACGCTCGACAAGGACCTTCGGGAGGGCCGTGGGGGCCTTAGCCCAAGCGCCCTTCAATGGCATCATTGGCGGTTCCTAAACCGGCAAATTCCGGCTTGAAATTCCCATTTCTTATTCAGTATAAACCGAACCGCCGTCTTTTGTCCCGCAAGCGACGGCCAGGCGCGATTCAGTCGATAACCGTCTCGAAAGCGACCACGGCGCGGCCCAGATGAATCTCATCGCCGGCTTCGAGCCTGACGCCGCGAGAACTTCGGGGTACTTCGAGGCTCATGCCGTCACGCACGATCCAGACGCCGCATTCGGGCGCCGCGCGGTCCTCGCCGCGAGCGTACCAGCGGTCGTTGAAGAGACGGTACTCGCCGGAGGCGCGGTCGTAGAGGATATGGGCGTGCTCGCGCGAAACGGAGCGGTTGATTTCGGTGTCTTCGGCGAAGGCCAGGTCGTTGCGCCGGAACAGGCCCTGGTCGCGATAGACATCCACCACGCGGCCGATGTTGGTGCGGGCTTTATCGAGAAGCAGCGTCTCGACATTGGCGCAGCCTTCGCGCACCGCCAGCCGCGCCACGGGCGGGGCGGCGACAGCGGCCTGTTCCTGCGACGCGGCTTCCACTACCAGCCAATCCTCGCCGCGCTGGGGCAGACCGGCGACCGGCTCGACCTTCACGCGCAGGCTGTCGGGATAGCGGCAACCCGCGTCGCGGAGGGCGTTGCGCACTTCCTGCTCCAGGTACCGTTGAAAGAAGCGGCCCGCGAAGATCTCGCGGCGGCTTTCTTCCACGCCGCGCATTTGCACGCGCACCAGGTCGAAGGGGAAGACTTTCCGTCCGCCGGAGCGGTAGCTCTTTTCACGGACCTGGTCGAGCACGGCCAGGCGGATCTCGGCCAACTCGGGCGGCTCATCCGGAGCGCGCTTCGGAGTGGGCGCGCCGGCCAGCGGGCTTTCGAAAACCGTCCGGCCAAATCGTTCGAGAAAGTCAGTCAGGTTCATATCGCCACCTATGGCATCCAACCCAAATCTCGCGCGGCTTCCATCACCTCACGGGCGATGGGCGCGGCCACGCGCGCGCCGTAACCGCCGTGCTCCACCAGGACGGCGAAGGCCAGGCGGTGAGTAGCATCGCCCTCGTAAGGCGCAAAGCCGACGAACCAACTATGCGGCGCGCCGGCGTCCAGTTGGGCAGTGCCGGTCTTGCCCGCCATGGAAAGGGGCGTGCCGGCCATGGCCTGGCGCGCCGTCCCTTCGGTGACCACTCGCCGCATGGCGCCTGCGAGAAAATCGGCCTGAGCGGCGGGCAGTATCGCAACAGGAGCGTCCGCGCGCGGATTGCTGAAATCGTCGATCCAGCGGCCTTCCGGCATTTGGCCTCCGGCGGCAATGGCGGCTGCCACGCGGGCCATCTTGAATGGGGAAGCCAGCACCGGCCCCTGGCCGTAGGAGGCGAATGGCAGGGCCTTGCGCAATTCGACCGGATCGCCGGTGGAAAAGCCCATGCGCGCGGCGGTATCGGCCAGCGCCTGCGACCCTACGTCGTGCACGCCCAACTGCGCAAAGTAAGCGTTGCAGGAGACCGCGATGGCGCGTTCCATATCGAGCGTGCCGTGCGCGCGGTCGCCGATATCGTCCTTGATGGGCCGGTTCCAGCCGGGGATGACGGCGCCGGCGCGGCCGTCGGGCAGCGTGCGGCAGAGAAACGTGCGATAGCGGAGCGCGGGATCCTTGACCAGCGCGGCGATGGCGGTGACCAGCTTGAAGGCCGAGCCGGGCGGGTATTGGCCGTAGCGGGCGCGGTCCAGCAACTCATCGCCCGTGGCGGCGGCGGTGCGGGCGGCCGGAGGAGCAGGCGCGGGAGCGCTCACAATGGCCAGCACGTCGCCCGTGGCCGCGCTCATCACCACAACGGCGCCGCTCGATGCGCCGGCCGCGCGCAGGCGGCGCTCCAAAATCTGCTGGGCACGAAGCTGAAGGCGGATATCGACGGTCAATCTCACGTTGCGGTCGCGGGCCAGGATGCGGGCGATATCCGGATTGCCGGGTTGATGGCGATGGCGCACCAGCGGCGCCAACTCGGAGTAGACGTAGCCCTGCAGCCTGGCGTTCGAATCGCGCTCGACGAGGGACGTGTTGCTGGCGTCGAAGTTTTCGCCGGTGCGCAGATCGCCGAGCAGGTGCGCGGTGGCGGAGCCGAAGGGATAATGGCGGGCCTCAAAGCGCGAGGCCGCGGCATCGGGCGAAATTCCCAGCGCCGCGTATTCGGCCTGGTGACGGAGCAGCTCGTTCCAGTCGCTGGTAGCCAGCGGGATTCCGTTGCGGTCGTAGATGGAGCCGCGCGGGATTTCGCGCGCCAGCGAGTTCATGCGGGGATTGCGCTGGGCGCGTTTGAGGCCATCCTCTTCATAAGTGCGGGCGTCGCGGGCCAGATAAGCGGCATCCGCCACCACCTGGTAGCGGGCAACGAAGACCAGAAGCACGGCGGCGGCGCCGGCCAGGACGAATTTCAGCGGCCGTGTGGAGGCCGGCAGCAGACCCGGTTGCGTGGAACGCGAGCCTCGCGCGCTAATGGACGCCACCAAAGCGAAGATCAGAAAGTTGGCGAGCATGGCGGTGTTGCCGGAACTGAGAAACGGCGACACCACGCCGGAGAGCGGGAGCACGCCGAGCACGCCGGAGCTGATCAGGAGCATCTCGCTCGATAGGAGGGTGGAGAGGCCCAGCGCCAGGAAGAAGCCGAAGTGCGTATCGGCGCGCGCAGCGGCGCGAAACCCGCGCGCGATCAGAAATCCGAACAGCAGGAAGACCGTGGCCACGCCGGCGGCGCCCCACTCCTCGCCAATGGCCGGCAGGACCAGGTCGGTGTTGCCGGCGGGGATCATTTCGGTATCGCCCCAGCCCGGTCCGGAGCCGAATGGGCCGCCGGTGGAGAAGGCCCAGATGGCGTGGGCCAGTTGATTTCCGCCGCGGACGTCGTTGTCCCAAGGCGAAAGCCACATGTCGATGCGCTCGACGACGGTGCGCGGCTGGCCCATATGGTAACCAACCGCAACCGAGCCGACCATCAGCGCGAGGCCGGCCAGCGCGAGGCCGGGGCGGCCGCGCGACACGGCGAACAGGCTGAGGAAGACGACGAACATCACCAGGGCCGGACCAAGGTCCTTCAGCACGAAGAACATGACGAGCGAAATGCCAGTGGCGGAGAGAACCGGCGCGATGTGCTCCATGCGGGGCAGGCCGGCGCGGCGGAAGAAGCCGGCGAAGACGCGCCTTTCGCGCAGATCGCGCAGGCGCTCCCAGTTGCGCGTGAAATAGCCGGCCAGGAAGAGGACGAGCAGAATCTTAATCAGCTCGACCGGTTGAAACGGGCCCAGGTTCACTTTGGCGTCGTTACCGGCGGGACCGCGGCCGAAGCCCAGCAGCAGACCGAACAGACCGAGCGCGGCGAACAGGGGGGTATAACACCAATCCGACAGGCGCCGGTAATCGAAGGCAGGCAGGGCGGCGAGCGCCAGCACAGCGCAGCCGAGAACGGCGCCCAGGGCGAACTTGCGGAACTCGAGCGTATCGCGCAGGGGATCGCGCATGGCGGCCATCAGAATGAAGCCGATGCCGGTGAGCAGATGCAAGGCCGGGAGCAGCGCCGTATCGCCTCGGAAGCGCGCCAGGCGCCAGACCAGCGCCACCAAATGGAAAGCGGCGAAGTAGAGCGCTGCCCATAGCAGAAACTGGCGGCGGAATTCTCCGGGCGTGCGCACGGCCATCAGCGGCTTGATGCGCGCCAGGGGAAGCAAGGAACGGCGCGGCGGTCCCGGCGCGCGCACGGCGGCCAGCGCGCCCGCGTTCGCCAGGGGGCGCGAGCGCTCCAGGAATTCGAACACGGTTTGCGCGGCCGATTCCCGCTGCTCGCGGTCCTGAAACGATTCGAGCAGCGGCGCCAGTTCCTGGGGACTCTTGACGGCATTGATTTGGACCAGGCGGGCGGCCGCGGCGAAGCTTCGGGACTTGCCGGCGTAGACCATGCCGAGGCCGGCCGCCACCAACAGCGTGGCGCACAGCAGCCACAGCCAGTTGCCGCGAGGCAGCCCGGTCTTTTCCACGGCGAGGACGCTGGGCGTGGCGCCGGGAGCGGTCCAACTTTGCGTTACCGCCATGAACGCCTCCCCTTTGCGGGCTTGCGGCCTGCGCCGTAATGCAAATGGGTCAGCTCATTCAAGTGAGCATCCACCTGGCCAAAGCCGCGAATCTTCTGGTACTGCGTCTGGGCGATTTGCGCATCGCGGCGGGCGAGTTGGGGTTTCGCGGCGGCTTCACTTTCGGCGCGGATGCGCCAGGCGTCGGCCTGCTGCTCAAGCTCGCGGGGGCCCAAAACGGCGCCCAGGCTTCGGGCCGCGGCGAACTCGACAAGGGCCTTTTCCAGGTCGTGGAACGCATAGACATCGAGACGAGCCAGGGCCAGGTGCGGGTCGGCGTCGCGCGGCATCTGTTGCGCAGCCTCGGTGAAATCGGCGCGCGCCGCGACCATCGCTTGCACCTTGGCCATTCCGGAGTACTGGCCATCGCCGATTCGCTCGAGCGTGGCGTAACCTTTGGCCAGCGCCAGCTCGCCCTTGGTACTGGCGGCGGAATCGCCCAAGGCGACGGCGCGCGAGAAGTAGACTTCCGCCTTGCTCCAATCGAAATCGGCGAGCTCGGGATCGCTGCCGGCGCGATACGCCTCGATGATGCGGCCTGCTTCGGAGGCGTAGAGATCCGGCAGTTCCGCGTCAGGACTGCGCGGCGCGGAAGGCATTGGTGGCGCCGGGCGGGCGGCTGTTGTATGCGCTGCGGCGCGCGTGTGCCAGGAGTGCCAGGCCAGCATGACGCCCATGGACAACGTCATCCCAACCCCGAACCAAGCCACGGCTTGGGCCGTCATCGCGGCGCGCCGCACCCGCCGCAGGGTTTTGGTGGCCTGGCGGAGGCACGCGCGCGCCGCTTCGATGGTGGCATTGGCGGCCCACGGACGCGCCGCCATCTCGGCGAGCACAGGCCGCTGTTCGAGGAATGCCTGCAGATCGAATTGGAATTCCCCCGCCGACGCGTAGCGCCGCGACGGATCTGACGCCAGCGCCTTGCCAATAATCGCGCGCAGGGCGTGCGGACAACTCGCGGGCAGGGCGCGCGGCGGGCGCTTCGAGCGGATCAGCCGTTCCAGCCGGCGCGTGTCCTCGGCGCGGTACGGCGGCTGGCCCGCCACCATTTCGTAAAGCGTGGCGCCCACGGCCCAGAGGTCGGACTGCTGGTCCACCTGCGAATTCAACAGGCGCTCCGGCGCGCAGTAGCCGGGGCTTCCGAAGAGGTGCGCGGTGGCATCGCAATTGGCCCGCAGGGTCTTGGCGATGCCGAAATCGAGCAAACGCACGGTGTCATTCGGCCCCAGGTGGATGTTGGACGGCTTGATATCGCCGTGCACCACGGCCGATTCCCGGTTATGGAATTTGACAAGCTGTTCGCAGATTTCAAGCGCGATCACGGCGGCGCGGTTGGGATCGATGATGGATTCTTTGTGCAACACGTCGGCCAGATTGCGGCCTTCGACGTACTGCATGGCCACGAAGAAATAGCCGTCCAGATCTCCGTAGTCGTAAATCTCAACCACGCGCGGATCGATTCCCTGCAGCTCCTTCTGGATGGCCGCGCCGCGGCGTTCGGCTTCGACGATCAACCGCGTATTGGGATCTTCATCATGCGGAACGAGCTTCAGGGCGGCCTGGCGGTTGGCGGCCGTATCTATGGCGAGATACACGTCGGTCATGCTTCGGCCGAGCGGCCGCACGATTTCATAAGGTCCGAGTTTGGATGGCGCGGTCATCGGTCACCTTTTGAACCCCAAGGCCGCCCATACTATCATGCCCAGCAGCAGGCCGTAGAGCAGGAAGGCGGCGCGGCCGGTGAACAGGCGGGCGCCGCGGCCGGGGCGCGTGGTGGAGAAGCGGGGCCGGGTGACGCCGGAGCGAGGCGCGCCGCGGGCGCGATACCCAGCCCCGGCCACGAAGACGGCGGTAATGTTGTCGCGCCCGCCGGCGGCATTGGCGGCTTCCACCAGGGCGGCGGCTACGCGCGCGGCATCGCCATCGTAGCGCTCGGCGATCTCGCGCACCTGGACGGAGGTGAGACAATCGGTGAGGCCGTCGCTGCACAGCAACACGGCGGCGTCATCGCGGAACGAGCAGCGGCGGATCTCGATGAAATCCGGTGCGGACGCCGAGCGCGGAAGCGAGCCGACATCGCGAAACACTTCGTTGCGGCGCGGATGCGCCATGGCTTCCGCCTCAGTCAGCGCGCCCGAATCTTCCTCTTCGCCCACGGGCGAATGATCGGATGTGAGCTTGCGGATGCCGCCGTTCCAAAGCAGGTAAAGGCGCGAATCCCCTACGTGCCCGATGACGATTTCCCCTTCCTCGACAATGGCCAGCGTGAGGACGCAGGCCATTCCGCGGCGGGCGTCATCCGCCCGAGCCAGCTCGTAAATGCGATTGTTGGCGTGGACGATGGACCCGGCGATTCGCGTTTCGGCCGGGCCGGCGGCGCCGATGGTTTCGCGGATCGCCGCGACAGCCGTCTCCGCGGCAAGCTCACCCGCGGCTTGTCCGCCGACGCCATCCACCACCAGGAAGACGCCGCGTTCGACATCCATCCAGCAGCGGTCCTCGTTCGATTCGCGCAGCAGGCCCGGATCCGTGGCGGCGCCGGCGGTAAGTCTGACGGCGGTCCTCATTCTCAATCCTTCCGATGTGCCAATGCGAAGACCGCGACGAATATCAGAAAAGCGATCGCGAAGAGCGTGTGCAGACGGTAGAGTTGCAACAGGACCTCACTTCCTCGCTTCAAAGGACAGCTTGAGGATTTCGGCGACGCCGATTTCGGCGCGCTCGGGAAGGGCTTCCTCCACGCCAGGGGTCAGGCGCCGGCCATTGAGCCAGGTGCCATTGCGGCTTTGGTCCAGAACTACGAACTTTCCGCTGGCCGGGTCGCGCCGCAGACGCAGATGTTCGCGGGACACTTCGTCGCTTGCGTAGAGCGGCAGATCGACCCAGAGATCCTCGCCGCCGCGGCCGATGCTGACTTCGTTCTGCGTGACCAGGAACGTCTGCGGCCCGGAATCGTCGCGGTAGCGGATCTCGGCGAATACTTTGTCAGGCAGGCGGCGCGTGGCGGCGCGGTCGCGCGCCACTCGCGCGGCGGTGACGGACGGCTCGCGGTCGATCAGGGTAGTTTTGGCGCCGCGGTAGCCGGGCTGCGCAACGTCGTTCAGCTCGGAGTGGATCTCGACGTCGCCTTGCGGCACGCTGCCTTCGGAGTCGCTGAAGAGATCGATCCACCAATCGTTCCGGGCGATGCGGTGCGGCTTGCGCGCGCTGCCGCGGCGGAAGAGCGAGTTGGCGCTGTTCCACGCGGACATGCGCGCGGCGAGGGCCCGGCGGGCATCCTCCTTAATGAGATCCTGAACGCTGGCCAGACGCTGGTAGTCCTCGGGATGCAGATAGACGCTGAACACGCACGGCAGCAGGACGCTGTAAGCCATCTCCAGACGGCCAAGCTCCATGTTACGGATCAGCTCATCGACAATGGTCTGAGCGCTGATTCTGGTCAGCGGGTTGGTTCCGTGCGCCATAAGACTCTACCCCGGAAAGAAGACAGGCGGGCCCACGAACAGCGTGGGCACCCCGGCCCGTCCCACTGATAGACGGCGGGGGGCGAGCGCCCGGTTTCGGAGTGGAGGATTAAAGTTCCGTTACCCTGGGCGGCTTGGGCGGCGGCACAGGGGCCGGGCCGGACACGCCGCAAACGGCGTTGACCTTCGCGAGCAGCGTCGAGGCCGTATACGGCTTGCCGACGAAGCCCGCGAACGGCTGTCCGGCGAACCGCTTCATTACCTCGATCTCGTTGTAGCCGCTTGAGATGAGGACCGGCAGATCCGCCCGGACGGCGAGCAGCCGACGCAGCGTCTCTTCTCCGCCGATCAGAGGCATGGTCAAATCGAGCAACACAGCGGCGAGCCGGCTGGGATCCTGCTCCAGGGTTTCGAGGGCTTCGATTCCATTCCGGGCCACCAAAACCCGGTATCCGTACCGCTCCAAACTCGCCTTGGCAACCGAGCGGACAGACTCTTCGTCGTCCACCACCAGGATGGTGCCCTGGCCGGCGCGGTTCTCCGCCGCGGGCGCACTCTCGGCTTTCGCGGCCGCATCCGGGACGGCGGGCGGCAGCATCACCGTAAAACATGCGCCATGGCCGGCGTGGCTGTAGACCATCACGGCGCCTTTATGCGCGCGCACGATGCCGTGCACAGCCGCCAATCCAAGCCCGCGGCCGGTAAACTTGGTGGTGAAGAACGGCTCGAAGATCCTGGGCAACGCCGCCTCATCGATCCCCGATCCCGTGTCCCCCACCTCCAGGCAGACATAGGAGCCGGGTGGGATATCCAGCCGGTTTTGTTCGATCAAGGCCGCATCCACGCTCCGCACTTGCGTCTGAATGCGAATCCGGCCGGGCTGGTCCCCGATAGCCTCCGAAGCGTTGAGCGCCAGGTTCATGATGAGTTGCTGAATCTGGCCGGCGTCCGCCTCCACGAGAGCGATATTTTCGTCCAAGTCGAGATCGATGCCGATCGTCGCCGGAATGGAGCCTCGCAAGAGGACCGCCATTTCGCGCGCCGCTTCCGACACGTTCACCTGACGTACGACGAAACGCCCCTTGCCCGCATAGGCCAGCAGTTGCCGCGTCAGATCGGCCGCGCGGGTGGCGGACCCGATCACCGCCTCGATGAGGGGACGGTCGCGATGCCAGACCGGCAGGGACTCCAGGGCCAGGCTCGCGTTGCCGATCACTCCCGTAAGCAGATTGTTGAAATCGTGCGCGATTCCCCCGGCCAAAAGCCCGATGCTCTCCATCTTCTGGGCCTGGCGCAGTTGATCGTCCCTGATGCGGAGATCCTGTTCGGCCCGCTTCCGTTCGGTGATATCGAGTTCGATGCCATCCCACACGGTAGAGCCATCGGAGCGGCGCGAGGGCATGGACCGCATCAGCGAAACGCGCACCTCCCCGGTTGCGCGATGCCGGTGGCGCACCTCGATTTCAAAGCGTCTCAAAGTCCGGCGCGACTCCTCGATGGCCGCGGACAGCCGCCCCACGTCCTCCGGCAGGATGTTTCGTTCCAGGGTTGAGGGGTCACGCAGGTATTCGGAAGCCGGTACGCCGGTGAGCCGTTCGATGCCGGCGCTGATGAACTCCACGCACGGACGGCCGTCGATGCCGACGCTGAACTTGAAGATACAGCCATCGGGCAGGTTATCGCCGAGCGATCGCAGATACGCTTCGCGCTCCCGCAGCGACCGCTCGGCGGCAATCATCTCCTCATGGAGTTTCCGGTCGGCCAGGTCCATGACGATCAGGCACACGCATTCGGAGCCGCCGAACGACAGCCGCTTGGCGGAAAGTTGCGCCGGCGCCACCACTCCCGCGCCTTTCGACAGCCAGACCTCAGCCTTGACCCCGTCCGAGCCCGCGAGCAGAGCGGAAAGCAGGGGCCGGTGTTCCACCTCGATGAAGTCGTAAATCGAGGCGCCGATCACCCGCTCTAGCGGGATGCCCAGCATGGAGGCAAACTGCTCGTTGGAAAAGAGGATCAGGCCTTCGAGGGTAAGGGTCAGTGCGCCCTCCGCCATGTTTTGGACCATGGCGCGGTAGGCTTCGTCGGCGCCCTTGAGGGTATAGACGCGGTCCCCTTCCGGACCGGAAGCCACCACGGCGTCGATTTCGCCGTTACGCAACGCGCGAAGGGTTTCTTCGGCTTCGTCCAGGCGCACTTGCAGGTCGCGAATGAGCTCCCGCGGATCTTCCTCCGACTTAGCCGCCATTGTGCTCCTTTGCCGGCTTCTCCGAAGCGTCCAGCGGGATGAGATCGAGTCCCACCAGCACCCGGTCGATATCGGACAGGTCCCCGATGATCTTGCGGACCGGCAGCGGCAGTCTCTTCACCAGCGTGGGCGTGACGATCACCTGATCCGGCTTCAACATCTCCGGATGCTGATAGATATCGACCACCTCCAGGTCGTAACGGCCGTGCAGCTTCTCATCGCAAACCGCGCGGATGTTCTGAATGGCGCGTGAGGACCTGGGCGTACTTCCGCTGATGAAGAGCCGCAGGCGGTAGTGCGGGGCATCCGGCTCGGCGGCCAGGGCGTCCTCGAAATCCTTCGTGTCGTCATGCCTGATCGAGTGCTTCATACGCCTCCCGTGAGGGACCGCGGCCGCAGGTCGAGGCCTACCAGCACGCGCTCGGTGTTCGACAGGTCGCCGATGATTTTCCTGACCGGCTCGGGGAGCTTGCGGACGAGGGTGGGAACCGCCAGGATTTGGTCTCCCTTGGCCAGTTGCGGGTTCTTGAGCAGATCGACCACTTCAATGCGATACTCGCCCGCCAGGTGCTCCTCGCAGATTCGCTTCAAATTGGCGAACGCGAGCAAGGATTTGGCGGTCTGCCCCGCCACGTAGAGCCTCAATTCCCAGTTCACCGTGGGTTCGCCGTTGCGTTCCGACGCGGCCTTCATTTTCGGCCTCCGCGCGTTTTCGAACTCCCTCCGTTCGACTCGCTCGGGCCTCTCCTGACGGAGCGGCTCCGGGCCATCTCACCGCGGTCCTGCTCGAGTTTGTTCCGCTTCAACTCCTCTTGCGCGACGAGCTGCCGCGCTTCCTGCTCCTCGGTCTCGAGCTCCAGTTGCACGGCCGCAATCTGGGCCTCTAACGCCTTGCGCTTGCGCTCCAGCAGGAGCTTCTTCCTTTCCAGTTCCAACTGCGCCAACTGCGCATCGGACGCGTCTTTGGCTTCCTGCGTCACGCGGGCGGACCCGGTGAGCAGGCCCGCTTCGCCCAGGTATACTTCCCGCAGCTCGACGCCGCGATCAGTCAAAAGAAACTCGCGGATCTGGTTGGAGTGCGCAATTCCGCGAGCCTTGAGGATGTAAATGCCGCGGTTGCGCTCGCCTCCGCTCTCGATATCGCGGAGCAGCAGCCAGGCGTCCACCAGCGAGGAAATCTGCACCTCGGTCTGTTCCCGGGCGTCCGTGCCGCTGGTCAAGGTGGTCATCAGGGCCGTGATCTGCTTTTCCTTGAGGAAATCCACGAGGCGCAGCAACATGCTTCGCGTCTCGTCGATGGCGCCCGATTGCAGCAGCGCGGTAACCGGGTCCACCACCACGATGCTGGGGTCGGCCTCCTGGATGATCCTGTGGATCTTGACAAGATGCATTTCCAGACCGAAGGTGGTGGGCCGGGCAGCTTGAAAGCGCAGCAGACCTTTGTCCACCCAACGCTGCAAGTCGATTCCAATCGACCGCATATTCCGCACGATCTGGTCCGCGGATTCCTCGAACGAGAAGAACACGCAGCGTTCCCCGCGGGCGCAGGCAGCGTCCACGAAGTGCGCGGTCAGGCTGGTCTTGCCGGTGCCGGCCGTTCCGGAGACCAGCACGCTGCTGCCGCGAAAGTAACCCTTGCCGCCGAACATCGCATCCAGGGCGGGAACCCCGGTGGAGACGCGCTCGTTGGACGCGTCGTGCGTCAATTCGGCCGAGGTCACCGGCAGCACGGAAAGACCGTCGGTCTCAATCAGGAAGGGATATTCGTTGGTCCCGTGCGTGGAGCCGCGGTACTTGACGATGCGCAGACGCCGCGTGAGAACCGTATCCGTGATGTGGTGGTCGAGCAGAATGACGCAGTCCGAAATGTACTCTTCCAGGCCGTGGCGGGTCAACGTGCCCTGCCCGCGCTCCCCGGTGACGACCGCCGTGAGGCCTCTGTCCTTGAGCCAGCGGAAGAGGCGCCGCAGCTCGGAGCGCAGAACCGCCTCATCCTGGAGCCCCGCGAACAGGGCTTCCACGCTGTCGAGGAGAACGCGCTTCGCGCCGATGGAATCCACGGCATGACCGAGGCGGACGAACAGCCCCTCCAGGTTGTACTCGCCGGCCTCTTCGATGAGGCTTCTTTCGAGGTAGATGTGATCGATCAGGAGCTTCTTGCGAGCGATCAGCGCGCCCAGGTCGAAGCCCAGAGAGGCCACGTTGGCGGCGAGTTCCTCGGCGGTCTCTTCAAACGAGAGGCAGACGCCCGGTTCGTCGAAATCTCTCGCGCCTCGGACCAGGAACTCCATGCCGAGCAGCGTTTTTCCGCACCCGGCGGCGCCGCAAACCAGGGTGGGACGCCCGCGCGGCAGACCGCCAAGGGCGATCTCGTCCAGGCCATGGATTCCGGTAGGGCACTTGGGAAGACTAACAAGCGCAACTTCGGAGTCATGCCGCCTCTTACCGGATGAACGCATCGAGCGCTGCTCCTTCGGCGAAATTACGTGAGTTTTATAATAGCACCGGCTGCGCAAAGACGGGTACGAAGAATCGCTTTACAATCAATCGATTGGATCGTGGGGTACAGAATCGGGCCTGTATGCCGCCGCACGCCGGCAAGGCGTCCGCGAGCCGCGGGACATCCTCCCAAAGGGATATTAGGCGGGTGAAACCGCTCGAAGGTAACGTTTGCGCGCGCGCTGTCGTACTCTAAGTAGTAGCGACGCGGTACGTATGCGCGGTTTCAGGCTCATCCTCGTCCTTTCTGTCCTCGCCGTGCCGCTGGCGGTGCCGGACAGGGCGGGCAACGCCATCGATCCGGTCCTGAAGCAGTACATCGACCATGAGGGGTTCACTTGGACGTACCGGCAGACAGCCCATTTCCGCCTTTATTTTCAAGCGGATTCAGAGGCCCGCCGGCACACCGGCGCGCTGAAAAAGAACGTGGAAGCGGACCGCGAGCACGTCATCCGGCTTCTCGGCGCCACCGGCTACGATCCGCCCATTTCCGCCTTTTTCCTGAAATCGGGCGCGCAGATGAAGGAACTGGTGGGCGTGGACGTGGATGGCCGCTCGCGTCCCGCGCAGCACGCCGTGTTTTCGGTGGTGACGCCCGCCCGCCTGCACCTGAAGCACGAGCTATGCCATGAGATTGCGACCAATCTCTGGGGCGCCGCGGAGCCGTGGATCGAGGAAGGCCTGGCGGTTTACGCCGACGAGGGGGCCCCGGTTTCCTCGGCCGAGCCGGATACGGTTCGCTACGATGCCTGGACCCTGCTGAGCGCGGGCAGCCTGATCCCCTTCGAGAAGCTGATCCGCGCGGATTGGAACTCCACCATGTATTCGCCCGATGTCACCTACACGGAGCTGGGCGGATTCGTAATGTTCCTGCACGACCGGTTTGGCGTGGAGCGCCTGAAGCAGATCTGGCAGGGCGGCAGCCAGTCCATCCCCACGGTGCTCGGGATGTCGCTGGCCGATCTGGAGCGGGAGTGGCGCGAATCCCTGGTGACCCAGTTCCCGGCGCCGCCCACGCGGCATTACCGGGCCGGCGACGTCGGCTTCCAGATTCAATAGCTTACAGGCGAACTCCCGTTCTTTCTGCCACGATGCGCTGCCGGTGCTATACTCTTGGCGCGATGCTTATCGCGTTATTTTAATTTGGGTACAGCTCCGGTTATGGACTTTTCTTCCGGATTCTCTATCCGCACGACGGGGGTGTTCTTATGTTCGACCTTATGCTTGTGCGCGTTATTTTCATTACGGTCCTGGCGGTTTCCGCGGCGTTTCTGCAGCCCTTTGGACTGGTTTTCTGGCAGGCGGGGGCGGGCGGCGTGGTTTTGGGGGCCTGCATTATTCTGTTTGAAATCCGGCTGGAGCAAATCAGCCTCAAACGCCTTATCGGGGCGGCCTGCGGCTCCATCCTGGGGATTCTGGGCGCCTTTTTGATGTCCCTGGTGCTGGAAAAGGCCGCGCCCAATCCGTCAGATCCCGCGGCGCGTTTTCTGCAGTTGGCTTTGCTGCTGTTGATGGCCTACGTGGGCTTGATCGTGGGCGCCAAGAAGGGCGATATGTTGAACCTGTCGGCCCTGGGCGGCATCTTCGGCGGCGAGAAATCGTCGAAGAAGTCGTACAAAATTCTGGATACCAGCGTGATTATCGACGGCCGTATCGCCGACATCGCCGAGACCGGTTTTCTCGATGGCGTTCTGGTGATTCCTCAATTTGTGCTGCGCGAGCTACAACTGGTGGCGGATTCGGCCGATTCGATGAAGCGCAACCGGGGGAGGCGCGGGCTTGACATTCTGCAGCGCATCCAGAAGATGGCGCACCTGAACGTCCAGATTGTGGAAGACGATTTCCCCGCCGTTCGCGAAGTGGATATGAAGCTCATCGAGCTGGCTAAGGTCTACGATTGCAAAGTGATCACCAACGATTTCAACCTCAACAAGGTGGCGCAACTGCACGGGGTCTCGGTGCTGAACATCAACGAACTGGCGAACACGCTCAAACCCATCGTGCTGCCGGGCGAGGTCATGCGCGTTTTCATCCTGAAGGAAGGCAAAGAGTATAACCAGGGCGTGGCCTACCTGGACGACGGCACCATGGTGGTGGTGGATAACGCCAAGAAGGTGATTTCCAAGACCATCGATATCACGGTGACCAGCGTGCTGCAGACCACCGCCGGGAAGATGATCTTCGGCAAATTTGACGAACGGACGCATGCCGTCACGGGCGGCGAGAAGCGCGAGCACCCGGTGCGGAAGACCGACCCGCAGCCCATGACCAACGCGGCCGAGAAAACCACGATAGAATCGTAATGCACATGAATGTCGCCGTGATATTGCCCGCCGCGGGCCTCGGTACGCGTATGGGCCGCGGTTCCGCCGAAAAGACCGGCGCCAGCCGCAAGCAGTTTATGCTGCTCGAAGGCTCGCCGATTCTGCTGCACACCGTGCGCAAGTTCGCCGCTTCCGAGCGCGTCGGGAAGATCGTAGTCGCGGTGCGCGGCGAAGATCTGGAATGGCTGGGCGAGCTGCTGGCCGGCGAATTTCCGGACGGCCGCGCGCGCGTGGTGGAAGGCGGCAACAGCCGCCAGCAATCGGTAGCGAACGCCCTGGCTACGCTCAACCCGGACACCGATTTGGTAGCGGTACACGACGCCGTGCGTCCTTTCATCGACCTGGAGACCATACATAACGTGCTCGACGAAGCGGCCGCCACCGGCGCCGCCATCGTCGGGGTGGTTCCGGTGGATACGGTCAAACAGGTGAGCCGCACCAATGGCCGCGCGCGCATCCGCGGCACGCTGCAACGCGACAAGCTGGTGCTGGCGCAGACGCCGCAGGTGTTCCGCTACGACCTGCTGGTCCGTGCATTCGAGACCGCGCGGCAGGATGGATTCATAGGGACCGACGAAGCCAGCCTGGTGGAGCGCCTGGACGTGGAAGTGAGCGTGGTGCTGGGCAGCGATCGCAACATCAAGATCACCAAGTCGGGCGATATGGATCTGGCGCGCTTGTTCCTTCAGGAAGAGACCGCCCGGGACCAAACGGCAACCGTCAAGGAAGCGCGGCTTTGAGCGAAATCCGAACGGGGCTCGGTTGGGACGTGCACCGCCTTACCGCCGGCAGGCCGCTGGTGTTGGGCGGAGTGACCGTGCCCTTCGAACTGGGCCTGGAAGGCCACTCGGATTCCGACGTGCTGGCCCACGCGATTACCGACGCCATTTTGGGAGCGGCCGCCCTGGGCGACATCGGAATGCACTTTCCCGATACCGACCACCAATGGCAGGGCTGCGACAGCCTGGTTTTTTTGCGGCGCGCCAGGGACATGGCGGAGGAACAAGGCTACAGAGTCGTCAACGTGGATTCGACGGTGATTCTGGAGAGGCCGAAGCTGAAGGATTTCCGCGACGCCATACGGGAGCGGCTGGCCGAAGCCCTGGGCCTGGAAAAAGACCGAATCTCCGTCAAGTTCAAGACAGCCGAGCAACTGGGGCCGGTGGGAGAAGGCCGTTCCGCCGAGGCGCAGGCGGTGGTGAGCCTTCAGAAGCTCGGTTCCGGCCCGTGGCACAACGCGGCGGGCCAGGGCGAGTAATGAAGCAACCGCGAACCGAGCCGCGAACGTAAGAGAGCGGTCGCCTGCGCAAATCTGCGCTTATCTGCGGCTAACCCTTCTTCCGCAACCTGCTGCTAGTGAGCCGCCGCATCCGCCCGCCCCACCGCAAGCCACAGGCCAATCCAGCAGCTCACCGGCCAGGTCAGCAGCCAGGACAGCCAGTACCAGTGAGGCCAGCCCTTGCTCCAGTTGGGAACGATCGCGGCAATGCCCATCGCTTCCCCGACAAGGAAGAACCAAAGCACATGCCGCGAGACGCGGTCCGCAGCCAGGCGGGCGCAGAGCCACGCGCAGAGGATTGAGACAGCGACAAAGAGCGCCGTGCTCGCTAGAAGCGCAACACGGGAGGGTATGCGGCCTTCCACGAAATCGCCCGGGAAGACGCGCGACAGCACCGGGTCCGTGGCCATGACCAGAACGACCGAGAGCACGTAACTACCGCCCACGACGGCAATGGATTTGAGCATCGGCTAGACCTCCATGCCGGGATTCCCATTCCAGCGTCCCGGCTCCTCGCCAGTATACTCCTGGTACGAGTCTTGGCTACTGGCGGATTGCAAAATCCATCCACTGCGAGGCGGCCTGGTATTTCTGTTTCGCCAGTTTGTCGACTACGATCAGTCGCAGTACGTAGTCGCCGGGGGGAATCTTCGATAGGACCATATCGCCGCCTGCCAGCAAACGCTTCGGAGTCGTCTGCCCGGCAAGATCCAGCGTCATCGGCTGACCTTGATACACCAGGCTGCCGTCGCGGAAAATCCGGATCTCCACCTGCAGGCCGGTCTTCCCGGCTGCGTCGGCCTGAGCGTTGAAGATCTGGTATTGATACGATAGCGCGGCGCCGGGTGAGAACACGCGTTCGGCGGCGCCGGCGGCTGGGTCGGCATCGGTAACGCGTCCTTCCGGGCGATTCACGTCTGAACCGTTCTGCGCGTTCTCGCGCAGCAGAATGGAGGACAATGCCAGCCGGCCGTTGGCGAGATCGGGCGCCGTCACGAACTGGCTGGCGGATCCCAGTCGTCCGGAAGCCTCGTCGCGCAGGGCGACGCGGAATTGGTACGGGCCGGGGCGCTGCAGAGGCTGGTCTATCCGATACACTATGCCTTTTGCGTGGGCCGCGGCGTATTGCGCGGCATCCAGATCGATGTCGAACCGGCGGTCGCTCCGGTCCACCGGCCTGCCGCCTTCGCCGAAGGTCATGGCAGCCACGTCGACGGTGGCCTTTTGGCCGCCGCCAGGCTGCTCCACGAACTTGATGTTGTTGGCGTCGATGCGCATCACAGCGCTAAGGTAAGCCGGCCCACTGGGCGGTTGGTGGAACAGCGTGGTCAATTTCAGGTCCACGCTGCCGGAGGAAAATGGCGAAGTCAGCGCGTGCATCAATTCGTCATGCCCGTTGCGCGGCGCGCCTTGCGCTTCCGTGTCGGATTCCCCGAAAAAACCGCTGCGCGAACGCACGTGCAAACCAGCGCGAGTGACCCGAACTTGGATGTGGTGAAACACGGGCTCGCCGCTCTTGGCATCGAACGTCGCCTTGTCGGGACGATAGCCGATCAGGTAGTACCCCGCGGTATCGGCCACCGCCTGGTGGATCGCGTCGTCGATGCGGTTATCGTCGTGGATGAAAAGGCCGCCGGTATCTTCCGCCAGCATGACCAGTCCCTGCTGCGAATCCTGCATCCGCTTTTCGCGCTGGCCATCGGCCGCGGGCCTTGTCGCCCCGATTCGCCCTGGCCCGGGAAGAAACGGCGGGACGCCGCGCGGATCGATGGTATAAATTACCACCGACGCGCGGTTGGCCGCGTCCATGAGACGGCGCATGGCGCCCACGACGGACGGGATCGGCGGAAAGGAAGGACCGCCCCCGGCCGTGGGAATCGGGTCGTCCGCCAAGCCTTGGAAGATCTTCATGTTCTCGGAGAACAGGACGACGGATTTACGGCCGGGCAAATCGCGCAGGCCGTCGATCACGTAACGAAGGGCACCCAGCGAGCCCGTAAGGAAGGTCTCGCCGCGGAGCTGGGTATCGGCGGCATCGGCATCCGCGGCGAACACGCCCGCGAGGCTCGATCGCGAAGCCGGGTAGACGCCGGTAAGCCCCCCCACCGGCTCGAACGAATTGACGCCCACTCCGCCGTACACGAACTTCAGGTGGTCGATCGCCGCGTCCAGCAGGCTCCCGTCGGTGGTGAATTGCTGCAGCACGCCCGACCCTCCGCTAGTGCGAATGATGGCCACCATGTCGCCGGGCTCCATCTGCTGGTGGACGAACTTCCGTAGGCCGTCCCTGACATGAGCCATGCTCTCGAAAGACAAACCCAGATCGTCCACCACCAGGGCAAACATCCGGCGGACATCGGCGGGTTTGAGCGCCGCGGGAGCGAGTGGCGCCGCCGCCACGCCGGTTCGGGGGCCAGGAGGTGAAATCGCGAGAACCGTCCCGTTGCCCGTCGTAACGTAGGAAAAGTTAGTGATGGTCTGCGCCTTACCGTCCTGAAGAACTACGAAGTCTCCAGCCTTGAGATTGCTCACGTGGTTGTTCTTGGAATCCGTGACGACGGCGTCCACCTGCACCAGGTTGACTTCGACGCGAATGACCGTTTGGCCCAGGCCCTGCGCGAGCGCGGCCGCGCACGCCAAGACAAAGACGACAACCTTGCGGACCATAAAGGCTCGACGACTCCTGTAAATACTCTACATTACGCCGGGGGCTTGCATTGAGTTTCCCAGGAAAACAAGGCATCGAGTAAACTGTGCCTTATGGCTGCCGATTTCTCCACCGTCTTCGCCGTCCTGAAACCTGTACTCGCAAAATATGAGAACCGCCTGGCCGTGAAGGCCGACACGCCCATTGAATATACGCTTGTGACGAAATCCGCGTCACCTTTCCCACAGCATAAAGGGCAGCCCTTGTACTTCGGCTGCGTGCGCCTGGGAAAGGCATACGTCAGCTTTCATCTGGTGCCGATTTACATGTCTCCGCCGCTCATGAAGAGCGTTACGCCCGCGTTGAAGACGCGCATGCAAGGCAAGGCGTGCTTCAATTTCAAGACTGAGCCGGCGCCGGAGTTGCTGGCCGACCTGTCCCGGTTGACCGAGGCGGCATTCAAGCAGTGGCGCGAGATGAAGTGGGTGTGAACGCGGCCGCTATTGTCCGTGTTACTGCGGGACCGGCTGCTCCGCCGATAGCCATCGACCCAGAGTCCGGCACAGTTCGTCCATTTTCACGGGCTTCGTGATGTAGTCGTCCATCCCCGCTTCCAGGCAGCGCTCGCGAGATCCCGCCACGGCGTCAGCCGTCATGGCGATAACGGCCACCTGACGCGCCGGGCCTTCCCGCCGACGGATGTTCCGTGTGGCCTCGTAGCCGTCCATCTCCGGCATCTGACAGTCCATGAGGATCAGGCTGTAAGGCGCCTGTGCGGACATTTCGGCCGCCTCCCGCCCGTTGGAAGCCACATCCGTGCGCAGGCCGAGCCGCTCCAACATCATGCAGGCGACCTTCTGATTGACGGGATTGTCTTCCACCACCAGAATCCGCCCGTCGCATCGAGCGAACTTCCCGGCGAAGGACGGTTCCGGATTCGGTTTGGCCGCGAGGCTGCCGGAAGGCCCGTTTGGCCGCCGTTCGGCGCAGGCGTTCGCCAGGGCATTGAACAGTTGCGACTGCCGCACCGGTTTGCTGAGACACACATCGACGATGCCGCTCAGTGTTTGACCGAGCTCCTGGAATTGTCCGGAGGAACCCGACATCGTCACAATGACAGCGCCGCGAACAGCCGGATCGGAGCGAATCGCCTGCGCGAATGCAATCTCGCCGCCTCCGCTCAGCGGACAATCGAGAAGGACCACGTGAAAAGGATCGCCGGCCTCTTGCGCGCCACGCATCTTTTGCAGGGCGTCTCGATCCGCGGCAAAGTTCTCGCTGCGAATTCCGTAACCGTTAATCTGTTCGCCGATCATACGCCGGGCGACTTCGTTGTCACCCAGAATCAGAACCCGTGGGATGCCGGTGTCAGCCGCAAGGGCCGGGGCCGCATCCTGCTGCGCATCGAGCTCCAACGGCAGCTCGAACCAAAAAGTGGACCCTTCTCCAAGCCGGCTTTCGACCCCGATAGACCCTCCCATGAGGTTCACGAGCCGTTTGGATATAGCCAGGCCCAGTCCCGTGCCGCCATACCGCCGCGTGGTCGAGCCGCCCACCTGGCTGAACTTCTCAAACAGGAGTCCGATCTTATCCGATGGAACTCCCACGCCGCAGTCCCGCACCTTGATCCGCATCCGCGGGCATCCGGCATAATGCTCCGCGCAATCCACGGAAACCACAATATTGCCGCTGGGCGTAAACTTGATGGCGTTGCCTACAAGATTGGTGACCACCTGGCGGATCCTGGCGCCGTCTCCGATGAACTTGCGCGGCGTCCGCGCGGCGTACGCCAGCAGCAGATCGATTCCCTTCTCGTTGGCGCCGGCGGCCAGCAGGCCGTAGACTTCCTCGATGACCTCGCAAAGGTCGAATGGATAAGCCTCGATACCCACTTTGCCGGCGTCGACCTTCGAATAGTCGAGAATCTCGTTGATCAGCGTTAGCAAACCTTCACCCGACTGGCGTACGGTCTCGGCATATTCCCGCTGCCGGCTCGTGAGATCGGTATCGAGCAGCAGACCGGTCATTCCAATCACGCCGTTCATCGGGGTGCGGATTTCGTGGCTCATGTTAGCTAGGAACTCCCCCTTGGCGCAATTGGCTTGTTCGGCCCGCCTGGTGGCCTCTTCGGCCCGCTTCGTGGCTGCCGCCAGATCTCTTGTCCTTTCCTCCACCGCCGCTTCGAGCGCCGCCCTCACCGAGCGTTGACGAGTCTCCCGCTGCCGCCACCAACACCAGAAGAGGCCCGCCAGCGCAAGCGCCAAACCCGCCTGAGACTGCCAGGCGCGGAACCAGGCCGGACGAACGCGAAACTGCAAGACCGCGGAGTGCGTCCACACTCCCGGCTGGGATTCGCCCTGAACCTCAAACCGGTGGACGCCGGCCGGAAGCTCGGCGAAGCGGACCTCCCGTGTTTGCGTCTCCACCCAAGGACTTGAGGCGTCTCCCATCCGGTACCGGAATCTTACCGCCCCGCGGGAATAGGAGAGCATCGTGAAGCGAAGCGCCAGGGAATGCGTCCGGGAATCGAAATCCGTACCCCGGACCGGCAGATCGTTGCGCAGTACCGTCGTAATCGACACTTCCGGCAGGACGGGCTTCGGCAGGTCCGCCGGCGTAAACCGCGCGAGGCCGCCGCTGGTTCCAATCCACACGCTTCCATCGGCCTCGGCGAAGTACGCGTGGGCGTTGCAGTCGTTCCAAACCAGGCCGTCGGAGGTGTCGTAGTGCGTCCATCCATCGCCATTCAGCTCGGCCACTCCGCTGTCGGTACCCAGCCAGTGCCGGCCGCCGGCATCGAAGAACTGGGAGTAGACGACGTCGCTCGGCAGTCCGTCGGCGGCCGTAAAGTGCCGCATCCGCAAGTTCCCGCCATCGACTTCGATCCGCGTGATTCCCAAGGGCGCGAAGTAGGAAATCCAGAGCGCCCCATCGGGGCCGATCACCACCTGCTGAACCCAATTGTCCTTCAGCCCATCCGCCACGGTGAGCAGACGGCCCACCTGACCCTGCTGAATGTACAGCCCTTTATGGCCGGCTACGAAGAGGCCTTCGCGCGTGGACTTGACTTCCGAGATGCTGGAATCGCCCGTTGGCAGTGGAACCGGTTCCAAGCGCGTGGCCCCCGGCCGCAGGCGCATCACGCCGTGCGACGTCCCAACCCAAATTGCGCCGGCGTCATCGCGATCGATCGCATTGACGTAGAACTTAGGCACAGGGCGGTCCGGTGGATAGACCGTCCGCGCATTGGTCCGAGGGTTAAATCGCACCAGCCCGTTGGCCCCGCCTTCATACGTGCCCACCCAGATGGAGCCGTCGCTTTCCGCCGCCAATCCATATACCGGAAACCTGCCCGCGACATCCGTTGGCCGAAACCGCCACCGGTCACCCGCCTGGGCGCCGCGAAATAAGCCGTGGCTGGTTCCGATCCACAGCTCTCCGCCGGCGCCGCGCACGATTCGCCATATGGACGGATTTGCAAGCCCCTCGTCCTCGGCGAAGCTCTGCCACTGTTCCCGTCCGAGCCAGCGGGCCACACCGTGGCCACTGTAACCGATCCAAAGCGAACCCTCCCGGTCCTCGAATGCGCTAATTACTTCAGCGTGGCTCAGGCCGCTCTCGGCGCCGTAATTCCGGCAATGGCCGCCGTCGCAAATCATGATTCCGGCGCTGTGCGGAATTAGCACCTGTCCGAGACGGTTGGCTACCAGAGGCCAGCTATGGATGGAGTTCAGGTCGGGGAGGTCCGGCACAGCGTGAAACCGCGAGCGGGGCGAATCGCGTACCAGCACTTTTCCCGGGGAACGAATCCACAGCCGCCCGGCGCCGTCCTCCACAATGCTTCTCCAGGGGCCGTCGCTCACGCCGCGGTCGCGGGCCCACTCCTGTTCACGGCCATCTTTGAGCGCGCACAGCGCCGGCCCGCAGCCGAACCACACTGTTCCATCGCGCGCCACGAATACGGCGTACGACTCCTTCGGCGAGATCGGGAGCGGTTGCCCGCGGCCATCGAGCGGCATCGCGCGGAGCCCCGATTGCGCGGCGACATAGAGGTTCGTGGCGTCGCTGCCGATCGCCTGGGCCCCCGTCAGCTCGACGTTTTCAAACCCCGGAACCGCGGCGAAGGCATCTCCCGCCCAACGGAATAAACCGGCGCTCGATCCCGCCCAGAATTGGCCGTCTGTCGAGCTATGCATGGAGTAAACGTCGCCGTGTTTCCCGCCGGACTTCGCGGCAAACGCTTGAAAGCGGTCGCCATCGTAACGGAAGAGGCCGCCTTCCGTGCTGGCCCAAAGGAATCCCCGGCGATCCTGCTGCAACGCGAGGATCGTGGGATTGGTCAATCCCTGGTCTACCCCGTACATCTGGAACGACCAGTGTTGCGCCGTTCCCGGCAAGGGGTACAGGCACCACAGGCTGACCATCCAGCCGATCTTTCGCGGCAGAGACATCCATAATAGTTATCGGCCAAGAATCGCCGCGCCGTAGGCGTTTCAAACACGAAATTTCGCGCTTGCCGGTGGCCGGCCGTGGTCAGCCCGCATCGTCCGCCGATTGCAGGCGGTGTGTCGCCTTAGAGCCGGGGACTAAAAAAACGTGCAAATAAGGGGTACGACCGGAGGGCATTCGGTGTACAATCCCCTGTAACCGCGGCGCAAAATGGAGATTCCGGCTGGCAGACACGGCCCGTATGCGGGCAACTCTTCGCTTGGATTGCGTCCGGTAACTTTGCGCACGCGATAGTGAGGGAGGTGACGAGTCATGGGCCTGAGCAGCAGTAACAACGCGATTCTCGTCAACGGTTGTCAGAGTCTACAGAGCCTAATTGTGACCCTGCAGGTCAATTGGGATTTGATCACGGCCGGGAATAATGGCTTTTCGCTGCAGTTGAATTGCTATCCGCAGACCAATCCCCAATCTACTTATCAGGGCAAGGCGCTGTTTTGGATGCAGTTCGTGATCGCCGTTGAAAACAACTCGGTTCAGTGGGGGATCCAGTACTGGTCCACGGACAAGGGTTTCGGTTTTAGCCCGGCCAACAACTATTCGTCATTCGGCACTGTCTCATCGAATCAGGTGCTGAGAGGCTCAGTGATGAGAATTGCGCTCGACACCGATTCCAACAGCAATGTGACGAGTGCGACATTCAGCATAACCAATCCGGGCTTCAGTGAGGTTTCCAGCTACCAGTTTGGGTTCCCGTCTAACTGCTTGTGTGCGATCTATGGCTTCCAGGTCAATCTCGTAGGACCACCCAGCGGTACCCACAGTTGCACATTCACGTCAGGAGGCGGCATCCTAACCTATCAGGCATTAGCCCCGCTTGCGGTACAGAGTACCAACACCTGCGGCGGCAGTCAGACCCCCACGGGCGAGACGTCCAATGCCCTGTATGGCGATGTCACACCAGCCTCCGGCAAGGACCTGAGCCAGAACGTTTTGCACCAGACGTAGTGACACCGGGCTGGGCTGGGCGGGTGGCCCGGGAGCAAGCCCGGCCCGACATGAGCTGTGCTCTCGTCGGTTTACGGCGAATCCGGAAACAAGCGAGAACGTGTTAGCGCCCCAACCTCCAAGGGCAGGCGATTGCTCCCGATATCTGGGGTTATCGGCGCCTGGCCCGGACACGGCGCCGCTCTCAGGGCGTCACCCCCAGGAGCTTCTGCCCTTCCGTGCATTGCCAAGCTCCCGCGCGGACGTTCTGGAATTCCTGCTTCTGGCCGCTGGGCCACTCGATCTCGACGCGCTGGACGCTGTCCCGCTTGCCGAGGCCGAAGGTGAGCGTCAATTCGGATTGCGAGAGGTAGCTCGATCCGGTCTTCACCATCCGCGATTGCGCGCCGTCGGGAGTCGTGACGCGCGCCACGGCCCCCACGGCATCGCGATTCGATTTGACACCGGTCAGCTTCAGGCGGAGCGACCGAAACCCATTGCCGAGGTCGTTGCGATACAGATACGCCGGCCCCTGGTTGGTGGTCATCAGGAGGTCCAGGTCGCCATCGCGGTCGAAATCGCCGTAGGCGCAGCCACGGCCCACTTTCGGCGCTTCAAAGCCGCCGCCCACAATGCCCGCCACGTCCCGGAAGCCGCCATGACGGTCGTTGAGGAAAAGGTGCGGCGGCTGGGCGTATCCCACGTTGCCGCGAATCTGGCGGACGGTTTCATCGATGTGCCCGTTCACGGCCACCAGGTCGAGCCAGCCATCCAGGTCAATGTCGAGGAACTGGCAGCCGAAGCCCAGGCTATAGCGCGACGGCTGGCCGATACCCGCTTTGACCGCCGTATCCACATAGACGCCTTCGCGCACCTGGCGGTAGAGGGCCATCATCTCGTTATCGAAATTGGTGATGGCGATGCCGTCCACGCCGTCGTTATCGAAGTCCGCCACATCGATTCCCATTCCGGCGCGGGCCTTGCCGTCCTCGCTGAAGGCCACGCCCGCTTTGACGGCCACGTCTTCGAAGGTTCCGTTGCGCAGGTTCCGGTAGAGCTTGTTGGGCTGGGTGTCGTTGGCGATCAACAGGTCCAGCCAGCCGTCGCGGTCGTAATCGATCAGTGCCACGCCGAGGGATTTCGAGGCGCCTGGAACACCGGCTATGGGTTAGAATAGAATCGGCATGAAGTTCGTGGTCAGCATCCATCAAGACGAAGACGGCCTGTATATTGCCGAGTGCCCCTCGATCCCGGGCTGCGTCAGCCAAGGGCAAACGGAGCGCGAGGCCGAGGCGAACGTCGTCGATGCGATCCGGGAATGCCTGGCGGTCCGAGCCGAGCTAGGTATGCCGCTCCACGTGACCACGCGCGAGGTTGAAGTAGCGGTCTGATGCCGGAACTCCCGCTGTTCCGGCCACGCGAGGTCGTTCGCGCGTTCGAGCGTCTTGGGTGGCGGGTTTCGCGACGGCGCGGCAGCCACATCGTGCTGACGAAGCAGGGCGCTCCCGCGACGCTGTCGGTCCCCGATCATCCGCAAGTCGCCCGTGGGACGCTGCGGGCGTTGATCGCGAGCGCGGGATTGACTGTGGAAGAGTTCCTCGCGGCAGCCCGATAACCTAGCGTTGCCCGAACTCCGTTTCCGGGTATGCGGCGGGCCGGCGGGGCATGGGCATAACACTTCCGGACCGCGACTTGGAGACTGCAGCGCGGTAGTTTCCAGGAACCCCCTTCACAACCAGAACCTGTGCGCTCATGTAACCGATCGTGATACAGCGGTGTCTTTGCTATTAGATGCGACCGAAGTCATGCGCTCTATACTTGATCCTCTCCAGCTTCCTGCTGACGGTTACCGCTCAGAAACATCCCGGAGACCCATCCGCCGACGATCGGTTGGCAGCTTCTCGGGTCGCGCTTCCGTTTGAGGATGCGGACGGATACGCCGTCATGAGTGCATGGATCGAGGCATACGTCCGGGACGGAAGCGGACCCCTCGTTATACAACAAGAAGTTGGGGCGTCATATCTCAAGGGATGGGTCCAGGCTCCGGGCGATTCCACAGAACCTCCAAACCACGTACCGTTATCATGCTTTTCCAAACGACTTCGATCTGAATTTGAAGAGGCGATTCGCAACTACGCCGAGCAGAACGCGCATGATTGGCTGCTGGAACGCTCAATTGTCTCCAAACGGCTTGCGTATTCGCTCGTGCCAGCTTCAGGCCTCTTGCCCGGATGGGGCACTGGCGGCCAGAATCCTCCGGGTGACAGCAGAATAGCCGGGTATACAGTCTTCTCCGCCGTTGGTTTCGACTCTCATCGGAAGAGAGCTGTGCTGTTCGTGGCGAATCGATATCGACTCGGCGGAGGCTGCAGCTACTTCCTCTTCAGGAGGAGCGGATCAATTTGGCGTGCGGTGAAACCGCCCTGTGTCTCCTCGATTGCCGAGTAGGCTGCGCAGCTGGCTCTCGCGATCCGCGCATTAGCTGACGAAAAGTCGGATATCGCTAACTGGCCCGGACACGGAGCCGCTCTCAAGGCGTCACGGCCACGAGCTTCTGCCCTTCCGTGCATTGCCACGCTCCCGCGCGCACGTTCTGGAATTCCTGCTTCTGGCCGCTGGTCCACTCGATCTCGATGCGCTGGACGCTGTCCCGCTTGCCAAGGCCGAAGGTAAGTGTCAGCTCGGATTGCGAGAGGTAGCTCGATCCGGTCTTCACCATCCGCGATTGCGCGCCGTCGGGAGTCGTGACGCGCGCCACGGCCCCCACGGCATCGCGATTCGATTTGACACCGGTCAGCTTCAGGCGGAGCGACCGAAACCCATTGCCGAGGTCGTTGCGATACAGATACGCCGGCCCCTGGTTGGTGGTCATCAGGAGGTCCAGGTCGCCATCGCGGTCGAAATCGCCGTAGGCGCAGCCACGGCCCACTTTCGGCGCTTCAAAGCCGCCGCCCACAATGCCCGCCACGTCCCGGAAGCCGCCATGACGGTCGTTGAGGAAAAGGTGCGGCGGCTGGGCGTATCCCACGTTGCCGCGAATCTGGCGGACGGTTTCATCGATGTGCCCGTTCACGGCCACCAGGTCGAGCCAGCCATCCAGGTCAATGTCGAGGAACTGGCAGCCGAAGCCCAGGCTATAGCGCGACGGCTGGCCGATACCCGCTTTGACCGCCGTATCCACATAGACGCCTTCGCGCACCTGGCGGTAGAGGGCCATCATCTCGTTATCGAAATTGGTGATGGCGATGCCGTCCACGCCGTCGTTATCGAAGTCCGCCACATCGATTCCCATTCCGGCGCGGGCCTTGCCGTCCTCGCTGAAGGCCACGCCCGCTTTGACGGCCACGTCTTCGAAGGTTCCGTTGCGCAGGTTGCGGTAGAGCTTGTTGGGCTGGGTGTCGTTGGCAATCAACAGGTCCGGCCAGCCATCGCGGTCGTAATCGATCAGTGCCACGCCGAGGGATTTCGAAGTGGCGTCGAAGATGCCGCTCCTGGCGGTGACGTCTTCAAAAGTCCCGTTGCCGCGGTTGCGAAACAGCCAGCAGGTCTCACCGTGGTAGGCCTCCGGCGTGCAATACGACTTGCGCTTGCCGTCGAGGCTGCAAAAAACGTCGCGCTCGGGCGACCACTTCACGTAGTTGCAAACCAGCAGATCGAGCAGCCCGTCGCGGTCGTAATCGCACCAGACGGCCGAAGTGCTGAAGGCGCTGCGCCCGCCGAGGCCGGCCTTCTCCGTGACGTCGACGAACTGCCCGCGCCCGTTGTTTTGAAACAGGCGGTTCTGGCCGACGGCGGTAATCAGGATGTCGGGAAAGCCGTCGTTGTTGTAGTCCGCGACAGCCACGCCCATGCCGTACATTTCGACGTTCAATCCGGCCTGGCGGGTGACGTCGGTGAACGCGCCGTTGCGGTCGTTGCGGTAAAGCCGCAAGGCGCTGCGCTGGCGCTTGTGCCCCGGCCAATCCATGCCGTTCACCAGCAGGATGTCCAGCCAGCCGTCGCCGTCGTAGTCGAGGAAGGCGCAGCCCGGGCCCATGGTTTCGGGTAGATACTTGGCGCCGAAGGCCCCGCTGTTGTGATGGAAATCGATTCCGGCGGCGGCCGTGACGTCGGTGAGCCGGAACCCGGGACCGGCGGGAGGAGCGGCCATGAGCGGCAGCGCTCCGGCAAGAAAGGTCCTCCGGGTCACGCGATGCTCACCAGTCCTTCCCGGATGGCATAGACCACCAGCTCGGCGGTGTTGTGCATGCCGAGCGCCTGCATGATATTGGCGCGATGCACGGCCACGGTGTTGGCGCTGACCCCCAGCACGGTGGCGATCTCCTTATTGGACTTGCCATGGACAATCAACTGGAGCACCTCCAACTCGCGGGTGGTCAGGTCCGGCCGGTCGGCCTTGTCGGGCGGCGCCAGCGAACCCAGGCGCGGATCGAGCACCTGCGCTCCGGCGGCTACCTGCTTTACGGCGCGCACCAGTTCCAGGTCCATGGCGTTCTTGAGCAGATATCCGCGGGCTCCGGCATCCATGCAGGTGCGCACGTAGGAGGCCTCGGAATGCATGCTGAGAATCAACACCACGGTTTGGGGGTCGGCCTTCAGGATGTGGCGGGCAGCCACCGCGCCGTTCATGCTCGGCAGCGCGAAATCCATGACCACCACCATGGGATGCAGGCGGGCCGCGGCTTCCACGGCTTCATGCCCGTCGCTGGCCTCACCCACCACCACAATCCCGGAATCGTCTTCCAACATGCGGCGAAAACCCTGGCGTACCAGGCTATGATCGTCCACCAGAAGAACGGAAATGGGGGCGTCGGGCATGAATCGGGACTAATGCCTATCGTATCGCTAAGGGTCGGGTGCGGGGTTAAGGGCTGCGAGGTTCGTCCGCTGGAACCGGCATTCGCCGGCATCCGGCGCGCATTCGCCGAATCGCGCTTCAACGCGTCCCCAGCCGGCGGATACGATCGCTCTGAAAGGAAGGGTTCCATGGCAGCTCACGCATCGACCGTAAAGCCTTATAAGGGCCTGGGAATGGAGGGTCCCATTGCGCGGTGGTACGCATCTCTGACGAAAAAGTCGCTCGGTGATTTTCAGGCGCTTGCGCGGCGCGAGGCGGCACGGATTCCGCCGGGAGCGAGCGTCCTTGAAGTGGCTCCCGGGCCTGGGTACTTCGCGGTCGAACTGGCGCTGCTGGGCGACTATCGAATCGCGGGTCTGGACGTAAGCGCCACGTTCGTGGACATCGCCCGCGCAAATGCCGCGGCGGCAGGCGTCCAGGTTGACTTTCAGAGGGGCAACGCTTCCGCCATGCCGTTCGGCGATAACCTGTTCGACTATCTTCTGTGCCGCGCGGCCTTCAAGAATTTCAGCGAGCCGGTACGCGCCCTCGAAGAGATGCACCGCGTTCTTAAGCCCGGCGGCCAAGCTCTCATCGTCGATCTGCGAAGGGATGCCTCCTGGGAGTCGATTAGTAGGGCTGTGAATGACCTAAACGCCGGCGCCGTGAACGGATTTATGACCAAACTGACGTTCCGCTTCATGCTGCTCAAACGCGCCTATACAAAGGGTGAGTTCGAGCGGATGATCGCGCAAACGAAGTTTCACAGCGCTGAGATCCAGGAAAGCTTGACTGGGCTGGAGATACTCCTTACGAAGAACGAAACGCCCGAGCAACCGCAAGCACTTCGAACCGAGCCGCGAACGTAAGAGAGCGGTTAACGTTTTCGCCGGGCCGCGATCGCGCCGGGCGGCCCCTATCGTGTCGCTAAGGCTCAGCCGATGTTACAGGCGTTGCCCCGAAGGGCACGGGCCAATGGGGGCAACATCGGCGATGTGATACTCTCATAACAATCTTCGTCGAAAAGCGACCCATGTCAGACGCATCCAATTTTCGCGATCTGTTCGATAACGGTCCCGTGGCATATCACGAATTGGACCGGGAGGGCGTGATCCTGCGGGTGAACCGGGCTGAGTGCGCCCTGCTGGGTTACGAAGCGGCCGACATGTTGGGGCGGCCGGTATTCGATTTCATCGCCGGCGCCGACCGCGAAGCCGGCCGCCAGGCCATCCTCCGGAAGATGTCAGGGGAGCAGCCACTGGAACCGTTCGAGCGGCGTTTCATACGGCGCGACGGCGGTGAGTTGTGGCTCGAAATCCACGACATCCTGGTGAGGAAGGAGGATGGCGAGGTTGTCGGCATCCGCAGCGCCCTATTGGATATCACGGACCGGAAGCGGGCCGAGTTGGAAGCGCGCGCGGCGCACGCGGAACTTGCCGTGATCCACGCCAACGCGCCGGTGGTGTTCTTGGTAGTGGACCAGGATCTACAGGTCGAGAAGGTGAATGAAACCGCGCTCAAACTCGCCGGGCGGCTGGAAAGTGAAATGCTTGGCCTGCGGCCGGGCGGCGCGTTGGGGTGCCTGGGTTCGCTGGCCGATCCGAGGGGCTGCGGCCACGGGCCCTCGTGCGGTGAGTGCGCGCTGCGGTTGGCGGTGCTCGATACGGTTCAGAACGGGAACCCGCATGACAACGTGGAAAGGTGGCTGCTCCTGGGCGGTGAGTATGCGGAGCCTCGCTGCCTCCTGGCGTTCACCGCGCCTCTGGAAATCCACGGAAGGCGGAAAGCCCTGGTCTCCATCCTGGATATTACCAAGCGCAAGCGGACCGAGCAGGAATTGCAAACCAGCGAAACGCGCTTCCGGACGCTGACCGAAGATGCGCCCATTGCGATTTCCATCTCGCGCCTGGGCAAAATCGTCTACGCCAACCCGATGTACTTGCGCATATTCGGCTTCCACCGGCCCGAGGAACTGAACGACCGCCCCACCATCGAGCTGTTCGCGCCGCAGCACCGGGACGAAGTAGCGGAGCGGGCGGCCCGGCGCGCACAGGGCCTGCCCGTTCCCAGGGATTACGAGGCCGTCTGCCTGCGCTCCGATGGTTCGGAATTCCCGGCGGCGCTCTCCGTGTTCACCATGCCGTTAGCCGAAGGGCCGGCCCTGGTGGCTTTCATCACCGACCTGAGCGACGCCAAACAGGCGGAGGAAGAGCGCCTGCGGCTGGAACAACAGTTTCAGCACGCGCAGAAGATGGAGTCGATCGGACGGCTGGCGGGCGGCGTGGCGCACGATTTCAACAACCTGCTGACGGTGATCAACGGCTACAGCCAGATGTTGCTCGCCCAACTGAAGGCGGGCGACCCGTTGCGGGAAAGCGTTAGCGAGATTCGAAAAGCCGGGGAACGCGCCGCCGGATTGACCCGGCAACTGCTGGCCTTCAGCCGCAAGCAGGTGCTCGAACCGCGCAAAGTGGATGTCAACCGCGCGCTGGCGGAGATGCGGCCCATGCTCGAGCGTCTGGTCGGGGAGGACGTGGAACTGCGCGTCGCGCTCCGGGCGGAGGCCGGGACCATTCTGGCTGACCCTCATCAGTTGGAACAGGTGGTGATGAACCTGGTGGTGAATGCCCGGGACGCCATGCCCGGCGTCGGCAAGCTGATGGTGGAGACGTCCAACGTGGAACGGGACGAAGGCTACGCCCGAGCGCATCCGGAAGCCCGTGTGGGCCGCTACCTTGTGTTGAAAGTCGCCGATAACGGCGTGGGCATGGATGAAGAGACCAAAAATCGAATATTCGAGCCGTTTTTCACCACCAAAGGCGTAGGCGAAGGGACCGGGCTCGGGCTGTCGATGGTGCAGGGCGTCGTGGCGCAGAGCGGCGGCTACGTGGAGGTCCAGAGCCAGCCGGGCCAAGGGACAACTTTCAACATCTGCCTGCCGGCGCTGGCCGAAACGGCCGACGACAGGGACCCGCCGGCCATGCCGGCGCTGGGAGGCAATGAGACTGTGCTGGTGGTGGAGGACCAGGAGGAAGTCCGTAAGTACGCTGTCGCGGCGCTCAAGGCAAAAGGATACCGGGCAATCCCCGCGGAGAACGCCGGCGAAGCGCTGCTGCTCTTCGAGCGCGAGCGCATCGATCTGGTGCTGACCGACGTCGTGATGCCGCATGTAGGCGGCCGGGAACTGGCCGCGCGATTGGAGAAACTACGGCCCCGCGTCAACGTGCTGTTCATGTCCGGATACACCGATAAAGCCATGGAGCCGGAGAGCCTCATGGAGGGGAACGCGACTTTCATCCAGAAGCCGTTCAGCCCCGAGGAACTGGCCGTGAAGGTCCGCGCCGCGCTGGGCGCGCCAGCGCCGGCGGGCCGCATTCTGGTGGTGGACGATGAAGCCGGGGTGCGCGGCTTCCTGTGCAGGGCGCTGCGGGAAGCCGGCTACGAAGTGACGGAAGCGGCCGATGGGAAGCAGGCGCTTCGGCAGGCGTTGGCCGGAGGGGTGGACCTGGTGATCACGGACCTGGTGATGCCTGAACAAGAAGGGATTGAGACCATACGGGCTTTGCGCCGGGATATGCCCGGCGTGAGGATCATCGCCATCTCCGGCGCGTTCGACGGCCGATTCCTGGAGACTGCGCGGATACTCGGGGCCGACGCCGTTCTGAGCAAGCCGGTGAGCGCGGGTTTGCTTTCGGCCAAGGTTGCGGAGGTGTTAAAAACGCGGCGGTAAGCGCGCGGCCCGCATCGGCTGTTTGGCCGGGGCCCCGCGGACTGTCAGACTATAGCGTGGACTGTCCGGGCTCCGGCGCAGGCGGCTCCGTGTCAGGCGGCTCGGTGATGGGCGGCTCCGGCGCGGGCGGCTCCGTGTTAGGCGGCTGTGGCGCGGGCGGCTCCGGCGCAGGCGGCTCCGTGTCAGGCGGCGGCTCTCCCCCGGGCGACGGCTCCGCGGCGGCGCGCGCCACCGGCTGAACCGGCTCGGACAGCCGCACTTCGCACTCGCAACAGTCGCTGCACCGCCGGCACTTTTCGCAAAGGTGATTCTCGCAGGCGTCCTTGGTGCATCGCACGCAGATACGCGTGGACTCCTCCCCGCAGATGCTGCATGAGAAAGGCATGGCTGGTTACTTCTTCCTCCCCGAAGTGGATGGCGTCGCGGAAGGCTGATCGGCCAGAATGCCGCGGCAGCGCTGCGCTTCGCGGTCCATCACGTTGAACCGCTTTTCGCGCTCGGCCGCCAGATCCACAATGTACTTTTGGAAACGCCCCAGATTGGCCCCGTTCTCCGCCGCGAGCGCCGCCAGCGCCTGGGCATCTTCAGGGTTTTGGTACTTCCGGATGCCCTCTTCGATCGAGCCAAGCATGGTGTTGACGCCTTCGATCCGGAACAGCAACTCCAGCGCGGGCGCGAGTTTCTCGGGGTCGGAGGCCAGCGTCTTGGCGCCGTCCTGGAACGCGGCTGTCTGCCTCTTGCAGGAATCCAACTGGTCCCCGTAGGTTTCCGACGCGCCCTTTTGGACCCAGGCTCTCACATCGGCCCGGTCCAGCGCGGCTAGCAGACGTCCGGCGTGCGCCGCCATCTCTCCAAGCACGACGCCGATATCCCACTCGGTTTCGAGACCGGCCGGCGGCGGTGTGGGCGCCGGGTTCGCCGTCTGAGAGTGAAGCGCCGCGGCGCAGGCCAGGACCGCCAATCCGCGCAGGGCAAGAGCCATAACCTTCAGCCTAGCATGCGAGAAGGCAGCGGATGCTTCATCTGGCGCGTTGCGGAGCCGCCATGCGACCGTGGCGCAAGCCGCCAGGCTTGCAGAGTCGGCTGTCGAGCCGACTTTTCGAAGGCCGAGACGACTTTCGGTCCCGCGGTCGTGGCCGCCCGAACCACCCTGCGCCGGAAATCGGCCTCTCTTAACGCCTACGCACGAAGGACGCGGGAGCCCCCGGCGCTGCGCGGAGCCATGCGGCCGTGGCGCAAGCCGCCAGGCTTGCAGAGTCGGCTGTCGAGCCGACTTTTCGAATGCCGAGACGACTCTCAGTCCTGCGGTCGTGGCCGCCCGAAACACCCTGCGCCGGAAATCGGCCTTCTCTTAACGCCTACGCACGAAGGACCTGGGCGCCTCCGGCCCCCCCTCAGGACAAGCCGGGCGGTCGCGCGGAATCCAGAAGCTCCTGGAGATTATCGAGAGAGGTTCTCATCGCCTGGAGATTATGGTCCGCGCCGGTGGTATATTCGGCGATCTTCGCGATCACACCTTCGTGAAGACGGCCGAAAAGGTCGACCACCCGCGGATCGCGCCAACCGCGGTCCGCCTCCTCGCGCAGGATTTGAAGCGCTTTGGCAGGTGTGTAGGAGGCTTTGTAGGGCCGGTCGCTGATGAGCGCATCGTAGATGTCCGCCACTTGCAGCAGCCGCGCCTCGATCGGAATCTGCTCACCGCAAAGACCGTCCGGATATCCGGAGCCGTCCCAGCGCTCGTGGTGGTGGCGGATCAGCGGCAACGCCTGGCGCAGCGACGACACATGCCGGCAGATCTCTTCGCCGCGGGCCGGGTGCGTCCGCATCGTCGTCCATTCCTCCGTTGAGAGCGCACCGGTCTTGTACAGAATCGAGTCGGGGATGCCGACCTTGCCCACATCATGGAGGTAGCCGCCTCTGTAGAGACTCAGCAGCTTGGGACGGTCTAACTGCATGGCCATCCCCATGACGACGCCCATGAACGCCAGCCGCTCGCAATGGCTCGCGATGTGGCTGTCGCGCTGCTCCACGGCTCGCGCGAGGGCAAACAGCGTTCCCTCCGTGTCGTCGATCGAAAACTCGCCCGCACCACACAAACTGTCCGCTCCGGATAACGCCTGTCGGCACAGACCGCGTAATGGTTCCGGAGCGCAAACCTGCGCCGCCTTGCAGGATGACCAGGGCCGGGATCTTGGGTTTAGAACATCGCTTCCCATTACTATTGGTCCTATCGGCGCCAACGCGAAACGGACTAGGGTACTAAGTGAAGATTTCTTACTAATCCCCGCTTCGTACCACCGTAATCGTCCTCCATGCCGAATTTCCGGCCGCGTCGAAGGCGCGCACCGTCACCGCGTTCGTCCCCACCAGCAACGGCGCCTGGAGCGTCCAACTCGCCGTGCCGGTTGCGTTGCCCGCGGAACCCGTTGAGGTGGTCCACTGCACCGCTGTTACCCCCACGTTATCGGTGGCCGTGCCACTAACGAAGATGGCTGACGACGTCGTAGACACAATGGTGGAACTGGGCGATACCACCTTCAGAGTCGGCGGCGTGTTGTCCGTACCGCTCGGCGGACTAGCCGGCGCCGTGGGAGTTGGCGGCGGCGTTACCGGCTGCACCGGCGGCGTGGCGGCAATGGCGCCATAGAGGCTCTGAATGCCGGCGATGTCGTCGCCGTTCAAGCCGGTCGCCACGTGATAGTAGGGATACATCACCGCCGCCGGGTCGGTGGAATGGGCCATGCCGAGCGCATGACCGGCCTCGTGCAGAGCCACGCTGAAAAGGTCCGTGTTCACCCCTACGCCCCAGGTCTCGCTGGCGTCGAAGTGCATATCGCCCGCCAACGGCTCCGGGTTCGGCGGCGCAGGGTAAAAGGTGTGGGCCAGGACGCCGCCCGGCCCATCGAATGGGTAGGCGTCGCCGTGCGCGTAGCTTGCCGTCAGGATGGCGATGGTGCGCTCCGAGGCTGCGCTGCCGCCCTCCGTGAAGCTGACGTTGACATAACTCGCCCATTGGCTGAACGCCTTCACGATTTGGGCTTGCGCTGTCGCGGCATTCAGATTCGCGGGCAGCGATTCGATGAAGTACTGGAGCGCGACCGCGCCGGACGCGTCCGGAGCCCATCCGGTTCCCATGGTGGCGTAGTCCGGGACCGACCCGGCGCTGGTTTCCGCTCCGCCGCAGCCGGCCACATCCGCGCCGGCGGCCAGGTCGGCGGACGCCGGGAGGATGAAGGCAACCTCGTCGTTGGCGGCCAGCTCCGCCAGGCGGTTCGGATCCCCCTTCACCACCAGATGTCCGGGAAGTAGTCCGCGATTCTCAACCGGGGCGAACCCATTCTGCAGAACCAGAGCGCGCGCCGTGCCCATGTCCACGTCGGGGAAGAACTCTACCAGGAACGCGGGCGCCGGCCCGGCCGCGAGCCGGGGGCTCAGCTTGTCCGGCGTCTCGAGCGAACCGGCCCAGGTGGCTCCCAGCCCCCGCAGTTCCGCCCCTGGACCAGAGGAAACCATCAGCGCCGAATCGGGAACGTAGGCCAGCACGCTGACGCCGCGCCGCTCCAATTCCTGGCGAATCTCCGGCCCGGGATACGCGCCGAATTGCAGGATGTAGTGCGAGCGCGGCGCTCGTTGGCCGTTGCGCGCCACTGGGGGAAGCGAGGTTTCGCCGCTCGGCGGTTGGAAGGTCCGGGTTTGCAGCCGGATGTTGTTCTGGGCCCACGCGAACTGCGAAAGAAGAATCAAAGCCGGTGCAAATGTTCTGAAGAATTTCACGTTTCTTAGTGGCTCCGTCCTCGCTCTTCGGACCCCCCGCGGACGGCCTTTTTGGGTTCGTGCGGAACCGTACGCGTTCGCGCGCCGCAATCGTGACGAACAACACAAATAAGGCATTCGGGTCCGTAAACCCGTGAAAGCGCTGCGCGCGGCATAAGGCTGTTATGCTGGGACGGGATGACGCCCGTAGCTCTGACCATCGCCGGTTCGGACCCCAGCGGAGGCGCGGGGATTCAAGCCGATCTCAAGACCTTTCACCAGCTCGGCGTGTATGGCGAGGCCGTCATCGCGCTGCTCACGGTGCAAAACACCACGCGCGTCACGCGTGTCGAGTCAGTGCCGGTCGCGCTCGTTCTGGAACAACTGGAAGCCGTGCTGGAGGATATCCCGCCTGCCGCCGCGAAAACCGGTGCGCTCGGGTCGGCCGAAATGGTGGAAGCCGTGGGGCGCGCCGCAGCCAGGTTCTCCTTCCCGCTGGTGGTAGATCCCGTGATGGTGAGCAAACACGGGCTGCCGCTGGCCCCGCAATCCGCCGTGCGCGCGTTTCGCGACGTCCTTCTTCCCCAGGCGGCCCTGGTGACGCCCAATGTTCCGGAGGCCGAAGCCCTCACCGGACTCGCCATTCGCGATCTCCAGGGCATGCGCCGCGCCGCGGCCCGTCTGCATGAACTGGGCGCGCGCGCCGTGCTCATCAAGGGCGGCCACATGGACGGGGACGCCACCGACGTGCTCTTCGACGGCGCGGAATGGCGCGAGTTCCCCGCCCCGCGCCTGGAAACGCGCCACACCCACGGCAGCGGATGCACGTATTCCGCCGCCATCGCGGCCGGCTTGGCTTGCGGCCTGCCGCTGGGCGAGGCCGTAGCGCGCGCCAAAGCCTTTATTCACGAAGCAATCCGGACCAGCCCCGGCCTCGGGCGCGGCTGCGGCCCCCTCAACCACCATGCCGAAGTCCGGCTCTATTCGGAGGCGAAATGACCCAGGTACAGATTCATTTTCGATTGCAGCGGCCCCTCAACAACACCTTGCTGGCGCGCATCGAGTCCGTCAACGTGTTGTATGGAATCCAGCGCGTTCGCGTAGCGCCCTCGCTCGACAGCCTCACGGTGGACTACGACGCCACCCGTCTGCGCCCCGCGGAGGTGGAATCGGCGTTGGCCGCCGCCGGCATCCCCATCGCCCCGCAACTGGCGTGATTAGGTGGGGCGGACCTCCTGGTCTGCCTTCTTCTGCCTTCTTCTGGCCTGTTGAGTTGATTCTCGGGCATACGCAAGCCCCCTTCGCGATCGCCGCTTCAGCCCACTCCGCTGAAGTGGGCTATACTCTGGTTTCCAAACCCCATGCCCTTTTATTTCGCCTTCTTCCTCGTTTCAGGATTCTGCGCGATTCTCTACGAACTGGTCTGGCTCCGCCTCGCGATGGCGCAATTCTCGGTCGCCACCGCCTTCGTCTCCATCGTTCTCTCCGTCTTCATGTTGGGCCTCGGTTTCGGATCCTGGCGCGCCGGCCGGTACGTCGAAGAGCGTGGACCGCGGCACGGCATCCGCGGCCTGCGGCTCTACGCCCTCGCCGAACTGCTCATCGGCCTCTCCGCTCTGTTGGTTCCCCGTGAATTGGCCTGGGGCAGGGCGTTCATGGAGAGACTGGCCTCCGCCCTTCCCCTTTCCAACGCCGCTTACTATGCCGTGGTCGGGATACTCATGGCCCTGACCCTGGCGCCTTGGTGCGCGGCCATGGGCGCCACGTTTCCCTTCGCCATGCAAGCCATCAAGGAGCGCTATCCCCGCGAGTCGCCGCGGTCTTTCAGCTACCTCTACCTAGCTAATATCGGCGGCGCGGTTTTCGGCAGCATCGTACCGCTCCTGTTTATCGAAAAATGGGGATTCCTTGGAACCCTGCGGGCCGGCTTGACGCTCAACACCTGCCTGGCCGCGTCCGCTTTCGCGCTTTCCTTCGCCGCCCCGCCGAAGCCAAGACCGCAGCCTGCCGCCTCGCCGCGCGATCCTCTGCCGGAGGCCCCTTCGTCCGATTCGCGCACTTACCTTTGGCTGCTATTCGGCACCGGCATCACTACCATGGGCGTAGAGGTGGTGTGGGTCAGGCTCTTCACCGCGTTCCTCGGAACGGTGGTCTACGCCTTCGCCGCCATTCTGGGCATGTATCTGACGGCCACGTTCATTGGGTCCACGGCCTACCGGGACCGCAAGATCCTAACCGGTCCCTGGACCGCCGGCCACCTCATTCTGCTGGGGAGCTCCTTGGTGCTCCTGTTGGTTGCCTGCGATCCGCGAATGCCCTTATTTGCGCTGGTCCGTGTCGCCATCGGCGTCATGCCCTTCTCGGCCTGCGCGGGCTTCCTGACTCCCATGTGGTTGGATAGCTTTTCGCGCGGAGATCCCGCCCGCGCCGGCCGCGGCTACGCCATTAACGTCGTCGGATGCGTCGCCGGCCCCTTGCTTGCCGGCTTCATCCTGCTCCCGCTGGTGGGCGAACGTTGGTCTCTGCTCATCTTCGCGCTGCCCTGGATTGCGGCCGGCTTGCTTCTCCGGCGTTCCGGACCATCGAAGTTCGCTCGGGTGTGGCAACCCTGCGCGGCTGCCGCCATGGTTCTCGCCTGCGTGCTCCCCACCCGCGGATATGAGACCGAGTACTCGCCCAGAAGAGTCCTGCGGGATTACACCGCCACCGTGGTCGCCGGCGGCGAGGGCGATGAGAGGCAGTTGCTGGTCAATGGCGTCGGCATCACCAGTCTCACGCCCATTACCAAGATGATGGCGCACATGCCGCTCGCGTTTCTGCCGCGCGTTCCCACCGACGCCCTCGTCATCTGTTTCGGCATGGGGACCACCTACCGCTCCGCCATGTCGTGGGGCATCCGTTCGACGGCCGTCGAACTGGCCCCCAGCGTCCCGCGCATGTTCTCGTTCTTCCATGCCGATGGCGACCGGTTGCTCAAATCGCCCCTCTCCCGAATCGTGATCGACGACGGCCGCTTCTTTCTGGACCGCACTCGCGACCAGTACGACGTGATTGTCATCGACCCGCCGCCGCCGGTGGAAGCCGCCGCTTCCAGCCTCCTCTATTCGGAAGAATTCTACGCCGCCGCCAAGCCGCGCTTACGGCCGGGCGGCATCCTCGCGCAGTGGCTTCCCGATGCGGACCAGAACGTCCAGGCTTCCGTGGCCAAGGCCTTGAAGCAATCGTTTCCCTACATCCGCGTCTTCCGGTCCATTGAGCAGTGGGGATGGCATTTCCTCGCCAGCGAGTCGCCCATCCCTCGGAGGACCGCCGCGGATTTGGCCGCGCGTCTGCCCGCCGGCGCGGCGGCCGACCTCATTGAATGGGGACCGGAAGACACCCCCACCGAGGAGTTTGCCGTGGTCTTGGGCCAGGAGGTCCAGTTGGACGATTTGATCCGGCAGAACCCCGGCATCCCCGCGCTTCAGGACGACCGCCCCATCAACGAATACTACCTGATGCGCAATTGGCGCTGAGAACGGAGTCATCATGATCGGAACGAACGGCCATTCCTGCAATCGCAGGGAGTTCTTGAGGAATTCGGCGATCGCCGGATCTCCGCTCCTGCTGGCTGGCGCGCGCGCCGCTTCGGCCCCCGCATCGCCCGGCGACTGGTTCGACCGTCCCATGCGCTGGGCCCAGTTAACACTGGTCGAAAACGATCCCGGCACGTACGATCTCGCCTTCTGGCTGGACTACTTCAAGCGCACCCACTCCGATGCCGCCTGCCTCAGCGCCGGCGGTTGCGTGGCGTACTATCCCACCCAAATCCCACTGCACTACCGCAGTAAGTGGCTCGGCGCCGGAGACGCATTCGGCGACTTGGTGGCCGGGTGCCGAAAACTGAACATGGTGGTGATCGCCCGCACCGACCCGCACGCCGCCCACCAGGACGTCTACGACGCTCATCCCGATTGGATCGCCGTCGAGGCCAATGGTCAGAAGCGCCGCCACTGGGCCGACCCGGATTTCTGGGTCACTTGCGCCCTCGGTCCTTACAATTTCGAGTTCATGACTGAGGTGACTAAAGAGATCGTCTCCCTCTACCAGGTGGATGGCGTCTTCAGTAACCGCTGGTCCGGCTCCGGCATGTGCTACTGCGAGCACTGCCGGACGAATTTCCGCGCCGCCTCAGGCCTCGATCTGCCGCGCGGCGGCAATCCGCGCGACCCCGCGCGCCGCGCCTACAACCAGTGGCGGCAGCAGCGCCTCTTCGAACTGTGGCGCCTCTGGGACGGCGAAATCCGCAAGATCAATCCTGCCGCCCGCTACATTCCCAACACCGGCGGCGGAGCCTTGAGCGATCTCGACATGGAAAAGGTCGGCGAGCTGGCCGACATCCTGTTCGCCGACCGCCAGGCCCGCAGCGGCCTTGCGCCTTCATGGTCGAACGGGAAGAACGCCAAGGAGTACCGCGCCGCCATGGGTGCGAAGCCCATCGGCGGCATCTTCAGCGTCGGAGAAGAGGAGGCCTACCGCTGGAAAGATTCCGTCCAGAGCGGTCCTGAAGTCCGTCTGTGGGCGCTCGACGGCATCGCCAACGGCCTGCGTCCCTGGTTCACCAAATTCTCCGGCACAATCCGCGACCGCCGCTGGCTCCCCGTGGTCGAGGACCTTTACGGCTGGCTCTACCGCAACGAGCGCTATCTCCGCAATGAAGCGCCCCTGGCTCGCGTCGCTATCGTTTACTCCCAGCAGACCGCCACTTACTACGGCGGCGCACAGGCCCGCGCCAAGGTGGAAGACCCCGCGCTCGGCTGGTACCAGGCGCTCATCGAAGCCCGCATTCCCTTCGAGATGGTTCACGACCGCCTGCTCGATGCCGCTCACATCTCCCAGTTCAAGGTATTGATTTTTCCCAACATCGCCGCGCTTTCCACCGCGCAGTGCGCGCAGATTCGCGATTACGTCGGCCGCGGCGGCAGCGTTGTCGCCACTCATGAGACATCCCTCTACGACGAATGGGGCGAGCGCCGCGCGGATTTCGGCCTCGCGGACCTCTTCGGCGCGTCCTTCGACGCAATCGACGCCCACATGCAGAACTCCTATCTCCTCCTGGAGTCGGACCGCGCTACCGGCAAGCGCCATCCGATTCTGGCCGGATTGGAGGATGCCGACCGCATCATCAACGGCGTCTCGCGCGTCGCCACGCGCCCGCACGACGCCCCGCCGAATTCGCCCCTCACCCTGGTCCCGTCCTATCCCGACCTGCCCATGGAGGAAGTCTACCCGCGCGTTCCCAAGACCGACATCCCCGAACTCTACGTGCGCGAAGCAGGCAAAAGCCGCGTGGTCTATTTTCCCTGGGACATCGACCGCACCTTCTGGGAAATCCTGGCCGTCGACCACGGCAAGCTATTGCGCAATGCCGTGGACTGGGCCTCCAACGAGCCGCGCCCGGTGTTAGTAACCGGACCGGGCCTGCTCGATGTCACCGTCTGGCGCCAGAAGTCATCCATGACCGTTCACCTGGTCAACCTGACGAATCCCATGATGATGAAAGGCCCCATTCGAGAGTTCGTTCCCACGCCGCCGCAGCAAGTGACCCTCCGCCTGCCCGAAGGCCAGCGAGCGAAAAAGGTGCAACTCTTAGCCAGCGGTCAGACCCCCCGCGTGCGCGAAACCGACGGCTCGCTCACCCTGGTAATTCCGTCGATCCTAGATCACGAAGTACTGGCCGTCGATTTTTAAACCGGGGACAGACGGGACGTTCCCCGTTTCCGAAAAGGGGACGTCCATGATAAGGGCTTGTCAAGGGAAAACAGAACTCCCCCTGC